>NZ_JBIUZW010000001.1:501340-945947 GCF_044745245.1 Herbaspirillum sp. NPDC087042 | reverse complement strand
CTTCCATGCTGACGACCCCGATCATCAACCCGCCGCAATCGGCGATCCTGGGCATCCACGCCACCAAGGAACGCGCTGTGGTCGAAAACGGTCAGGTCGTGGTCCGTCCGATCAACTTCTTCGCGCTGTCCTATGACCACCGCATCATCGACGGCCGCGAAGCCGTCCTGTCGCTGGTGGCCATCAAGGAAGCCCTGGAAGATCCCGCTCGTCTGCTGTTGGATCTGTAAGCAACCGGCCATCACGGCGTGAGCTAGGCGCTGAACGGCCCCCAGGCATTCAGCGCCTTTTTGCATCCGCTTCGGCTGAAGCGGATGCGCACAACGAATCAGGAATACACACATGAGCAAGAATTTTGACGTCGTCGTCATCGGTGGCGGCCCCGGCGGCTACATCGCTGCCATCCGCGCAGCGCAACTGGGCTTCAACACCGCCTGCATCGACGAATGGAAGAACGAGAAGGGCGGTCCCGCACCGGGCGGTACCTGCACCAACGTCGGTTGCATCCCCTCCAAGGCGCTGCTGCAATCCTCCGAGCACTACGAGCACGCCAGCCACGGCTTCGCCGAGCACGGCATCGAAGTCAAGGGTCTGGGCCTGAACCTGGACAAGATGCTGGGTCGCAAGAACACCGTGGTCAAGCAGAACAACGACGGCATCCTGTACCTGTTCAAGAAGAACAAGGTGTCCTTCTTCCACGGCCGCGGCTCCTTCGTCAAGGGTGACGCCAACGGTTACGAAGTCAAGGTCGCCGGCGCTGCCGAAGAAACCATCACCGCCAAGCACGTCATCGTGGCAACCGGCTCCAACGCCCGTGCACTGCCGGGCGCCGAGTTCGACGAAAAGCTGATCCTCTCCAACACCGGCGCACTGGCCATCTCCGAAGTGCCCAAGAAGCTGGGCGTGATCGGTGCCGGCGTGATCGGCCTGGAAATGGGTTCGGTGTGGCGTCGCCTGGGCGCGGAAGTGACCGTGCTGGAAGCGCTGCCGACCTTCCTGGGTGCAGTGGACGAGCAGATCGCCAAGGAAGCCCAGAAGCTGCTGACCAAGCAGGGTCTGGCGGTGAACCTGGGTGTCAAGATCGGCGCCATCAAGGCTGGCAAGAACAGCGTCTCGGTGGAGTACACCGATGCCAAGGGTGAAGCGCAGAAGGGTGAGTTCGACAAGCTGATCGTCTCCATCGGCCGTACCCCCAACACCATCGGCCTGAACGCCGAAGGCGTGGGCCTGCAGCTGGACGAGCGCGGCTTCATCGCCGTGGACGGCGACTGCAAGACCAACCTGCCCAACGTGTGGGCGGTGGGTGACGTGGTGCGCGGTCCGATGCTGGCCCACAAGGCCGAGGAAGAAGGCGTTGCCGTGGCCGAGCGTATCGCTGGCCAGCACGGTCACGTCAACTTCAACACCATCCCCTGGGTCATCTACACCTCGCCGGAAATCGCCTGGGTCGGCAAGACCGAGCAGCAACTGAAGGCCGAAGGCGTGCAGTACAAGGCCGGTACCTTCCCGTTCCTGGCCAACGGCCGCGCACGCGCGCTGGGCGATACCTCGGGCATGGTCAAGTTCCTGGCCGATGCCAAGACCGATGAAATCCTGGGCGTGCACATCGTCGGCCCGATGGCCTCCGAACTGATTTCGGAAGCCGTGGTGGCGATGGAGTTCCGCGCTTCCTCCGAAGACATCGCCCGTATCTGCCACGCTCACCCCTCGCTGTCCGAAGCGACCAAGGAAGCGGCGCTGGCCGTGGACAAGCGCGCATTGAACTTCTGATGTGCGATCAATGCGACAATACGCGTCGCTCATGCCAGCCAGAGCTGTCGTGCCGCCCGCGTATTGAGCATTGAGACCGATGCCAATCCAATGGGCGAGCCTGGCTCGCCCATTGTCGTTTTACAAGACCACACCATGGATGTCCGTCAATTCTACGAACACTCGCTGTCCCAGCGCGGTTACCAATCCGACGAGGCGCAGTTGCGCGCCATCGAGCGCCTGCAGCGCGCCTACGAGGAATGGGTTGCCTACAAGGCGCAGCGCGCCTCGACCTTCAAGCGCCTGATTAGCCGGCCGGCCGTGCCGCGCGGCGTCTACATGTGGGGTGGGGTGGGGCGTGGCAAGTCCTTCCTGATGGACAGCTTCTATTCGGTGGTGCCGGTGGTGCGCAAGACGCGCCTGCACTTCCATGAATTCATGCGCGATGTGCATCGCCAACTCGACGAGTTGAAGGGCATCTCGGACCCGCTCGACGAGGTCGCCAAGCGCATCGCCAAGAAATACCGCCTGATCTGCTTCGACGAATTCCACGTCTCCGACATCGCCGATGCGATGATCCTCTACAACCTGCTGAAGGGTCTGTTCGACAATGGCGTGTCCTTTGTCATGACCTCCAACTACGAGCCCGGCACACTCTATCCGGATGGCCTGCACCGTGACCGCATGCTGCCGACCATTGCGCTGTTGAAGGAAAGGCTGGACGTCATGAACATCGACGCCGGCATCGACTATCGCAAGCGGGTGCTGGAGCAGGTCAAGGTCTACCACACCCCGCTCAACGCCAAGACCGACGAAGAGCTGCGTGAAGCCTTCGCCGCCGTGGCCGAGGCCGGGGACGAAGATCCGCGCGTGCATATCGAGGCCCGCGAGATCCGCGCCCTGCGTCGGGGTGGTAGCGCCATCTGGTTCGATTTCGCTACCCTGTGCGGCGGACCGCGCTCGCAGAACGACTACCTGGAACTGGCCAGCCGCTTCCAGACCGTGATCCTCTCGGGCATTCCGCGCATGTCGGCAGCGATGTCCTCGGAGGCGCGCCGCTTTACCTGGCTGATCGACGTCTTCTACGACCACAAGGTCAAGCTGATCATGTCGGCGGCGGTCGAGCCGGACGAGCTTTACACCGTGGGAACCCTGTCCAATGAGTTCCACCGCACCGTTTCACGTATCATTGAGATGCAGTCGAAGGAATACCTGGAAGCGGATCGCCGTTCCATCGCCGACAGCCTCTCATGAACAATCACCAGATGAACAAGAACACGATGCAAGGTCTTTTTGCCAATGCCAATGCCAATGCCAATGCCAATGCCAAGGGCGTCTCGCTTTCCCTGTGCGGCCTGACGCTGGCCTTGGCGGCCGCCAGTTGCGGCGCCCAGGGGCTGCAGAGTACCAGTGGCATGTCGGCGGCGACGCGATCGGCAGCGCAGTCTCCTGCCCCGGCCAAGACCGCCCCGGCCCAGCCGCAGTATGTGCCGACGATAAGCCGCGAACGCTTCGACGAACTGGAGGCGCGTGCGCCGATCCACCAGCGCTATCCGGCTGGCTCCATCAAGTCCGTGGAAATGGCGCAGCAGGCACTGGACGAGGCCAGCGAGGACCGCCAGGTGCTGGATATCCGCTATATCCTGGACCAGCGCGCCTGCTATCCCAAGTTCCTGGTGTCGGCTTGCCTGGAGGCCGCCAAGGACCGCAAGCGCGTGGCCGAGAAGGCCATCAAGCAGGTCGAGTATGAGGCCAATGTGTTCCAGCGTCAGGCCACCGTCGACGACCGCGACCGTTCCCTGGCCGAGCAGCACGCCAAGGACGAGGAAGACGCCGCGCGCCGCCTGGCCGACCAGAAGCAGAAGGAGATCGACTCCGCCCGCAAGGTGCAGGAAAGCCGGGCCAAGAACAACGAAGTACAGCAGCGCATCGACCAGAACAAGGATGTGCCGGCCGACTTGCGGGTGCGCGAGCATGATGCCAAGGTACGCCAGCAGCAGGCCGAGGATGCCGCTCAGGCACCCGAGCGCGCCGCCAACGCCGTCGAGCGTCAGCGCCGCATCAAGGAAGCCGAGGAGCACCGCCTGGAGGTGGAACGCAAGAAGGCCGAGAATGAACGGGAGCGCGCCGAGCGCAAGAAGAACCAGCAGCAGGAGTCGACCACCACGACCCCTGCAGCCCAGTAAGCCGGCCAGCTTGAGCGCCTGCGCGTGCCGATTGGCGTGCGCAGGCGGCTCGATTACACTAGCAGTCAGCCCAGTTACCCGTGGACCATCATGACCAGTACGCATCGCGAAGACATCCAGCGCCGCATCATCGAACTCGAAGTCGAGCACCGTGATCTCGATAACGTGATCGACCTGCTGTTGCGTGACGTCCGCTCGGAAGACCTGCAGCTGCGCCGCCTCAAGAAGCGCAAGCTGCAACTGAAGGACCACATCGCCCTGCTGAAGATGCAGCTGGTGCCCGATATTCCCGCCTGATATTCCCGCCTGGCCCGCCCGCAGTCTCGCATTGCGGCAGTGCCGACGGCGCCTGACCCGGAGAACCGGGAGGGCTGCCCCGACTCCGCGTAAAATAGCGTCTTGTTCCCGTCCGCGGGTTCGTCCGCAGGTTGTTTCCTAGCCTGCGCCGCTTGTCTTTTTCCTACAGGTTTGCCGCAGTGACAGCCCCAGAAGCCCACGCCGACATCGTCGACAGCAGTGCCAACATCGCTCCCGTGGATGGGGCGGCGCCGGATGAACCGGGCATCCATGATGCCGAGATCGAACAACTGTTCGGTGCCGGCGGCCCGCTGGGCGGAGCGGTGGGCAGCTACCGGCCGCGCCATGCCCAGACCGAGATGGCCAAGGCCATCGCCTCGGCCATTGCGGCGCAAGGCACGCTGATTGCCGAGGCTGGTACCGGCACGGGCAAGACCTTCGCCTATCTCGTGCCGGCCCTGCTGTGGGGCGGCAAGGTGATTGTTTCCACCGGTACCAAGACCCTGCAGGACCAGCTCTACAACCGCGACATCCCGACCGTGCGCAAGGCGCTGCATGCGCCGGTCTCGGTGGCGCTGCTCAAGGGGCGCAGCAATTACGTCTGCCATTTCCACCTGGAACGCACCTTGCAGAACGGTCGCCTGACCGCGCGCGAGGACGTGGGTTACCTGCGCGAGATCTCGCGCTTCATGAAATCGACCTCATCGGGCGACAAGGCCGAGCTGACCAAGGTACCGGAGACGGCGTCGGTATGGAACCTGGTGACCTCCACCCGGGATACCTGCTTCGGCGCCGAATGCCAGTACTACCAGGATTGCTTCGTCATGAAGGCCCGCAAGGAGGCACAGCAGGCCGATGTGGTGGTGGTGAACCACCACCTGTTCTTCGCCGACGTGGCCCTGAAGGATACCGGTGTCGCCGAGCTGCTGCCCTCGGCCAATACGGTCATCTTCGACGAGGCCCACCAGTTGCCGGATACGGCCACGCTCTTCTTCGGGGAGACCGTGTCCACCTCGCAGATCCTGGAGCTGTGCCGCGACGTGCTGGCCGAAGGCCTGGCCCATGCCCGTGATGGCGCCGACTGGCCGCGCCTGGTATCGACCGTGGAGCGCGCCGCGCGTGACCTGCGGCTGGCCTTCCCGGAAGAATCGGTGCGGCTGGCGCTGAACCAGATCGCCTCCTCCAGTGCTTTCTTCCCGGCCCTGGATACGCTCAAGGACTGCATGGACGACATGATCACCGTGCTGGAGAAGCAGGCCGAGCGCGCCGAGACCATCGAGCAGTGTCGCGACCGCGCCAATGAATTGCTGCGCCAGCTGGAAAACTGGAGCGCGCCGGAAGAGCAGGCAGCCAAGGCGCAGGGTGAGGACAAGAACGAGGTTCCTGCGCAGGAGGGCAAGCCTGGGGAGGATGCGCAGGAAGAACCGGCACGGAAACCCTTCTATGTGCTGTGGCTGGAGGCCTTCCAGTCCTCGCTGCAACTGCATCGCACGCCGCTGTCGATTGCGCCCATCTTCAACAAGCAGCGCGAAGGCGTGCCGCGTTCCTGGATCTTTACCTCGGCCACGCTGGCCGTGAAGAAGGACTTCAACCACTACGCCGCCCAGATGGGCTTGTGGAATGCGCCGGCGCAGTCCTGGCCGAGTCCGTTCAACTATGGCGAGCAGGGCATCCTGTACGTCCCGCAGAACCTGCCGCAGCCCAATTCCTTCGAATATACCGACGCCGTCATCGACGCCGCGCTGCCGACCATCGAGGCGGCGGGCGGACGTTGCTTCTTCCTGTGCACCACGCTGCGTGCGGTCAATCGCGCGGCCGAGCGCCTGCGCGTCGAGTTCGCGGCGCGTGGCCATGCCTTCCCGCTGTTCGTACAGGGCGAGGCGGGACGCACCGAATTGCTGGATCGCTTCCGCGCCGCCGGCAATGGCGTGCTGATCGGCAGCCAGAGCTTCTGGGAAGGCGTGGACGTGCGCGGCGATGCACTGTCGCTGGTGATCATCGACAAGCTGCCGTTCTCGCCGCCGGACGATCCAGTACTGGCCGCGCGCATCAGCGAGATGGAAAAACAGGGCCTCAACGGCTTCGTCCATCATCAGCTGCCGTCAGCCATCATCAACCTCAAGCAGGGGGCGGGGCGCCTGATCCGCGACGAGGGCGACCGTGGCGTGCTGATGATTTGCGATCCGCGCATCATCACCAAGAACTACGGCCGCCGCATCTGGCAGAGCCTGCCCCCCTTCAAGCGCACCCGCGAGCTGGAGGTGGTGCAGGCCTTCTTCCGCGAGCAGGATGCCCGTCGTGCAGCAGCGGCAGCCGAGGCCGCTGCCGGCCAGCAAGGGGGCGCCTGACATGTCCAGCACGACTTCCCTGGTGCCGGTACGGGCGTCCGAGCTGATGCTGGGCAAGGCCGCGCCCTGGCCGATCTACAACGACGAGGGACGGTTGCTGCTGGCGCGCGGCACCATCATCGATACCCCGGACCAGCTGGCGGGCCTGATCGAGAAGGGCCTGTACCGCAACGCCAACTGGGTCAGCGAGCCCGATACCGAGTCGGTGCCGCTGCCGCAGGCACGCGATGTGTTGCGCAAGAAGATGGGCGGCAAGAAGCCGCTCAAGCCCTCGGCCGCCGTGCGCGGCGAGGAAACCGTGATCACGCTGGACGAGGTGCGCTGGCAGATCGGCGATACCCTGTGGCTGCAGTTCGCCGACGATGCCAGCCAGCGCTACGCGGTGACGCTGGTGGGCTGCCTGCCCAATCGCAGCATCCTGGTGACGGCGCCGCAAAAGGACGGCAAGCAATTGTTCGTGCGCGAGGGCCAGGGCTTCGTGGTGCGCGCCCTGACCGGACGGCGTGCCTATGCCTTCGGCGCGCAATTGCTGAAGTACCAGCAGACCCCGTTCGTGTACCTGCACCTGTCGCTGCCGCGGGAAGTGCGCTCCACCCTGATCCGCCAGGCCACCCGGGTGCCGGTCGGTGCCGAAGGCTACCTGGCCCTGGATGGCGCGCACCCGCTGGCGGCCAGCGTGATCGACCTGAGCCTGGGCGGTGCCTCGCTGGTGGCCACCTCGCTGTCGGGCAAGGTGGCCGCCAGGAAGGGGACTGTCGGTCGTCTGCGCTTCGTGGCGGCGGTGGCCGACCAGCAACTGAGCCTGGACCTGCCGGTCGTGCTGCGCACGGCCGAGGCGCTGGGCGAGGCCGATTTCCATCAGTATGGCGTCGAATTCGCCGACCTGACCGTACGTGACAGGCTGGTCCTGGCGGCCTATGTCTACCAGGAACTGAGCCAGCAGGAATAGCGCCGGCGCGGCTGCGCGAGAAAGTCGCGCGAGGGCGCTGTGGCGGGGCCGGCTTCGGTTAAAATTCAGCCCATGAAAATCCTCATCAGCAACGACGACGGTTACCTCGCGCCCGGCATCAACGCCCTGGCCGAGGCACTTGCGCCGATCGCCGACATCACCGTCGTCGCCCCGGACAGCAACCGTTCAGGCAGCTCCAACTCCCTGACCCTGGACCGTCCGCTCTGGGTGGAACAGGCGCCCAATGGCTTCTACTACCTCAACGGCACACCCTCGGACTGCGTCCACGTGGCCTTGACCGGTCTGCTCAAGGAGCGTCCGGACCTGATCGTCTCGGGGATCAACCAGGGACAGAACATGGGGGACGACACCCTGTATTCGGGGACCGTGGCAGCGGCCACCGAGGGTTTCCTGTTCGGTATTCCATCGATCGCCTTTTCCCAGCTGCACAAGGGCTGGGCTGAACTGGCTTCGGCGGCCCGCATCGCCCGCGAGATCGTGGAACGCCGCTTCGACAGCCTGCCCCGTCCTTACCTGCTCAACGTCAACATCCCCAATCTGCCGTATGAAGAGATCAAGGGCAGCGTCGCCACCCGTCTGGGCAAGCGCCACATGTCCGAGCCGGTGCACAAGCTGACCGATCCTCATGGGCGTGACCTGTACTGGATCGGCCCGGCCGGTGCCGCCAAGGATGGCGGGGAAGGGACCGATTTCCACGCTACGGCCAACGGCCATGTCTCCATCACGCCGCTGCAGATCGACCTGACCCATACCGGCCAGCTGGATGCGCTCCGGAAGGCGCTTGCATGAGCGACAAGCCCAGCCGCTTTCCGCTGAGCCTGTCCTCGGTGGTGGACAAGAACAAGCGCAACGACGCCGGGCGCGACGCGGCGGGTCGCCCCCAGGCGACCACCCAGACGGCGGCCAAGAATGCCGCCCAGTCCTCCCGCCAGGCCGCGCTCAAGCCGGTGCAGCAGGGGCTGGCGCAGGCCTTGCGGCCGCCGCCGGCGCCGCCGCGCGCTCCGCTCCAGGCTGCCCAGCCGCTGATGAGCGCCGCCCCGGCGCCGCGCACCGCTGTCAGCAATGTGATGACGGTGACCCAGACCAATGCCTCGCATCATGCCTCGCCACTGGCCTCGGAAGCTGTGCGCAAGGCCATGGTGGCGCGCGTGGCCAAGCAGGGCGTGGCCGATGCCAAGGTGCTGGCGGCGCTGGAGGCCGTGCCGCGCCACATGTTCGTGGAGCCGGGCCTGGCCAGCCAGGCCTATATCGACGCCTCCTTGCCGATCGGTCATCACCAGACCATTTCCCAGCCCTATATCGTGGCGCGCATGATCGAGGTCATGCGCCAGAACCGTCATGGCGGCCGGCTCGACCGGGTGCTGGAGATCGGCACCGGCTGTGGTTACCAGGCGGCGGTGCTGTCGCGGGTGGCGGGTGAGGTGTACTCCATCGAGCGTATCAAGCCCCTGCACGAACTGGCCAAGACCAATCTACGTCCATTGCGGGTGGCGAACATCCGCTTGCATTACGGAGATGGTATGCTTGGCCTGCCACAGGTTGCGCCTTTCGATGGCATCATCCTGGCCGCGGCTGGCCTGGAAGTACCGCAGGCCCTGCTGGAGCAGTTGGCCATCGGCGGCAGGCTGGTGGCGCCGGTGGGTGAGCGGCAGCAGATGCTGGAATTGATAGAGCGTCTCGGCCAGCGCGACTGGCGCCGTACCACCCTGGAACCCTGTCATTTCGTCCCCTTGCGTCCCGGGACGGTGTGAACTGTGCACAGCCGGGGCATGGCAGGACAGTCCGGGCATCGTTGCAACAGGACGTGGGCGGCACCAAGCAAAAGCATTCAAGCCGCTGTGGGTTGACGATGGCGGAATGGCAGGATGGCAGGACGGGGCCACATTTCCCTGATGAACTTCTGACGCTGGCTGCGGGTCAACTAGCGTTGTACAAAATCTAACGTAAGAGCATGAAGAAAATTCGTTTGGCTGTATTGGGCAGTGTCGTCAGTCTTCTGGCCGCATGCGGCTCGACACCGAATCAGCAGCCGGCGCCCGTCGTCGAGCGCACCACCAGTACCGGCAAGCCGGTTGAAACCGTTGCTGCCGCACCTGCTGCGCCGGCGCCGTCGGGACGCGGCTATTACACGGTCAAGAAGGGGGATACGCTGTATCGTATCGCGCTGGATGTGGGTCAGAACTGGCGCGACATCGTGGCCTGGAACAACCTGACCAACCCCAACGACATCAAGGTCGACCAGACGCTGCGCGTGGCGCCGCCCGATCGTGCGCCGGGTACGGCCCAGACGGCGACCGTGGCGGCTGCACCGGGTGCCGGGCTGGACGTCAAGCCGCTGGGTGCGCCGGGCTCGGCAGCAGCACCGGCTGCGGGCGGTTCCAACAAGTCGGGCCCGCGCGGCGACAAGCGGGCCTATTCGGAGAGTGCCCTGGCTGAACTGGAAAAGCCGGATGCCACATCGGCTAGCGCTGCAGCGCCTGCACCAGCGGCGCCCGCCAAGGCCGAGGCCGCGCATGCGACCGAGAAGCCGGCGGCAGCGTCGACGGCGGCAGTCGATGATGAAGGCGTTTCCTGGATGTGGCCGGCCGATGGCAAGGTGGTCGGCACCTTCGACGGCGGCAAGAAGGGTGTGGACATCGCCGGCAAGGCCGGCCAGGCCGTGCTGGCGGCAGGTGCCGGCAAGGTCATGTATGCCGGCAGCGGCATCCGTGGTTATGGCAACCTGGTGATCATCAAGCACACCAACAACCTGCTGTCGGCCTATGCCCACAACCAGGCCATCCTGGTCAAGGAAGGCCAGAGCGTGACCAAGGGCCAGAAGATTGCCGAGATGGGCAAGTCCGACAGTGATACTGTCAAGCTGCACTTTGAAATCCGTCAACAGGGCAAACCGGTTGACCCCTCCAAATACTTACCGCCACGCTAGCGTATGACAAGCAATCGCCACGATCACTTGCCAGACCAGGACCCTCGCGAAGAGGACATGGACGATCCAGTTGAGGAGATCGACGAACCGGAAGTGATCGACGGCGATGCCGCCGACCAGCCCCAGGAGGCGGCGCCGGCCGAGGGTGTGGACGAGCTCAAGAAGGTGCTCGCCGCCGAGCTCTCCACCGATACCACCCAGCATTACCTCAACAAGATCGGCGCCAAGCCGCTCCTGACGGCCGCCGAAGAACTGCACTTCGCCACCCAGGCCAAGCAGGGCGAGTTCGTCGCGCGCCAGAAGATGATCGAGCACAACCTGCGACTGGTGGTGTCGATCGCCAAGCACTATATCAATCGTGGCGTGGCCCTGCTTGACCTCATCGAGGAAGGCAACCTGGGCCTCATGCGCGCCATCGACAAGTTCGAGCCCGAGCGCGGTTTCCGTTTTTCGACCTATGCCACCTGGTGGATACGCCAGAGCATCGAGCGCGCCATCATGAACCAGGCGCGTACGGTACGGCTGCCGGTACACATGGTGCGCGAACTGAACCAGATCCTGCGCGCCAAGTATCACCTCGAAGCCCAGCAGCGCGATGGCCGCGACGCCAGCGCCGAGGACATCGCCCATCTGGTGGAGCGTCCGGTGGAAGAGGTGCAGGATGTGCTGGCCCTGTCCGAGCATGCTGCCTCGCTGGATACGCCGCTGGACAACGATCCCCAGGCCAGCCTCATGGACCTGCTGCCCAGTGCAGTGGAAGAGCATCCCGATACCCGCGCCGAAAGCCAGGAAATGGCCCTGCTGATCCGCGAGTGGCTCAAGAGCCTGTCGGAGAAGCAGCGTGTGGTGGTGGCGCGGCGCTTCGGCCTGGACAATGACGACCCTTCCACGCTGGAGCAGTTGGCCGGCGAAATGGGCATCACCCGCGAGCGGGTGCGCCAGGTGCAACAGGAGGCGCTGGTCAAGCTCAAGCGCCTGCTGACCTCGCGTGGGGTGGGGCGCGACGCCCTGTTCTGATCGGCCCGCCTGGCGTCGTATTTGTGCCGATTGTCCGCTCCATTGACGGGGTGGACACGCATCGTGCTTCCCTCGCGGTCCCGGATCGCGGACAATACCGCTTTTGTTTTTTGGCAGCGGACTCACGTCCTACCCTGTGGTTTCCCTCATGCAACAAGACATCATCATTGAAATCAAGTCGCTCGACATGGACGGGCGCGGCGTTGGTCATCTCGAAAACGAGGATGGCACGCAAGGCAAGGTCATCTTCGTCGAAGGCGCGCTGCCGGGCGAGCGGGTCAGTTTCGAGTCCTATCGCCGGAAACCCAAGTGGGAAGCCGGCGTGATGACCGCGCTGCATCGTGAATCCTCGCTGCGGGTGAAGCCCCGTTGCGAGCATTTCGGTGTCTGCGGCGGCTGCGCCATGCAGCATCTGGAGCCCTCGGCCCAGGTGGCCATGAAGCAGCGCGTACTGGAAGACAACCTCTGGCATCTCGGCAAGACCAAGGCCGAGGTCATGCTGCGTCCCATCTATGGCCCGACCTGGGGCTATCGCTTCCGTGCCCGCATCTCGGTGCGCTATGTGGCCAAGAAGGGCGGCGTGCTGGTGGGCTTCCATGAAAAGCGTTCATCCTTCATCGCCGACATGAAGACCTGCCAGATCCTGCCGCCCAATGTGTCGGCCATGCTGGTGCCGCTGCGCGAACTGGTGGCGGGCCTGTCCATCCGCGACCGCATGCCCCAGATCGAACTGGCGGTGGGCGAGGGGGATGACGGCAACAAGGTCACCGTGCTGGTCCTGCGCATCATGGAGGCGCTGTCGCCGGCCGACGAAGCCCTGCTCAAGAGCTTTGCTGACGAGCACAAGATCGAATGGTGGCTGCAGACCAAGGGCCCGGATACCGCTGCGCCATACTACCCGGCGCAATCCGGGCTGCAGTACATGTTGCCGGAATTCGGCATCCGCATGCCCTTCAAGCCGACCGACTTCACCCAGGTCAATCACCAGATCAACCGCGTTCTGGTTGCCCGCGCCCTGCGCCTGCTGGACGTGCAGCCGCAAGACCGCGTTGCCGACCTGTTCTGTGGCCTGGGTAACTTCACCTTGCCGATCGCCACCCTGGCGCGCGAAGTGGTGGGGATCGAAGGCAGTACGGCGCTGACCGAGCGCGCCCTGGACAATGCCAGGATCAATGGCGTGGATGGCAAGACCAGTTTCTATTGCCGCAACCTGTTCGAAGCCAAGCCCGAGGATTTCGTCGCGCTGGGCAAGTTCGACCGCATGCTGATCGACCCGCCGCGCGAAGGTGCGATGGAAGTCTGCAAGGCCCTGGTCGAGTTGCCGGAAGGCCAGCAGCATCTCAAGCCCAAGCGCATCGTCTATGTTTCCTGCAATCCGGCCACGCTGGCGCGCGATGCCGGCATGCTGGTGCACCTGGGAGGTTACGTGCTCAAGTATGCGGGCGTGGTGAACATGTTCCCGCACACGGCCCACGTCGAATCCATCGCGGTGTTCGACCTGCCGGAACAAGGCCTGTAATATTTTCCTCGCGGAAACAAAAAAGCCGGCTTGCGCCGGCTTTTTTGTTGCTTGTACCGCAATATCGCATCAGTCGCGATTGCCGCCCAGGATGCCCAGGATGGACAGCAGGTTGACGAAGACGTTGTAGACGTCCAGATAGATCGCCAGGGTGGCCGAGATATAGTTGGTCTCGCCGCCGTTGACCACCTGTTGCACGTCAAACAGGATGTAGGCCGAGAAGATCGCGATGGCCACCACCGAGATGGTCAGTTGCAGGGCCGGCAGGTGCAGGAAGATGTTGGCCAGCGAGGCCACCAGGATCACCAGTACGCCCGCGAAGAGCCACTTGGCCATGCCCGAGAAGTCGCGCTTGGACACGGTGGCAATGGTCGCCATGCCGCAGAAGATGATGGCGGTACCGCCGAAAGCCGTCATGATCAGGCCGGCGCCATTGGAATAGCCCAGCGTGAATTCGATCAGGCGCGACAGCATCAGGCCCATGAAGAAGGTGAAGCCCAGCAGGACGGCGACGCCCAGGCCGGAATTCTTGGTCTTTTCGATGGCAAAGAAGAAGCCGAAGGCGATGGCCATGAACAGCACGAAGCCGATCATGGGGCTGCCGGCGAACAGGCTGAAGTGCATCTGCACACCCAGCCAGGCGCCCAGCACGGTGGGGATCATCGACAGGGCCAGCAGCCAGTAGGTATTGCGCAGCACACGGTTGCGGGCGGCCGAGCTCACGTTCGAGTGGCCGAAGGTCGTGTCCAGTTGTTGATTCATGTGTCCTCCGAAGCGTTGAATGCGAGCGACAGAATATCACGTCAGCTCATGGCTAAGACAAGTCTTCCCTCGTCCAAGTTCGATATGCGGGCAGCATGGCGAGCCTGCAATGGCAGACCCGGACCCTGTTTGCTTGTGAAGTCACACATGACAAGCTGACAAACGAGGTGAATTGCCATGTAATTTGATGGTTTCATGCTAAAATACAAGGTTCATTGGATCATCACTTATTGGCTTTAAGCCATTATTTTTATTGGAGTTTTTCTCATGGCAATTGAACGCACCCTGTCGATTATCAAGCCCGACGCAGTGGCCAAGAACGTGATCGGCCAGATCTACAGCCGTTTCGAAAACGCTGGTCTGAAGATCATCGCCGCCCGCATGGCACAACTGTCCCGCGCTGAAGCAGAAGGCTTCTACGCCGTGCACCGCGAGCGTCCCTTCTTCAAGGATCTGGTGGACTTCATGGTCTCCGGCCCGGTCGTGATCCAGGTGCTGGAAGGCGAAGGCGCGATCCTGAAGAACCGCGACCTGATGGGCGCCACCGATCCGAAGAAGGCAGAGAAGGGCACCATCCGCGCCGATTTCGCTGACTCCATCGACGCCAACGCCGTGCACGGTTCGGACGCAGAAGAAACCGCCAAGGTTGAAATCTCGTACTTCTTCCCTGCACTGAACGTCTATTCGCGTTAATCTGTTTCTGTTTTTATCGGTTCCGCGGATTCGGGCGGAAGCCGGCGTGACAATCCCTGTCGCGTCTTTCTGCCCGGGTTCCGACCGCAAGTATCATGACTACAGCTCTCACCAATCTGCTGGATATGGATCCCGCGCAACTCGTCGCTTACTGTGGCGAGTTGGGTGAGAAGCCGTTTCGCGCCAAGCAGTTGCAGCGTTGGATCCACCAGTTCGGCGTCGCTGATTTCGATCAGATGACCGACCTGGCCAAATCGCTGCGCGACAAGTTGAAGACCCGCGCCGAAGTCCGTGCGCCGGCCATCATCAGTGACCATACCTCCACCGACGGCACACGCAAGTGGCTGGTCGACGTGGGTCAGGGCAATGCGGTGGAAACCGTATTCATCCCTGAAGAAAATCGCGGTACGCTGTGCGTTTCCACGCAAGCGGGCTGCGCCGTGAATTGCCGTTTCTGCTCCACCGGCAAGCAAGGTTTCAACCGCAATCTCTCCGTGGCCGAGATCATCGGCCAGTTGTGGATGGCGGAATTCGAATTGCGCAAGACCAAGGGAATCGAAGGCGGGCCCAAGGGCGAGCGCCAGATCACCAACGTGGTCATGATGGGCATGGGCGAGCCGCTGCTCAACTTCGAGCCCACCGTGACGGCCCTGCGCCTGATGCTCGACGACAATGCCTATGGCCTGTCGCGTCGCCGCGTCACGCTGTCGACCAGCGGCGTGGTGCCGATGATCGACAAGCTGTCCCAGGAATGCCCGGTGGCACTGGCCGTTTCGCTGCACGCGTCCAACGATGCGCTGCGCGATTCGCTCATCCCCCTGAACCGCAAGCATCCGCTGCGTGAATTGATGCTGGCGTGCAAGCGCTATCTCGAATTCGCGCCGCGCGATTTCATTACCTTCGAGTACTGCATGCTCGATGGCGTCAACGACACCGACACCCATGCCCGCGAACTGGTCGCGCTGGTGAAGGAAGGCGAGACCGCCATCCCGTGCAAGTTCAACCTGATTCCCTTCAATCCCTTCCCCGAGTCGGGCTTGAAGCGTTCGCACAATCCGCGCATCAAGGCCTTTGCCCAGATCCTGATGGATGCCGGCATCGTCACCACCATCCGCAAGACCCGTGGCGACGATATCGATGCCGCCTGCGGTCAGCTGGCCGGCGAGGTCAAGGACCGCACCCGGGTGCAGGAGCGCATGCAGAAGATGGCTGAATACCAGAACAAGTTCGGTCCGGATTTCGGTCGCATCGTGGAGATCTCCGGGTGACGGCAGGCCTGCTGAATCTTCATGCTGGCGATGTCGCGCCAGCCGTGGCCGGACAGGCTGCGGCGCAGGCGGATCCTATTTTCGTTTTTCCCGATATGTGCGCGCAATGGTCGATGTCGCCTCAGGGGGCGTTCGTCGCACGTTCCGTGCGTGTTGTTGTTGAAGTGATCGCAGGTCTTGCCAATGTCGGGCAGGGCGTGCTGAAGCGGTCGAATTTCCCGGGAGGGACGCGGTGGATACCGCGCAGGGACGCTCCAGAAGAATCCGGCCAGGGCCGGCTAAAAAAAGCTTTTCCATGTGGAGCATGTGATGAGTGATCAGCAAATGAATGAAGTGCCGCCGCAGCAACCGCAGGATGCCGCCCAGTCGGCCCAGAAAGCGCCCTTGCCGGGCGCCATGCTGGCTGAGCAGCGGCAGAAGAAGGGCTGGACGGTCGAGCAGGTCGCCAGCCTGGTGAAGCTGGCGCCACGCCAGATCCAGGCCATCGAGGCCGACAACTATGCCGCCTTGCCGGGCCTGGCCGTGGCGCGCGGTTTCGTGCGCAGCTATGCCAAGGCCCTTGGCCTGGATGCCAATGCCCTGACGGCTGCCATGCCCCAGGAGTCGGCCGTAGCCCAGCGCGACCACATCGTGCCACAGCATTCGCTGTCCACGCCGTTCTCGGAAGGCCCCTTGCCGGCCATGATGATGAGCACCCGTGGCAACAGCTCGCCCTTGCCCATCGTGGCAGGCGTGGTGGTGGCGGCCTTGCTGGCGGGTGCAGCGGTCGTGCGCTGGACCGATGTGGGTGCCAGCGCGCCGCAACTGGCCTGGCTGAAGTCGCACAAGAGCGAAGCTGCAGCCGCCGCACCTGACGCATCGGCCGCCCCCGATGTGGCTGCCAATGCCAATAACGAGGTCGCGTCCTCGGACACCCCGGTCAATGCGCGTGTCGAGACGATCACACCGGCCGCCAGCGAGGAGCCGGTCAAGCAGGTGGCTCCGGTGGTCGAGGCAGCGCCGGCGCCGGCCGCGCCAGTCCAGGCGGCCAAGCCGGTGGTGGTTGAATCCGCGCCGGCACCGGTGGCGGCTACGCCAGCACCGGCCGCCAGCAGCACTGCCCAGGCGGGTGGTGCATCGGTACCGGCGGGCCTGAACATCGTCAACAGCAAGGACATGCTGCGCCTGACCTTCCGCGAGGATTCGTGGGTGGAAATCCGCCGCGCCGACAAGAGCACGATCATCTCGCGCCTGTTGAAGGCGGGAACTACCGAGGCCTTCGACGTCTCCGATGCGACGACCCTGATCATCGGCAACGCCTCCGGTGTGGACGCCACGCTGCGCGGCCAGCCGCTGGAACTGAAATCCCCGGGTGGCAACAACGTCGCCCGTCTGAACCTGAATTGAACTGCCGAGCCACCGCCATGTCTTCCTCTCCGATCGCTTCCGGGCCGCTGGCCCGCCGCAACAGCCGCCGCGTGATCATCAGCCACGGCGCGCGCGAGATCGTTGTCGGCGGTGGTGCACCGGTGATGGTGCAGTCCATGACCAACACCGATACGGCGGACGCCATCGGTACCGCGATCCAGATCAAGGACCTGGCCCGTGCCGGCTCCGAAGTGGTGCGCCTGACGGTCAATACGCCCGAGGCGGCGGCGGCCGTGCCGGCCATCCGCGAACAGCTCGATCGCATGGGCGTGGACGTGCCGCTGGTGGGCGATTTCCACTACAACGGCCATACCCTGCTGACGGAGTATCCGGAATGCGCCCAGGCGCTCTCCAAGTACCGTATCAACCCGGGTAACGTGGGCAAGGGTGCCAAGCGCGATACCCAGTTCGCCCAGATGATCGAGGTGGCCTGCAAGTACGACAAGCCGGTGCGCATCGGCGTCAACTGGGGCAGCCTGGACCAGGCCCTGCTGGCCCGCATCATGGACGAGAATGCCGGTCGCGCCGAGCCATGGTCGGCCCAGGCCGTGATGTACGAGGCCCTGGTGACCTCGGCCATCGAGAACGCCCAGCGTGCCGAGGAACTGGGCATGGCGGGTGACAAGATCATCCTGTCCTGCAAGGTGTCCGGCGTGCAGGACCTGATCGCGGTTTACCGCGAACTGGCGCGTCGCTGTGACTATCCGCTGCACCTGGGCCTGACCGAGGCCGGCATGGGCAGCAAAGGTATCGTCGCCTCCACGGCCGCGCTGTCGGTGCTGCTGCAGGAAGGCATCGGCGACACCATCCGCATCTCGCTGACCCCGGAACCGGGCGGCGACCGCACCAAGGAAGTCGTGGTCGGCCAGGAAATCCTGCAGACCATGGGCTTGCGCAAGTTCACCCCGATGGTGATCGCCTGCCCGGGTTGCGGCCGGACCACCTCCACCGTGTTCCAGGACCTGGCGGACAAGATCCAGACCTACCTGCGCGAGCAGATGCCGGTGTGGAAGGGCAAGTATCCCGGCGTGGAAGCCATGAACGTGGCCGTGATGGGGTGCATCGTCAATGGTCCGGGCGAATCCAAGCATGCCAACATCGGCATCAGCCTGCCGGGCACCGGTGAATCGCCGGCCGCGCCGGTGTTCATCGACGGCGAAAAGAGGATGACGCTGCGCGGCGAGCGTATCGCCGAGGAATTCCAGAACGTGGTCCTGGACTACGTGCAATCGCACTACGGCCAGGGCGATGACGCCTGACTCCGTCTGCAGCCAGGCAACAATCAACAACCAGCAATCCGAATTGAAGCCCCAGGTTTCAAGTTTGAAGACAACACTATCCGGTATCGGTATGTCAGAACAAAAGAAAGTCGAGAAAATCGTTGGCGTCAAAGGGATGAATGACATCCTGCCCGCCGACGCACCGCTGTGGGAGCTGTTCGAGAACACCGTGCAATCGGTGCTCAAGAGCTATGGCTTCCAGCAGATCCGCACCCCCATCGTCGAGCCGACCGCGCTGTTTGCGCGTGGCCTGGGCGAGGTGACCGATATCGTCGAGAAGGAAATGTATTCCTTCACCGATTCCATGAACGGCGACAACCTGACCCTGCGTCCGGAAAACACCGCCGGCGTGGTGCGCGCGGCGCTGGAACACAACCTGACCTACGACGGCCCCAAGCGCCTGTGGTACGTCGGTCCGATGTTCCGCCACGAGCGCCCGCAACGCGGTCGTTACCGCCAGTTCCATCAGGTCGGTGCCGAGGCGGTTGGCTTCAGCGGTCCGGACATCGATGCCGAGCTGATCATGATGTGCCAGCGCCTGTGGGATGACCTGGGCCTGTCCGACATCCGTCTGGAGCTCAACTCCATCGGCAACGCCGAAGAGCGCAACAATCACCGCGCCGACCTGATCGCCTATTTCGAGCAGCACAAGGAATTGCTGGACACCGACGCCCAGCGTCGCCTGCACGCCAATCCGCTGCGCATCCTCGACACCAAGAATCCGGCCATGCAGGAAATGGTCAACGCCGCGCCCAAGCTGCTGGATTACCTGGGTGAAGAGTCGCGCGCGCACTTCGAAGGCGTGCAGAAGATCCTGCGCCACAACAACATTCCCTTCACCATCAACCCGCGCCTGGTGCGCGGCATGGACTACTACAATCGCACCGTCTTCGAATGGGTGACCGACCAGCTCGGCTCCCAGGGCACGGTCTGCGGCGGCGGTCGCTACGATCCCCTGATCGAGATGTTCGGTGGCAAGCCGACTCCGGCCTGCGGTTTCGCCATGGGTGTGGAGCGCCTGCTGGAGCTGATGAAGGCCAACGGCGAGCAGTATGCGCCCAACCAGTGCGATGTCTACCTGGTCCATCAGGGCGAGGATGCCCAATTGCAATCTTTCGTCCTGGCCGAACGTTTGCGGACTGCCGGCCTCGATGTTGTGCTACATTGCGCATCGTCGAACGGCGGCGGTTCGTTCAAGGCGCAGATGAAGCGTGCCGACGCCAGTGGCGCCGCCTTCGCCGTGATCATCGGTGAGGATGAGCTCAAGGGCGGCACCGCCACCGTCAAGCACATGCGCGAAGGCCAGTCCGAGGAAGGACGCGCCAACCAGAGCAGCATGGCCTTCGACACCGTGGTGGACTACATCGTGGAACAGATCGTGGGCGACCATGATCACGACCACGAGCACGTGCATTTCCACCCCTAAGCATCCGTTCAACAGTTACCTTATTGCAGAGTTAAATGGCATACGATCTCGAAGAACAAGAACAGCTCGACTCCATCAAGGCCTGGTGGGCGAAGTACGGCAACCTGGTGACCTGGCTGGTGATCATCGCGCTGGCGGCCTATGCGGGCTGGACCGGCTGGAACACCTACCTGGGCCGCCAGTCGGCGCAAGCCTCGGTGCTCTATGAAGAGCAGCAGAAGTCACTGGCCGCCAAGGACAATGCCAAGGTGCAGCGCGCTGCCACCGATATCCAGGACAAGTTCAGCGGTACTTCCTATGCGCAGATGAGCGCACTGGTGGCCGCCAAGTCGGCCTTCGATGCCAATGACGGCGAGGCCGCCAAGAAGCAGCTGCAGTGGGTGATCGACCATGGCCGGGGCAAGGAATACAAGGCCATCGCCGCTGTGCGCCTGGCCGGCGTGCTGCTGGATGCCAAGGCCTATGACGAGGCCCTGAAGGTGCTGGCCGGTGACTACCCGGCGCAGTTTGCCGGTGCCATCGCCGATCGCCGCGGCGACGTGCTGCTGGCCCAGGGCAAGCGTGACGATGCCCGCGCCGCCTTCAAGCTGGCGCTGGAAAAGACCGACGCCAAGGATCCGGGTCGCCAGCTCATCCAGATCAAGCTGGATGCCATCGGCGGCGACGCGCCCAAGGCCTGATATCGATGCCGCGGCAGGCGCCTGTCCACGCAGGCAGCCTGCTGCAATGGTCGCAGTCCGCTGGTGCGGCCTGCGACTGACGAATTGAACTGCAATCCCACCGCGAACCTATCCATCGCTTAGAGGAACAAGAATATGCGTAGTGTGACAGCCACCGCTGCCCAGGCAATCTCCTTTGCACGATCCCCTCGCGCCGGCAAGATGGCGCTGAAACTGGCCGCCGTCGCGGCGGTTGTAGCGTTGTCGGGCTGTTCGTGGTTTTCCAGCAAGAAAGATCCGAATCCGCCGGCACCGCTGGTCGAGTTCGCCCAGAAGCTGCGCGTCCAGACGGCCTGGTCGGTCTCCGTGGGCAAGGCAGGTAACTTCACCTTCAGCCCGGTCTATGCCGCCGGCAGCATCTTTGCTGCGGCCAATGACGGTACCGTGGTGCGTATCAATGCCACCAGCGGCCAGACCCTGTGGCGCGTCCGTACCGACATGCCTCTGACGGCCGGTGTCGGCAGCGATGGCAGCACCGTCGTGGTGGTGGGCGAGAAGGGCCGTATCCAGGCCTTCGACGCCGCTTCCGGCAAGCCGACCTGGAGCGCCCAGGCCGCCAGCGAAGTGCTGTCGGCCCCGGCCGTGGGTGAGGGCCTGGTGGTCATTCGCAGCATCGACAATCGCGTCACGGCCTATGATGCCGACAACGGCAGCCAGCGCTGGATGATCCAGCGCAACGTGCCCTCGCTGACCCTGCGCAATGCGCCGGGCATCGTGATCGGTTCGCAGACGGCCTTCGTGGCACTGCCGGGCGGTCGCCTGTCGGCGCTGGCCCTGAACAATGGCGGTCCGCGCTGGGAAGTGCCGGTTGGCGATCCGCGCGGCACCACCGAGCTGGAGCGCATCTCCGACGTGTCCGGTGTGCCGGCGCTGGGTTCGCGTGATATCTGCGCGGTGTCCTACCAGGGTCGTATCGGCTGCTTCGATTTGCTCAATGGCAATGTTCGCTGGATCAAGGAGTTCTCCAGTGATGTCGGCGTGACCCTGGACGACGCCTATGTCTATGCCGCCGATGTCGGCGGTGCCGTCACCGAGTTCTCGCGTGACACCGGCGCCGTGGCATGGCGCAACGATCGCCTCAAGAATCGTCTGCTGTCTTCGCCCATCGGTACGGGTAAAGCAGTAGCGGTGGGCGACTACCAGGGTTATATTCACTTCCTGTCGCGTGAAGATGGCACATTCGTGGCCCGCCTCGCGACCGATGGCAGTGCAATCCAGGCGCCTCCGGTGGCAACCGAGTCGTCTGTCGTTTTCCAAACCAAATCAGGAACCGTGGTCTCCGTTGTCACTGAGTAAGTGACACAGGCCCTTAAAGAAAAGAAATGAAACCGGTAATTGCACTTGTAGGCCGTCCCAACGTCGGCAAATCGACGTTGTTCAACAGGCTCACCCGCAGCCGCGATGCGCTGGTGGCTGACCTGCCCGGCCTGACGCGCGATCGTCACTACGGCGAAGGCCGGGTCGGCGAACGTCCGTTCCTGGTGATCGATACCGGTGGCTTCGAACCCGTCGCCAAGGACGGCATCATGTACGAGATGGCCAAGCAGACCAAGCAGGCAGTGGTCGAGGCTGACGTCGTGGTGTTCATCGTCGATGGCCGCCAGGGTTTGACGCCGCATGACAAGACCATCACCGACTTCCTGCGCAAATGCGGGCGCTCGGTGATGCTGGTGGTCAACAAGTCCGAAGGCATGAAGTACACCTCGGTCACCGCCGATTTCTACGAACTGGGCATGGGAGATCCTTACGTGATCTCCGCTGCCCATGGCGACGGTGTGGCCGATCTGGTGGAGGAAGCACTGGACCAGATCGAAGCCCAGCGCGCCCAGGAGCCGGAAGCCGAAGAGCCGGCCATGCGCGGCACCAAGATCGCCATCGTCGGCCGTCCCAACGTTGGCAAGTCGACCCTGGTCAATACGCTTCTGGGCGAAGAGCGCGTGATCGCCTTCGACATGCCCGGCACCACCCGTGACTCCATCGAGATCCCCTTCGAGCGCGAAGGGCGTCACTACACCCTGATCGACACCGCCGGCATCCGCCGTCGCGGCAAGGTGTTCGAGGCCATCGAGAAATTCTCCGTGGTCAAGACCCTGAAGTCGATTTCGGACGCCAACGTCGTGCTGCTGCTGCTGGATGCCCAGCAGGATATTTCCGAGCAGGACGCCCACATCGCCGGCTTCGTGCTGGAGTCGGGCAGGGCGCTGGTGGTCGGGGTCAACAAGTGGGATGGCATGCAGAGCGACCAGCGCGACCAGATCAAGATGGATCTGGAGCGCAAGCTCAACTTCCTGTCCTTTGCCAAGTTCCACTTCATCTCGGCACTGAAGTCGACCGGCATCGGTCCGCTGATGAAGTCCATCGATTCGGCCTATGCCGCGGCCATGGCCAAGCTGAGCACGCCGCGTCTGACGCGTGCGCTGGAAGAGGCGCTGGAGCACCAGCAGCCGCGTCGCAAGGGCTCTATCCGTCCCAAGCTGCGTTATGCCCACCAGGGTGGCCAGAATCCGCCAGTGGTGGTGATCCACGGCAATGCCCTGGATGCCATCGACGACAACTACAAACGTTACCTCGAGAAGCACTTCCGGGAAACTTTCTCCCTGGTTGGAACTCCACTGCGTATCGAGTTCCGTTCCAGCAAGAATCCGTTCCTGCGCCAGGAAAAGTAATCGAAGAACCTGCTATTCAATCAATGTTTTTTGCGTTGTAGAAAAAATCGTTTAAATTGAATAGCATAAAGTTGGTAAAGCACTTGATATTCATAGAAGTGCCTCCAAGTCCTAATCACAACAACACCGTGGAGCTGCCATGAGCAACAAAGGGCAATTGTTACAAGACCCATTTCTGAACGCATTGAGAAAAGAGCACGTTCCCGTCTCTATCTACCTGGTCAACGGCATCAAGCTGCAAGGCCATGTGGAGTCTTTCGATCAATACGTGGTCCTGCTGCGTAACACCGTTACGCAAATGGTTTACAAACACGCCATTTCCACCGTCGTGCCTGCACGCGCGGTCAACCTGAGTCTCGAATCCTCGTCCGACGAATAATGGTCTACCGAGCCGGCTTGACGCCGTGGGCATTCTGACATGCGTGCCGCGTTAGTCGGCCTGGACTTCGGCAAGAACGATTTCGCCGCAAGTCTGGATGAGTTGTTCCTGTTGGCAAAATCCGCTGGCGCCGAACCGGTGATCACCATCACCGGCCGTCGCGCCAGTCCGGATGCTGCCCTGTTCGTCGGGTCCGGCAAGGCCCAGGAGATCGCCGACGCCGTCGCCGATCTCCAGCTTGAGCTGGTCATCTTCAATCACGCACTTTCCCCGGCACAGCAACGTAACCTGGAGCGCCTGCTCAAGGTGCGCGTGCTCGACCGTACCAGCCTGATCCTCGACATCTTCGCCCAGCGCGCCAAGAGCCACGAGGGCAAGGTCCAGGTCGAGCTGGCGCAGTTGCAGCACCTCTCGACCCGCCTGATCCGCGGCTGGACTCACCTGGAACGGCAAAAGGGCGGTATCGGCCTGCGCGGCCCCGGTGAAACCCAGCTGGAAACCGACCGTCGCCTCCTGGGCGAACGGGTCAAGGCACTGCGCGCGGTGCTGGCCAAGCTGCGCCGGCAACACGCCACCCAGCGACGCGCGCGCGGACGCAGCGAAACCTTCTCGGTCTCGCTGGTGGGCTATACCAACGCCGGCAAATCGACCATCTTCAACGCCATGGCCAAGGCCGGCGTGTACGCCGCCAACCAGCTCTTCGCCACGCTGGACACGACCTCCCGTCGCGTCTACCTGGGCGAGGTCGGCCATGTGGTGATTTCCGACACGGTCGGCTTCATCCGCGAACTGCCCCACCAACTGGTGGAAGCCTTCCGCGCCACGCTGGAAGAAACCATCCACGCCGACCTGCTGCTGCATGTCGTGGATGCAGCCAGCCCGGTGCGCATGGAGCAGATCGAGGAGGTCAACCTGGTCCTGAAGGAAATCGGCGCCGACCACGTGCCGCAGATCCTGGTCTGGAACAAGATCGACGCAGCCGGCCTGGAACCGGCGGTCGAGCATGACGAGTATGGTAAAATCCAGCGGGTTTTCGTCAGTGCCAAGTCTGGTGCTGGCCTGGATCTGCTGCGCGAAGCGATCGCCGCTTCGCTCAAGGCCGCCTTGGAGGCCAGGGGTCGCAGCCGTTCTGAGCCAGTCGATTCCGTAGACATGCACGCTTGAGCCGTTCGAGGGAACGGCTTTTCGCACGTTCCTGGCGCGCATTCCTCCTTGATTCTCTTAATCAATCACTACAGCCGGATCGCAAACGCATGCTTGTGTCTTTATTCAGGAAAATCGGTGTCAAGTTTTCGTTGAACGACCCCCAATGGGGACGTGGTTCGCAAAACGACAACCGCGAGAATCAGAATAACGGAAGTAACGGCGACAAACGGCCAGAAAAACCGTCCGGCAACAACAACGACGGCCCCCCGGATCTCGACCAGCTCTGGCGCGATTTCAACCAGCGCCTGGCCGGCATGTTCGGTCGCAAGGGCGGTGGTTCTTCCGATGGCGGTGGCGGCGGTTTCAATCGCGGTGACGTCAAGGGCGCCGGCATCGGCGTGGGCGTGATCGCCATCATCGTGGCCTTCCTCTGGCTGGCCAGCGGCTTCTTCATCGTGCAGGAAGGCCAGACCGCCGTGGTCACCACCTTCGGTCGCTACAGCCATACCACCTTGCCCGGCTTCAACTGGCGCTGGCCGTATCCCATCCAGGGCCACGACATCGTCAACATGTCGCAGGTCCGCACGGCCGAGATCGGCTATCGTGGCAATGTGCGCAACAAGCAGCTGAAGGAATCGCTGATGCTCACCGATGATGAAAACATCATCGACATCCAGTTCGCCGTCCAGTACAAGCTCAAGAATGCCGCCGAATGGCTCTTCAACAACCGCGATCCGGATGATGCCGTGCGCCAGGTTGCCGAGACCTCCATCCGCGAGATCGTCGGCCGCAGCAAGATGGACTTCGTGCTCTACGAGGGCCGTGAAAAGGTCGCGCTGGACGTGAGCCAGCGCATGCAGCAGATCCTGGACCGCTACAAGTCCGGCGTGCAGATCACCAACGTGACCATGCAGGGCGTGCAGCCGCCGGAACAGGTGCAGGCGGCCTTCGACGACGCCGTCAAGGCTGGCCAGGACCGTGAGCGCCTCAAGAACGAAGGCCAGGCCTATGCCAACGACGTGATCCCGCGCGCTTCCGGTGCCGCCTCGCGCCTGATGGAAGAAGCCGAAGCCTACCGCTCCCGCGTGGTGGCCAATGCCGAAGGTGATGCCTCGCGCTTCAACCAGGTGCAGGAAGCCTATGCCAAGGCACCGGCCGTCACCCGTGACCGCATGTACATCGAGACCATGCAGCAGATCTTCGCCAACACCACCAAGGTCATGGTCGATGCCAAGAGTGGCAGCAACCTCCTGTATCTGCCGCTGGACAAGCTGATCCAGCAGACCGGCAATGATGCCGCGCCCAATGCCAAGCCCGCCGCGTCGTCGGCCGGCCAGTCGGCAGCCGGCGTGGGCACGGCTCCCATCAATCCGAATGCGGGAAATGACACTGTGTATTCTTCCGAGCTGATGCGTGACATGAGAAACCGCGATCCCCGCGAAGCCCGCGAAAGGGAGGTGCGCTGATGGGCCGCCTCGTCACTTCCGTCATCGTCGCGGTCGTCGCGATCTGGCTGGCCTCGTCCACGATCTTCGTGGTTGACCAGCGTTCCTCGGCCATCGTCTTCGCCCTCGGCGAAGTCAAGCAGGTCATCAACGAACCCGGCCTGCACTTCAAGCTGCCGCCGCCGTTCCAGAACGTGATGTACCTGGACAAGCGCATCCAGACTCTGGATACGCCGGACGCCGACCGCTTCATCACCGCCGAGAAGATGAACGTGCTGGTCGATGCCTACGTCAAGTGGCGTATCATCGACCCGCGCCTGTACTTCGTGAGCTTCGGCGCCGACGAGCGTCGTACCCAGGACCGCCTGTCGCAGATCGTCAAGGCCGCCCTGAACGACGAGATCACCAAGCGCACCGTGCGTGAAGTGATCTCCAGCCAGCGCAACAACGTCATGGATGCGATCCAGGCCCGCGTGGCCAACGAAGCCAAGCAGATCGGCGTGGAAGTCATCGACGTGCGCCTGCGCCGCGTGGACTACGTGGACCAGATCAACAACTCGGTGTTCGAGCGCATGAAGTCCGAGCGTGTGCGCGTGGCCAACGAGCTGCGTTCGACCGGCGCGGCCGAATCCGAGAAGATCCGTGCCGATGCTGATCGCCAGCGCGTGGTGATCCTGGCTGAAGCCTATCGCGAGTCCGAGAAGATCCGTGGTGCCGGTGATGCCAAGGCGTCGCAGATCTATGCCCAGGCCTTCGGCCAGAACCCCGAGTTCTTCAAGTTCTACCGCAGCCTGGAAGCCTACCGCGCCAGCTTCAAGAACCGCCACGATCTGATGGTGGTGGATCCTAGCTCGGAATTCTTTAAATATTTCAAAGGCATCGGAGGCGGCAGCGCGAGTACCTCCAAGAAGTAAGTTCAAGTAACATGCGAACAGTGCCGTGCCGCCGCCATCACGGGGACGGGCAGGGCAATCAGGATGGATGCCGCTGGTAGAGGGCATCTTTCCTTTTTTGGTCCGAGATAATGTGCCTGGATGCAATCTTCCCGGCATGTGGGAGCAGGGGCGGCAGGATTTCCCGACCGCCCCGGTTTTTCGTCCAGACCCTGCGTCCATGTGGCTGTTTGCGATACCCCGATGCAATAGTCCGTTTTTTTTCTGCTTTTATTTTCGTCTATGCCTAACTGGCTTCTTCCTGAAAACATTGCCGACGTCTTGCCCTCAGAAGCGCGCAAGATCGAGGAACTGCGCCGGCGCCTGCTCGACAATTTCCGCCTCTACGGCTACGAAATGGTCATGCCGCCGCTGCTGGAGTATCTCGAGTCCCTGCTCACCGGTGCCGGCCAGGACACCGACCTGCGCACCTTCAAGCTGGTCGATCAACTTTCCGGCCGCACGCTGGGCGTGCGTGCCGACATGACCACCCAGGTCGCGCGCATCGACGCCCACCTGCTCAATCGTGCCTCGGTGACCCGCCTGTGCTACGCCGGCAGCGTCCTGCATACCCGTCCCACGGGCCTGCACGCGACCCGCGAGCCGATCCAGATCGGTGCCGAGATCTACGGTCATGCCGGTATCGAAGCCGACGCCGAGATCCAGGAACTGGCCTTGAATTCGCTGGCCCTGGCCGGCATGCGCACCATCCGCCTGGACCTGTGCCACGTCGGTGTGTTGCGCGCCATCATCGCCAATGATCCCGCCGCCAAGCGCCAGGAAGCCCAGTTGTTCGGCCTGCTGGAGGCCAAGGATATTCCGGGGCTCAAGGAAATCACCGCCGACTACCAGGAATCGACCCGCGCCGCGTTGCTGGCGCTGCCCAACCTGTATGGCGACCTCTCCGTCATCGCCCGCGCCCGCATCACTTTGCCGGCGCTGCCGGGCATCGCCCAGGCGCTGGACGAACTGCAGGCGCTGGTAGAGCTGGCCGCTGGCCACGAAGGCGCGGCCGTCACCATCGATCTGGCCGACCTGCGCGGATACCATTACCATAGCGGCGTGATGTTCTCCGCCTACGTGCCGGGCCTGCCCAATGCAGTGGTGCGCGGCGGCCGCTACGACCATGTCGGGGAAGCTTTCGGCCGCGCACGTCCGGCCACCGGCTTCTCCCTGGACCTGCGCGAACTGGCACGCCTGATGCCAGGTGCAGAAAGAAAACGCGCCATCCTCGCCCCTTGGGGCAGGGAAGCCGGTCTGCGTGAGAAAATAGCGCAATTGCGTCAAACGGGAGAGATCGTGATCCAAAGCCTTCCCGGCCACGAACACGATCAGGACGAATTCGATTGCGACCGCGCACTCGAATTCAGCAATGGAAACTGGATTATCAAAAACTTGGGTTGAGTCATGTTACAGAACAGCAATGCAAAGAATGTCGTCGTCATCGGTACGCAATGGGGCGACGAAGGTAAGGGCAAGATCGTCGATTGGCTGACCGATCACGCGCAAGGCGTGGTGCGCTTCCAGGGTGGCCACAATGCGGGCCACACGCTGGTCATCGGCGGCAAGAAGACTGCGCTGCAACTGATTCCCTCGGGCATCATGCGCGAAGGCGTGGCCTGCTACATCGGCAATGGCGTGGTGCTGTCGGTGCCCGACCTGCTGCGCGAGATCGACAAGCTCGAAGCCGCCGGCGTGGAAGTGTGCTCGCGTCTGAAGGTCTCGGACGCCTGTCCGCTGATCCTGCCCTATCACGTGGCCCTGGACGTGGCGCGTGAAGCCGCCCGTGGCGATGCCAAGATCGGCACCACCGGCAAGGGCATCGGCCCGGCCTACGAAGACAAGGTGGCGCGTCGCGCCATCCGCGTGGCGGACCTGCTGAACGAAAAGCGCTTCGCCGAGAAGCTGCTGGCCAACCTGGACTACCACAACTTCGTGCTGACCCACTACCTGAAGACCCAGCCGGTGGATTACCAGAAGACCCTGGACGACGCCCTGGCCAATGTGCCGCGCATCAAGCCCATGGTCACCGACGTCTCCAGCGATCTGTACGCCATCCACAATGCCGGCGGCAAGATCCTGTTCGAAGGCGCGCAAGGCAGCCTGCTGGACGTCGACCACGGCACCTACCCGTTCGTCACCTCCAGCAACTGCGTGGCCGGCAATGCCGCCGCCGGCGCTGGCGTGGGCCCGGGCATGCTCCACTACATCATGGGCATCACCAAGGCCTACACCACCCGTGTCGGCTCGGGCCCGTTCCCGGCCGAACTGCCCACCGATGTGGGTACCGGCAAGCACCTGGCTTCCGTGGGTCATGAATTCGGTACCGTCACCGGCCGTGCGCGTCGTTGCGGCTGGTTCGATGCCGCGCTGCTGAAGCGCTCGGTGCAGATCAACGGTGTCTCCGGCATGTGCCTGACCAAGCTGGACGTGCTCGATGGCCTGGAGTCGCTCAAGCTGTGCACCGGCTACAAGCTCAACGGCAAGACCGTGGACATCTTCCCGGTCGGCGCCGAAGAAGCCGCTGCCTGCGAACCGATCTACGAAGAAATGCCGGGCTGGTCCGAGACCACCGTCGGCGCCAAGTCGCTGGACGCACTGCCGGCCAACGCCCGCGCCTACATCCAGCGTATCGAGGAACTGGTGGGCGTGCCCATCGACATGATCTCCACCGGTCCTGACCGCGAAGAGACCATCGTCCTGCGTCACCCGTTCAAGTAATCTGGCAGTCAAGTCACGCGGTGCTGGTCACTTGATCGTAAGTGGCCAGCGCAACGTAACAACGTAATGATGCAATAACGCAATAACGCAATAACGACGTAACAACAGCAACACGAAGCAAGAAAAACTATGAAGATCTCCGACGACAAAGACCTGTGGGTCTCCTGGGACGACTACAACCGCCTGATCGAACGTCTGGCGCTGAAGGTCTATGAATCCGGCTATCAGTTCGACCAGGTGCTGTGCCTGGCGCGCGGCGGCTTGCGTCCGGGCGACGTGATGTCGCGCATTTTCGATGTGCCGCTGGCGATCCTGTCGACCAGCTCCTACCGCGAAGCGGCCGGCACCATCCGCAGCTCGCTGGACATCGCCAAGTACATCACGATCACCAAGGGCACGCTGGGCGGCCGCATCCTGCTGGTGGACGACCTGGTCGATTCCGGCGTCACCCTGCAGAAGGTGATGGTCCACCTCAAGGAACACTATCCCTCGGTCACCGAGATCAAGAGCGCCGTAGTGTGGTGGAAGGCCTGCTCGATCGTGGAGCCTGATTTCCACATCGACTACCTGCCCACCAATCCGTGGATCCACCAGCCCTTCGAAGAGTACGACGGCCTGGGTCCGCACCAGCTGGCGGCCTGGATCAAGAAGGGTGGGGCCTGATACCCCGGGAGCATTCCTGGAGCATCATCTCCGCACGTAAAAAGAGCTTGCCGCGGCAAGCTCTTTTTTTTCGCCCGCACAGGATGCGGGCAGGCGAGGCAGGGCGGAATCAGCAGATCTCTGCACCGGCGCGGTTCACCACCTTGGCGGGCTGGCCATCCAGCTTCCAGCTCAGCAGGGCCACCACGATCCCGGCCAGCGGCAGCAGGGCGGCTACATACGGCACTGCATGCAGGCCCGGGCCATGGTCGATGGTGACGCCACCCAGCCAGGCGCCGGCGGCATTGCCCAGGTTGAAGGCGGCGATGTTGGCCGAGGATGCCAGGTTGGGGGCGCCGGTGGCTTTTTCCAGCACGCGCATCTGCAGCGGCGGCACGGTGGCGAAGGCGGCCATGCCCATCAGGCCCACGCCGATGATGGCCGCGATCTTGTGTTCATTGGTCAGGCCGAACAGCACCAGCACGATGGCCAGCATCACCAGGCTCGCCAGCAGGGTGGCCATGAGCTTCTTGTCGGCCAGCTTGCCACCGGCCAGATTGCCGATCACCAGGCCCAGGCCGAACAGCAGCAGGATGGGCGAGACGGCCGAGGGCGGGAAGCCGCTGATATCGGTCAGGATAGGGGCGATATAGGTAAAGGCCGCGAATACACCACCAAAACCCAGCACCGTCATCAACAGCCCCAGCATCACCTGCGGGCGCATCAGTACACGCACTTCCTTGCCGAAATCGGCTTCTTCACCGCCTTGCGAACGCGGTACCAGCATCGCCGTGGCGGCCAGGGCGATCATGCCGATCACGGTCACCGCCCAGAAGGTGGCGCGCCAGCCGTAGTTCTGGCCCAGCCAGGTGCCGAAGGGCACACCCAGCACGTTGGCCACGGTCAGGCCGGTGAACATCAGGGCGATGGCGGAGGCCTGCTTTTCCTTGGGGACCAGGCTGGTTGCCACCACCGAACCCACGCCGAAGAAGGCGCCATGGGCGAAGGAGGCCACCACGCGACCTATCATCAGCGTGGCATAGCCGGGGGCAATCGCACAGGCCAGGTTGCCGATCACGAAGACTACCATCAGGGCAATGAGCAGCGTCTTGCGTGGCAGGCGGCCGGTGGTGGCGGTCACCAGCGGGGCGCCGACGAACACGCCCAGCGCATAGCCGGTCACCAGCAGGCCCGCCGAGGACAGGCTCACGCCCAGGTTGGCCGCGACTTCCGGCAATAGTCCCATGATGACGAACTCGGTGGTCCCGATGGCGAATGCGCTGATGGTCAGCGCCCAAAGTGCAATTGGCATGGCAAATCCTCTCTGTGTTGGGTAGGGTGGCAGGCCAGGGCGGTCTGCCAGCAGTGAGACGGATTGTGCCTGTGCTCTTTGTTGAGAAAAATACCGTTAGAATCAAAGAATATTTGATCCGGAGTCAATAATGAGTATTCAGTCCGAAGAATTGCGCACCTTCGTGGCCGTGGTCGAGGCAGGCAGCCTGTCGGCCGCCGCCGAAGTGCTGGAGCAGACCACTTCGGGGGTGAGCCGGGCGCTGTCGCGGCTGGAAGAGAAGCTGGGCGCCAGCCTCCTGACCCGCACCACCCGGCGCATGGAGCTGACCGAGGAGGGACGTGCCTTCCTGGAACAGGCCCGCAGCATCCTGGCGGCGCTGGAGCAGGCCGAGGAGACCATCCGCACTCGCACCCGCAAGCCGGTCGGCAAGCTGCGCGTGGATGCGGCGGCTCCCTTCATGCTCCACTGCGTGGTGCCGCATGTGGGCGAGTTTCGCGACCGCTATCCCGATATCGAACTCGAACTGACCACCAACGACCGTTTCATCGACCTGGTGGAGCAGCGGGCCGACATCGCCATTCGCATCGGTGCGCTGCAGGATTCGACCCTGCATGCCCGTGCGCTCAGCTCGGCGCGCCTGAACATCGTGGCCAGCCCGGCCTACCTGGAGCGCCATGGCGCGCCCGATTCGGTGGAGGCGCTGGAGCAGCATCAGCTGATCGGCTTTTCCCAACCCGAGACGCTGAACCACTGGCCCCTGCGTCATAGCGCCGGCGACCGCTACCAGACCCGGCCGGCCATCCGCGCCTCCAGTGGCGAGACGATACGCCAGCTGGCGCTGCACGGGCAGGGCATTGCCTGCCTGTCCAGTTTCATGACGGATGCCGATATTGCGGCAGGCCGTCTGGTGCGCGTGCTGGAGCATTACGATAGCGGCTATCGCCAGAAGATTTCGGCGGTCTACTACCACAACACCCAGCTGTCCCGGCGCATCAGCTGCTTCCTCGATTTCCTGCAGGACAGGCTCTGATAGTCTTCAGAGCTGCAAGGTTTTGCCGTAAATCCAGTCTGAGCGCCAGCATCGCCACCAGGGGGAATGCGACCTGTGGCCACCACGACATCCAGATCGACCCGGAGAAGAAGATGAAGCAAACGGAAACCGGCCAGGCCGCAGCACAGTTCCCGGCGCCACCCTCAAGCCGCCACCCATGGTCCTCGTCCCTGAAGCGGCCGTTGGCACAGCTTGCATGGCTGGCCGCCATCTGGATGGGTACGGGTGCGGCGACGCTGCTACCGGGTACCCAGGCGCACGCCGCCACGGCCAGCATATTGTCATTCTCGCCGCAGGGCGAGGTGCAACGCATCCGCCAGGTGCGGGCGCGGTTTTCCGAAGCGATGATCAAGTTCGGCGATCCCAAGGCCGCCTCTCCCTTCGACGCCGATTGCGCCGTGGCCGGCACCGCCCGCTGGGCCGACGAGAAGAACTGGGTCTATGACTTCGAGCGCGACCTGCCACCCGGTACCCGCTGCAGTTTCAACCTGCGTATCGATGCGCGGTCGGTGGCCGGCAACGCAGTGGCCGGCAAGACCCGCTTCCAGTTCAGCACCGGCGGTCCGGCCGTGCGACAGGTGCAACCCTACCAGGGTGCGCGCATCGCCGAAGACCAGGCTTTCATCCTGACCCAGAACGGTCCCGCCACCGCAGCATCTGTGCGTGAGCACCTGTACTGCGAGGCTGAAGGCATCAACGAGCGCATTCCCACCAAGGCCGTCGGTGACGCCGATCGCAAGGCCTTGCTGCAACAGTTCGCCAGCAACGCCGATCCGGCGGCGGTGACCATCGTGCAATGCCAGCAGCGCCTGCCCAACGATGCGCACGTCAAGCTGGTCTGGGATCGCGGCATCGCCGCCACCCAGGCGCCGGCCATCGTGACCACGCAGCCGCAGGTCTTCAATTTCCAGGTGCGCAGCGAATTCGCGGCCGGCCTCTCGTGCCAGCGTGAGAACGCCAATGCCGCCTGTTCGCCCATCCTGCCGGTGAGCCTGTCCTTCTCTTCCCCGGTGCCGCGCAAGCTGGCCGAGCAGGTGGTGATGAATACCACGACCGGCAAGATCAAGCCCACCCTGGATGGCGACAAGGACGAAGCCGTGCGCGAGCTGCGCTTCAAGCCACCGTTCCCGGAAAAGTCCGAGTTCAGCATCACGCTGCCATCCGGCTTCAAGGATGAAGACGAACGCACGCTGGCCAATGCCGCGTCCTTCCCGCTGAAGTCGGCGCTGGCCGATTTTCCGCCATTGGCCAAGTTCCCGGCGGCGCCCTTTGGCATCATCGAACTCAACGCCGACCCGACACTGCCGGTCACGTTGCGCCGGGTCGAGGCCGGCCTGCAGGTGCGCGGGGCCGATGGCCGGGCGTTGCCGGGCAAGGTGGCTGACCTCAAGGTCGATGGCGACCGTGGCGTGATCGCCTGGCTCACGCGCCTGAACAAGTACCACGAGAAATGGGGCGATCCCAAGAAGGTCGATTCACGCAGCGTCGGCTTGCTGGCCCGGGAGCCGGGCGTGAAGACGCTGGCACTGCCCGCGCTGAAGGACGCCAAGGACGGCGAATGGCCCTTCGAAGTGATCGGCATCCCCTTGAAGGAGCCGGGCTTCTATGTGGTTGAGCTGGAATCGCAGAAGCTGGGCGCCTCGCTGCTGGGCAAGCTGCAGCCCATGTATGTGCGCACCAGCGCGCTGGTGACCAACCTGGCGGTCCACGTCAAGCTGGGACGCGCCAATGGCGCGGTGTGGGTGACGCGTCTGGATGATGCCAGGCCGGTAGCCGATGCCGAGGTGCGGGTATCCAATTGCGAAGGCACGCAACTCTGGCAGGGCAAGACCGACAGCCAAGGCGTGGCGATGATGCCCGCGCTGGAAGACGCCTGCGCCCATCGCCCCTATGACCCCGCCAATGCCGACAGCATCGGCGGCCTCTTCGTCAGTGCCCGCAAGACCGACGAGAAGGGCCGCCAGGACATGGCCTTCGCGCTCAGTTCGTGGAACGACGGCATCGAATCCTGGCGTTTCAACCTGCCCACCGACATGGACCGCGCCGCCACCACGCGCGCCACCACCATCTTCGACCGCACGCTGTTCCGTGCTGGCGAGACGGTGTCGATGAAGCATGTGATCCGCACCGAGACCCTGCAGGGCTTCGGCCTGGTGCGCAAGGAAGACTTGCCCACGCGCGTGCGCATCAGTCATCTGGGTAGCGGCCAGCAATACCAGTTCCCGCTGACCTGGCGCGGCAATCGTAGCGCCGAGACCAGTTTCACCTTGCCCAGGCAAGCCAAGCTGGGCAGCTATCAGGTGGTGCTGGACCAGGGCAAGGTCGACGCCAACGCCAACAGCAATGCCAATGGCGATGCGCAGGCCGACGACGGTGACGCGGAGGGCGGATACGGACGCGGCACCTACGTCACCGGCAGCTTCCGTGTCGAGGAATTCCGCCTGCCGCTGATGCAGGGACGCATCACGCCCCCCAAGGGCGCCCAGGTCGCCATCAAGGAATTGCCGCTGGACCTGCAGCTGAACTACATCAACGGCGGTGGCGCGGCCAACCAGGCGGTGCGCGTCTCCAGTCTCTTGCGTTCGCGTGCCCTCAGCATGAGTGGCTATGATGGCTTCTCCTTCGACGCCCCGCGCAGCGATGACGACAGCAATGCCGACGACCAGAAGATCGTCGCCGACAAACTCGCCGTCACCCTCGACAAGAACGGCAGCGGCCGCACCGTCATCGGCAAGCTGCCGTCACTGCCGCGCCCGCAGGAGTTGCTTACCGAGATGAGCTACAGCGACCCCAATGGCGAGGTGCAGACCATTTCCACGGTCACGCCCCTGTGGCCCTCGGCCGTGGTAGTCGGCCTGCGCACCGGCAACTGGGTCTCGGTAAAGAAGAAGTTGACGCTCACCGCCGTCACCCTCAATACGGCCGGCCAGCCGCAGGCCAGCGTGTCGGTGGAGATCCGTGGCCAGGCGCGCAAGACCAACTCGCACCGCAAGCGCATGGTCGGTGGTTTCTATGCCTATGAAAACGACGAGAGCACGCAAGACCTCGGCAAGCTTTGTTCGGGCAAGAGCGACCAGCATGGCATGTTCAGCTGCGAGACAGAGTTGGCCGAAGCCGGCAATGTGGAACTGATTGCCAGCGCCAAGGATGGCAATGGCAATGCCGCCTCGGCGCGCTCCTCGGTCTGGGTGACCGGGCGCGGCGAAGTCTGGTTCGATGGCGAGAACCAGGATCGCATCGACATCCTGCCCGAGAAGAAGAACTACCAGCCCGGCGAGAGCGCGCGCTTCCAGGTTCGCATGCCGTTCCGTCATGCGACCGCCCTGGTGGCGGTAGAGCGCGAGGGCGTCATCGATACCCGCGTAGTGCAGTTGTCGGGGCAGGATCCCACCATCAGCGTGCCGATGAAAGCCGAGTACGGGCCTAATGTCTACGTGTCGGTGCTGGCCGTGCGCGGACGCATGCGTGAAGTGCCCTGGTACTCCTTCTTCGTATGGGGCTGGAAGGAACCGGTCAACTGGTGGCATGAGTTCCGGGAATACCAGGGACCGGGTCCCATCGTCGACCTCTCCAAGCCGGCATGGAAATTCGGCATCGCCGAAGTCAACGTCGGCGATGCCGGTCATCGCCTGCAAGTGAGCGTGAGCGCCGACAAGAGTACCTACCCGATCCGTGCCGTGGCCAAGGTGCAGGTGCAGGTCAAACGGCCCGACGGCAAGCCCGCCGCCGGTGGCGAGTTCGCCCTGGCCGCGGTGGACGAGGCGCTGCTGGAGTTGCAACCCAATGGCAGCTGGGACGTGCTGCGCGCCATGCTGCAACGGCGCAGCTACGGCGTGGAGACCGCCACCGCGCAGATGCAGGTGATCGGCAAGCGTCACTACGGCAAGAAGGCCACGCCTGCCGGTGGCGGTGGTGGCCGGGCGCCCACGCGCGAGCTGTTCGACACGCTGCTGCTGTGGAAGCCCAATGTGACCCTGGACGCCGAGGGTCGCGCGCAGATCGAAGTCCCCCTGAACGATGCGCTGACCTCCTTTCGCATCGTCGCCATTGCCGAAAACGGTACCAGCGAATTCGGTACCGGCAGCGTCAGCATCCGCTCCTCGCAGGACGTGCAGGTCATCTCCGGCCTGCCGCCGCTGGTGCGTGAGGGCGACAGCTTCAATGGCACGGTCACGGTGCGCAACACCACCGACCATGACATGAAGGTCAAGGTCGTCGCCCGCGCACAAGGCGAGACGCCCGCGTCGGTACTGACCCTGCCGGAGCGCGAGATCAGCATCGCCGCCGGCCAGGCGGCCGAAGTGATGTGGCCGGTGCAGACGCCCGAAGGCATCAGCCAGCTGGCCTGGGAGATCAGCGCCCAGGAACAGGCTGGCCAGAAGGCCAGGGATGCGATGAAGTTTGCCCAGCGCGTCATCCCGGCCGTGCCGGTCACGGTGCAGCAGGCCACGCTGTTCCAGCTGGACAAGAGCGCGGCCATCCCTGTTGCGCGACCGGCCGACAGCTTGCCGGGACGCGGCGGCCTGTCGGTGGCGCTCAAGCCCAGCCTGGCCGGTGGCAGCGATGCCTTGACGCGCTACTTCGCCGACTATCCCTTCGCCTGCCTGGAGCAGAAGACCTCCAAGGCCATCGGCCTGCGTGACGATGCCGCCTGGCAGAAGATCGTGGCCGACCTGCCTACCTACCTGGATGGCGACGGCCTGGCCTATTACTTCCCGCCCGCCGACAGTGGCACGCGCCGTGGCAGCGATACGCTCACCGCCTATCTGCTGGCGGCCACCCATGAAGCCGGCTATGCCATCCCGCCCGCCAGCCGCGACAAGATGCTCGATGGCCTGGCGGCCTTCGTGGAAGGCAAGCTCATGCGTGATTTCTGGTCACCGCAAAAGGACCTGGATGTGCGCAAGCTGGCCGCCCTGGAAGCGCTGTCACGCTACAGCCGCGTGCAGCCCGCCATGCTCGGGTCGCTGCAGATCAATCCCAACCAGTGGCCCACCTCGGGCCTGCTGGACTGGATCGCGATCCTGCAGCGGGTCAGCGCCATCCCCGAGCGCCAGAAGAAGCTCGACGAGGCCGAGCAGATTCTGCGCGCCCGCCTGAATTTCCAGGGCACGCGCATGGGCTTCTCCAACGAAGAGGGGGACTACTGGTGGTGGCTCATGAGCAGCGGCGACGCCAACGCCAACCGCCTGATCCTGCTGGAGCTGAACAACCCGGCCTGGCGCGAGGACATGCCGCGCCTGGTGGCCGGCGCCATCGCCCGCCAGCAGCGCGGTCACTGGAGTACCACGACCGCCAACGTCTGGGGCAGCCTGGCGCTGGAGAAGTTCTCCCGCAAGTTCGAGTCCGAACCGGTCACCGGCATCACCCGCGCCACGCTGGAGCAGAGCGGCGCCAGTGCAGCCGCGCAGAGCCTGTCCTGGAGCGGCGCTGCGGCTGGTGGCAAGTTGCAGCTGCCTTGGCCTGCCGGCAATGCCCAGGGCGGCAGGATGCTCCTGGCGCAGGAGGGCAGTGGCAAGCCCTGGGTCACCTTGCAGAGCCTGGCGGCGGTGCCGCTGAAGCAGCCCTTTGCTGCCGGTTATCGCATCACGCGCAAGGTCGAGGCGGTCGAGCAGAAGCAGGCCGGCGTCTACACCCGTGGCGACGTATTGCGCGTGACGCTGGACATCGATGCGCAAAGCGAAATGACCTGGGTCGTGGTCAGCGATCCGGTGCCGGGCGGTGCCAGCCTGCTGGGCTCGGGCCTGGGCCGGGATTCGGTGATCGCGCAGGGCAAGCAGGATGCGCCGCGCGATCGTGGCATGGGCTGGCTGGCCTATGAAGAGCGCAGTTTCGACGCCTATCGCGCCTACTACGAAGCCATGCCCAAGGGCCGCACCAGCATCAGCTATACGGTTCGCCTGAACAACGCCGGTGAGTTCAATCTGCCGCCCACACGGGTCGAGGCCATGTATGCGCCGGAGATGTTCGGTGAAGTACCCAACGCCAGGCTGGTCGTGAAGGCGGGGCAGTGAGCTTGTCCCGCACGCCCCTCGACCGGCGCGGCCCGCTGCGTGGGCTGGTCGCGGCATGGGTCGTGGGGCTGGCCTTGCTGATGCCGGTGGCGGCCGTCGCCGTGCCCTCATTCGCCGAGGTGCAGCGCGACTACCTGTCCTCCGACGCCAGCCTCTACGACCGCCATGGCGAGCTGTTGCAGCGCATGCGCGTGAACATGGACGAGCGCAAGCTGTCGTGGGTCGGGCTGGAAGATGTCTCGCCGGCCCTGCGCCACGCGCTGATCGCCTCCGAGGACCGGCGCTTCTACCAGCACAGCGGCATCGACTGGAGCGCAGTGGCCGCCTCGGCCTGGGGCAACCTGTGGAACACCAGGACGCGTGGCGCCTCCACCATCACGATGCAACTGGCGGGTTTGATCTACGACGACCTGCGCCGCAAATCCGGCACGCGCTCGCTCACGCAGAAGCTCTCGCAAGCGTGGATCGCGCAATCGCTGGAACGCGGCTGGCGCAAGGACCAGATCCTGGAAGCCTACCTGAACCTGGTCGCCTTCCGGGGTGAACTGGTGGGCGTGCATGCGCTCTCCCGGGTGATGTTCGGCAAGCATCCCAGCGGGCTGGACCAGGGCGAGGCCGCTATTGCCGTGGCCCTGATCCGTGCCCCCAATGCGACACCGCGTCGCGTCGCCGAACGGGCCTGCGCGATCCTGAAGGAAGAGGGCGTGGCCGGCCAATGCGGTGGCATCGACGGTCGTACCGAACTGGCGCTGGCGCGGGTATCGGCCAAGCGCGATTTGCCGGGCAGCAGCGATGCCCCGCAACTGGCGCCGCACCTGGCGCGCAAGCTCCTGAGTGCAGCGGGCCAGCAAGTGCGCTCCACGCTGGACGCACCGCTGCAACGCTTCGCCGCACAAGCCCTGCGACAGCAACTGGCTGGCCTGGTGGACCGCAACATCGAGGATGGCGCGGTCATCGTCATCGACAATGCCAGCAGCGAAGTGCTGGCCTGGGTCGGCTCCAGCGGCAGCCTGTCGGCGGCGGCCAATGTGGATGGCGTGGTGGCGCAGCGCCAGGCCGGCTCCACCCTGAAACCCTTCCTCTACGAACTGGCGATCGAGAAGAAGTGGCTGACGGCCGCCTCCTTGCTGGATGATTCGCCGGTCAATCTCGCCACCTCGGCCGGCCTCTACATCCCACAGAACTACGACAAGCAATACAAGGGCCTGGTCAGCCTGCGTACCTCGCTGGGCTCGTCGCTGAACATCCCGGCCGTACGCACGCTGGTGATGGTGACGCCCGAGCGCTTCTTCCGCCGCCTGCAGGCGCTGGGTTTCAGCCTGCGCGAAAGTGGCGACTACTACGGCTACAGCCTCGCGCTGGGCAGCGCCGACGTGACGCTGGCCAATCTCGCCAACGCCTATCGTGTGCTGGCCAACCAGGGCCGCTACTCGCCGCTGCGCACGCGACTGGACGAGACACGCAGCGCAGCGCGCATCACCCAGGTGATGGATGCCGACGCCGCCTTCATCATCGGCGATATCCTCGCCGACCGCAGCGCCCGCGCACGCACCTTCGGCCTGGAGAATGCGCTCTCCACGCGGATCTGGACGGCAGTCAAGACCGGCACCTCCAAGGACATGCGCGACAACTGGTGTGTTGGCTATTCCTCGCGCTATACGGTAGGGGTGTGGGTAGGCAATGCCTCCGGCGCGCCGATGTGGGATGTGTCGGGCGTGACCGGCGCGGCGCCGGTGTGGCAGGAGGTGATGCAGTACCTGCACGGACGCGCACAGGGCAATGGCGGGGCGCAACGCAACGGCCCACCAGCCAAGCCTGCCGGCGTACAGGCGCAGACGATACGCTATGAGCAGGAGCTGGAAGTGCCGCGCACCGAATATTTCCTGCCCGGTACGGCGCAGTCCGAGATCCACATTGCACGCGCGCGGGAGATTCGTCCGGCGATCAGCTATCCGACAGCGGGCATGCTGGTGGCGCTGGATCCGGATATCCCGCCGGCACGGCAACGCATCCGCCTGCGTGCGCAGGGTGCACCGGCGGGCAGCCGCTGGGTCATCGATGGCAAGCCGATACCGGAGGCCGTCATGCAGGCCGGACGGGTGAAGGCGCAGCGCGTGGCAGCACCAGGTGCGGCTGCCGATGTGGACGAACTGGCTTTTGACTGGATGCCCTGGCCCGGCAGGCATGTACTGGTATTGCAGGACAAGGCGGGGAGGGAGCTCGATAGCCTGCGCTTCGAGGTGAGGGGAGCGGTGGAGCGGCCTATGGGTGATGGCGCGGCCAAATCCAGAAAGTAGCGTTCCGTGACGCGCACCTGAAAACATGCAGTTGCTTTGCTTGTGGTCCCCAAAACGCAAAAGGTCGATTGATTTTCATCAATCGACCTTTTTTGTTTTGGTGCCCACGGAGGGACTCGAACCCCCACACCTTGCGGCACATGGACCTGAACCATGCGCGTCTACCAATTCCGCCACGTGGGCCTTCTGCAATTGCGGTGAAGCTGCATTGCTTGAAAGAGGCTGCATTCTAAGGGCTAATGTTTGGCTTGTCATCATTTATTTTCAGTTTTTGTCGAAGACTTTATGGCGCACCAAGATTGAAAAAAACTAAGTAAAAGGTAGCGCCACCTGAAGCAGCGGGGATCTAAAAACTTAATAAAAAAGAAGTGGAATATGCGCTGCCGGACTTTGTATCCCGATAGTGTAGGCAAGCGTTTGGCCTGAGTAAGTCCGAAGGATCTCATCGGGAGGGGATGGTGCTAGAGTCAGCGCAACAAAGCGCGCACGCACTTCATTCGTGCGCCCCAAAGCGCAAAAGGTCGATTGATTTTCATCAATCGACCTTTTATGTTTTGGTGCCCACGGAGGGACTCGAACCCCCACACCTCGCGGCACATGGACCTGAACCATGCGCGTCTACCAATTCCGCCACGTGGGCCTTCTGGCATCAGCGGTAAGCTGCTGTGCTTGAAAGAGGCTGCATATTAAGGCCTATCAGTCAGGTGGTCAACACTTAATTGAAATATTTTTTATTATTTTTCCGGGCATGCACATCACCAGTAAAAACGGCGACCCGCAGGCCGCCGTTCAGGGGAGGGCACCGTTGATACTCAACCGCCCAGATAGGCTTCCACCACCTTGGGATTGCCCAGCAGGTTGGCACCGGTATCTTCCAGTACGATCTTGCCGGTCTCCAGCACGTAGCCGCGTTGCGCGATGCGCAGCGCCTGGCGCACGTTCTGTTCCACCAGCAGCACCGTCATGCCGGTCTTGTTGATTTCCTGCACGATGCGGAAGATCTCCTGGATGATCAGCGGGGCCAGGCCCATCGAGGGCTCGTCCAGCAGCAGCACCTTGGGCTTGGCCATCAATGCGCGGCCGATGGCCAGCATCTGCTGCTCGCCGCCGGAGAGGTTGCCGGCCAGGCCCGTCGCACGGTTCTTCAAGACCGGGAAGAGCGAATACACCCACTCCAGGTCACGGGCCACGCCGTCCTTGTCACGACGGGTGTAGGCGCCCAGGGCCAGGTTTTCTTCCACGGTCAGGGTGGTCAGGGTGGCGCGTCCTTCGGCCACCTGCACCACGCCGGATTCGACGATGCGGTGCGGCGACAGCTGCAGCAGATCTTGCCCATTGAGCAGCACGCGACCGCGCTGCGCCTTGACCAGGCCGGAGATGGCCAGCAGCGACGTGCTCTTGCCCGCACCATTGGCGCCGACCAGGGCGGTGATCTCGCCTTCGTTCAGGGACAGGCTGATGCCCTTGACCGCTTCGATATGGCCATAGGCCACGGCCAGGTCTTGCACCTGCAGGATGGGTTGCTTGTTGCCGCTGGCGCTCATGCTTCTTCCTTGCCGAGATAGGCTTCGATCACTTCCTGGTTGTTCTTGATCTGGTCCGGCGTGCCTTCGGCGATGATCCTGCCGAAGTTGAGCACGGCGATGCGCTCGCACAGGCCCATCACGAAGCGCATGTCGTGCTCGATCATGAAAATCGAGAAACCGCGCTGCTTGATGTTGACGATCTCGCTCATCAGCTCGGTCTTCTCGGCCGGGTTCATGCCCGCCACCGGTTCGTCCAGCAACAGCAGCTTGGGCTTGGTGGCCAGCGCCCGGGCGAATTCCAGCTTGCGCTGCTCGCCATAGGAGAGGCTGTCGGCCAGCATGTGGGCCTTGTGGTCCAGGCGCACCCAGGACAGCAGTTCCAGTGCGCGCTCGCGGGCTTCCTTCTCGGCCTTGCGGAATCCGCCCAGGTTGAACAGCATGCTGGCCACGCCATAGTTCAGGTGCTCGTGCATGCCGACCACGACGTTTTCCAGCAGGGTCATTTCCTTGAACACGCGGATGTTCTGGAAGGTACGGGCGATGCCGCGCTCGGTGATCTTGTGCGGGGCGACCGTGCCGATGTCCTCGTCATTGAAGCTGATGCTGCCCGAGGAGGCGCGCAGCAGACCGGTGATGAGGTTGAAGACGGTGGTCTTTCCGGCGCCGTTGGGGCCGATCAGGCCGAAGATCTCGCCTTGCTTGACGTTGAAGTTCACGCCCTGCAGGACCTGCAGGCCACCGAAGTTCTTGCTGATGTCTTTGAGTTGTAAAAGCATTACTTCACCTTCTTCTCAGCGTTGCGGCCCAGGACGGCGCGGATGCGGCGCGGGTCCCAGATGCCCTTGGGCAGGTACAGCACCACCAGGATCAGGATCAGGCCATTGATGTCCAGGCGGAAGTCCTTGAAATGGCGCAGCACTTCGGGCAGCAGCGAGAGGATGGTCGAGCCGATCATCGGGCCGATCAGGTTGCTGGTGCCGCCGAAGACGGCCATGGTCAGGATGTCGACCGCGTTCTCGAAGCCATAGTTGTTGGGGCCGATGGTGAAGGTGTAGTGGGCGTTCAGGCCGCCCGCCACACCGGCAATGGCCGCGCCGATGATGAAGGCCAGCAGCTTGTAGCCGGCCACGTTCACGCCCATCAGGCGCGCAGCCACTTCGTCTTCCTTGATGGCCTCGAAGGCCCGGCCGGTCTTGGAGCGGCGCAGGCGTGCCAGGGCGTAGACGGTCACGCCCAGGATCAGGACGATGTGCCACCACTCGGTGATCGGCGGCACGCCGTTCAGGCCCATGGGGCCGCCGGTGATGTCCAGGTTCAGCACGATCACGCGCACTACTTCGCCAAAGCCCAGCGTGGCCATGGCCAGGTACACGCCCGAGAGCCGCAGCGTGGGGATGCCGATCACCAGCGCCACCAGCGCCGGCAGCACGCCGCCGGCGGCGAGAGCAATAGGGAAGGGCAGGTCGAACTGCATCGTCAGCAGCGACGCGGTATAGGCGCCGATGCCCATGAAGGCCGCGTTGGCCAGCGACAGCAGGCCGCAGGACAGGGTGACGTAGATCGACAGGGCCAGCATGGCGTTGACGCCAATGCTGAAGATGACAGTGTTGTAGGTGGCCCAGAAGCCATCCCACCATTCCATGAAGCCCATCGTTATGCCTTTCTTTCCAGAACTTTGCCGAACATGCCGGAGGGTTTCACCAGCAGGATCAGGAACAGCAGGCCGAAGGCCACTGCATCGCGGAAGTCGCTGGAGATATATGCCACCGTCAGCACCTCGGCGAAGCCGAGGAAGAGGCCGCCGATCATGGCGCCGCGGATATCCCCCATGCCGCCCAGGATGATGACGGCAATGCCCTTGTGCAGCATCGGCTGGCCCATGAAGGGCGAGATTGCGTTGAAGGACACACCCACCAGCACGCCAGCGGCGCCACCGAGCGCGGCAGCGGCAAACGAGGTCAGCAGGAACAGGCCTTCGACGTTGATGCCCAGCAGGTAAGCCGCCTTGGGCGACTCGGCGATGGCGCGTAGCGCCCGGCCCAGCTGGGTCTTGCGCATCACGCCCAGCAGCACCACCATCAGCACGAAGGCGATCACGATGATGGCCACCTGGACAGCCGTGATGTGCAGGTTGCCCAGGCTGACGCTCTCTTCAGGGATGGTGCCCTGGGGGAAGCGCTTGTTCTCGGCACCGAAGATGCCCTGCGAGATGTTGGTGATCATGATGGCCACGCCGATGGTGGCGATCATGGGGATCAGGTGAGGTGCATTGCGGCGGCGCAAAGGCTTCAGGACCAGCACGTCGATCACCAGGCCCAGGAAGCCCGTGGCCACCATGGCCAGCAGCAGGGCCACCCACAGGGGGAGTTGCATCTGCTCGACCAGCAGCAGGGCGGCATAGCTGCCCAGCATGAAGATCGCGCCGTGCGAAAGATTGATCACGCCCAGGACGCCAAAGACCAGCGTGAAGCCGAGCGCGAAGAGCGCATACACGCTGCCCAGCGAAAGGGCATTGATGAGCTGTTGTTCTAACATTGGAACCTGCGATAGGTGATGGGGTACGGCGCCGGCTGCCTGGTACGGATGTGCCTGGCACGGGCGAAGTCCCTCGTTACGTCGTATTGCCGGAATCGGCGGCCTGTCATCCCGACTGGCTGCCTGTCTATCCCCGTTCCGGCCTGGCGGTATCGTGCGCATCCCGCGTGAAGATCGCAGCAGGCGATGCACGCCTGCTGCGGTACGGCGGGAGAGTATCGAAGCCGGCTACCGGTCGCCCGGCAGCCGCTGCTGCTGCTGCTGCTGCTGCTTACTTCAGCAGGACGAACTTGCCGCCCTTGGCGATGTTGACGATGGCTTCCTGGTCTGCATCGAAGCCGACCTGCTTGCCAGCCACGGCCGGAGCCGCGCGGAAGGCGAACTTGCCGGTGGCACCATCGATCTTCACGGCCGGCAGGGCGGTGCGCAGGGCGTCACGGTCCTTGACCAGGTTGCCCGACAGCTTCACGGTCTTCAGGGCATCGGCCACGATGTACATGGCGTCATAGGCCTGGGCGGCGAACTGGTCAGGGTCGGAACCGAACTTGGCCTTGTAGGCTGCGATGAAGGCCTTGTTGGCCGGGGTCTGGTTCTCGGCCGACCAGGGGCTGCCCATCAGGGTGTTGTCGCCGGCATCCTTGGCGATCTCGAACAGCTTGGGCGAGTTCAGGCCATTGCCGCCGATGAAGGGCTGCTTCATGCCCAGCGCGCGGGTTTGCAGGATGATGTTGGCGGCTTCTTCAGCCAGGCAGGAGCAGACGATGGCGTCCGGGTTGCCAGCCTTGATCTTAGTCAGCTGGGCCTTGAAGTCGACGTCACCCTTGGCATAGGCCTCGGTGGTGGTGGTCGGGATCTTCTGCTGTTCCAGCGTAGCCTTGAAGACGTCGTAGCCGGACTTGGTGAAGGCGTCGTCGTTACCGTAGATCACGGCGACCTTCTTGATGCCGAAGTGCTTCACGGCCGCCTTGACGGTCACGGGCAGCACGTCGGCTTCCATGACGGAGTTGCGGAAGGTGAAGGGGCCCATGGCAGTGATGCCGTCAGCCGTATTGCTGGTGCCGAAGACCACGACCTTGGAGGCGTTGGCGATCGGGTCGGCTGCGAAGGCCGAGTTGGACAGGGTGGGGCCGAACACCGCCAGCACCTTGTCCTGGAAAATCAGTTTCTTGAAGACGTTGATGGCTTCTTCCTTCTTGCCTTGTTCGTCTTCGATCACCAGGGCCAGCTTGTCGCCGTTGACGCCGCCCTTGGCGTTGATCTCTTCGGAGGCCAGGGTGAAGCCGTTCTTGATGGCCACGCCGTACTTGGCGGCCGGGCCGGTCAGGGCTTCTGCAACGCCCAGCTTGATATCGGCGGCCAGGGCGGCCGACGACAGGGTGGCGCCGATCAGCAGCGCCGGGATGGTCTTGAGCATGGTATTGAATTGCATCGAGTTCTCTCCTCAGTTAGGTATTGTAGAAATCGTCCTTTACCAATCACGCAGACCAGCGCGACAGGGCAAGGCGATTCCTTCATCGAGGATGATGCAAAAGACGCCCGGGATGGCCGGGACTTGTGCTCCATCCTCTGAAGACCGTTTTGCGGTCTCTTTCGATACAGCGGGCACAGCATACCTCAAAAAGCAGGCTGCGCCAGCAATTACAACCCGTCGCAACCTGCCCGGGTAGGGCAGGCCACGACGGCATGCGAAACCGTCCGGCTAGCGGACGGCGGGTGGTGCTTGTTAGTTCAGTTCCTTGCGGACGTGGGCAATGGCTGCACGCACCTGGTTGGGTGCGGTGCCGCCGATGTGGTCGCGTGCGGCGACCGAGCCTTCCAGCGTCAATACGTCGAACACGTCTTCACCGATGAGCGTGGAGAAGGCGCGCAGGTCTTGCAGCGACAGGTCGGCCAGGTCGCAGCCCTTGTCCACGCAGGTACGCACGGCGTGCGCGACGGCTTCGTGGGCGTCGCGGAAGGGCAGGCCCTTCTTGACCAGGTAGTCGGCCAGGTCGGTGGCGGTGGCGTAGCCCTGCAGGGCGGCCGCGCGCATGGCGTCCGGCTTGACGCTGATGCCACGAGCCATGTCGGCGAAGATGCGCAGTGTGTCGGTGAGCGTGTCGACGGTGTCGAACAGCGGTTCCTTGTCTTCCTGGTTGTCCTTGTTGTAGGCCAGGGGCTGGCCCTTCATCAGGGTCAGCAGGGCGATCAGGTGACCATTGACGCGACCGGTCTTGCCGCGCGCCAGTTCGGGGACGTCGGGGTTCTTCTTCTGCGGCATGATCGACGAGCCGGTGCAGAAGCGGTCGGCGATGTCGATGAAGCCCACGCGCGGGCTCATCCAGATCACCAGTTCTTCGGACATGCGCGAGATGTGCGTCATCACCAGTGCGGCGGCGGCACAGAATTCGATGGCGAAGTCGCGGTCCGAGACGGCGTCCAGCGAGTTGCGGCAGACGTCGTCGAAGCCCAGGGTCTTGGCCACGCGCAGGCGGTCGATCGGGAAGGTGGTGCCGGCCAGGGCGGCGGCGCCCAGCGGCAGGCGGTTGATGCGCTTGCGGGCGTCCAGCATGCGCTCGGCATCGCGGCCGAACATCTCGACATAGGCCAGCACGTGGTGGCCGAAGGTGATGGGCTGGGCCACCTGCATGTGGGTGAAGCCCGGCAGGATCACGTCGGCATGTTGCTCGGCCAGGTCCACCAGGGCCAGGCGCAGTTCGCGCAGCAGGCCGACGATGTCGTCCACGGCGCCGCGCATGTAGAGGCGGATGTCGGTGGCGACCTGGTCATTGCGGGAGCGGCCGGTGTGCAGGCGCTTGCCGGCATCGCCGACCAGTTCGGTCAGGCGCTTTTCGATGTTCAGGTGGACGTCTTCCAGGTCCAGCAGCCATTCGAACTCGCCAGCGTCGATTTCACCCTTGATCTGGGTCATGCCGCGTTGGATCTCGGCGTAGTCGGCCGCGTTGATGATGCCCTGGTGGGCCAGCATTTCGGCATGGGCCAGCGAGCCCTGGATGTCGACCTGGGCCAGGCGGTTGTCGAAGAACACCGATGCGGTATAGCGCTTGACGAGATCGGAGACGGGTTCGGAGAAGCGAGCCGACCAGGCTTCGCCCTTTTTAGCAAATTGGTCTGTCATAGGTGAGAATTCCGGAGAATGGGCGATTATAGCAAGCACTCCCGCCCCCGGCCACGGGATCGCAGCCGGAAATGCTGCGCGGCGCGGGTTTTTCGCATTCGGGGCCAGCAAGCATGCACGCATTGATCGTGCTTTCTATCCGATTTCCCAGCCGCTGGTGATGCGCCTGTTCGCGTTGGATCGATGTATGAATATTTCCGTGCGGCATTCAAATGCGCAGCGTGTTGTGCGCGCATCTTCCTGCCGTGCAAAAAAGCTTGCCCCGCTGACAAATCCTGCCGCTATACTCAAGGCGCGATGACTGATCCGGGTAACTATTTGTTCAGGAAAACCGGAGAAGAAAGGGCTGCCCGCCACGATGCAGCCGGCGCGCTGCCGTTGGGTCCGGATACGGCGTGTTGCCGCTGGTCACGTGGGTCGTGAGGTGGTCCTGCAAAGCGCTCAGAGAGCAAGATGTTCGGGGGTCGTCTTACAGGAGAGAAGCATGAATTTGGAAGCACTGTTCCAGCAGCAAACCGCACTGCCCAGCATTCCGAAGGTGGTGCAGGAAGTCATCGAGAGCTTCAACAACGAATCCGTTTCCATCGAGGAGATCGCCAGGAAACTGGCTGCCGATCAGGTCTTGAGCGCCAAGATCCTGCGCCTGGCCAATTCTTCCTACTATCACGTCTCGCGCACCATCGGCACGGTGGAAGACGCCGTGCTGATGCTGGGTTTCATGACCGTGCGTACGCTGGTGGTCAGCACCGGCATGGCGGGCAGCTTCAAGAAGCTGCCGGGTGTGGACCTGAAGCTGTTCTGGCGCTACAGCCTGGATACGGCCATCGTCTCCAAATGGCTGGCCAAGCAGGTCAAGCTCAATTCCGATTTCGCCTTCACGGTCGGCCTGATGCACGCCATCGGCCAGCTGGTGATGCACGCCGGTATGCCTGAGCAAGCTCTGCAGGTGGACAAGGTGGCCGGTCCCCTGGATGCGCGACGCCTGGACGTTGAGCGCAAGTCCTTCGGCTACGATTTCGCCGATGTGGGGGCGGAGCTGGCCAAGCGCTGGCGCTTCCCCGACGAATTCGCTCAGGTCATCAAGGCATTCCCGCAGCCGCTGGAAGGCAACTATGATGCGTTCGCGGCCATCGTGCACCTGGCGGCCTGGCGCGCCCGCGCCGAGGAAAACAAGTATTCGGCCGATGAGATGGAATCGACCTTCCCCACCGAGGTGGCGGCCAAGCTCGGCTTGAGCCTGGAAACCTTTACCGAGGAAATGCCACCGCTGTCGGAGCTGGGCGAGGGCATGCAGGAACTGATCAGCTGATCCGTAGGAACGCCAGTGCGGGCCTGGTCCGCTCTGGCAAGCACCGCAAAACAAAAATGCCGGCTCCCGCAAGGGGCCGGCATTTTTTCATGGCGGCAGGCTAGCGGGCCAGCTGGCCCGCGCCCGATCGCTTCAATAGTTCAGCTTGGCATCCAGGAAGTTGAGCATGGAGCGATAGGCCTGGCTGCGGGCATCGGGATTGCCGCCGCTGGTGACGCCTTCGCCCGGCTTGCCGATGCCGGCCACATCCATGCGCACGTGTACCGGCAGGCCGGGGGCGTCGAAGTCATGGTAGGTGTCCGGATACAGGCGCAGGGCGATCTCGGTGTCGCTGCCCTTCATCTTCTGTTCGATGGCCTCACAAGCCTGGGGCGGGGTCCAGTCATCGTTTTCGCCCATCAGGATCAGCAGCGGCGCGGCCGGCTTGAAGGGCTCGCTGGTCTTGGCGTAGGGCCGGCAATCGGGGTAGAAGGCCACGGCGGCACGCGGCTGGATCTTGCGCACGGCCACATCGGTGTCGGCCAGATTGAGCGACGCCAGTACCGTGGAGGCGCCATGCGACCAGCCCAGCAGGGCGATGCGCTTGACGTCCACATTGGGCTGGGTGGTGACCCAGTGCAGTGCCGCCTGCACGTCGTAGCGGCGGTTCATGGCGCTGACTTCGCGCTGGGCCACGCTGTCCTGGCAGGTCGAGCGACGGCCGCGCGGGGTGAAGCTGTCCGGGAAGAGGACGTTGTAGCCGGCATCGCTGAGCACGCGTGCCATGGCCAGGTGGCGCGGCGTGAATTCGCCACGGCCGTCACGGATGATGCTGTAGAGCCCGCCACAGCCATGCAGCGCGATCACGGTCGGGAACTGGCCCTTGCGATCAGTCCCCAGCGACTTGCGCGCCTGGATCCAGACGCCATAGAGCGAGGTGGCCTTGCCACCCTTGCCATCCACGCTGGTCAGTGCAACCCGGCGCGCCTCCAGCGGCGGCGGAGGGGCGGAATTGGGCGCGGCATGTGCCAGCACGCCGACGGCGGTCAGCAATACGGTGGCGCAAAATGAAACGAGTGAACTTCCCCGAATACGCATGATGTGTTATTCCCCAAGGCGATGCCGTGCCGTCTTTCTCGACTTGTCCCCATAGGCCGGGAAGATGTTTGCATTGGCAATTTTCTTCAGCGGCTGCGACGGCTACGTGATCAATTCTGTACAAACTCCATTTTACAAAACGGCGCGGCGTCTTGCCTGCCCAGGACGATTTTTGCACTGCAAAAATCTGATCCCAGGTCGGAATCAGGACGTCGTGTCCGCTGTTCGCAACACAGTTGCCGCATCGTCAAATGACATTGCGGCTATTTGTTATCGGCAACTCAAGGCTTAACTTGAGACGCGGCGTGTCGTGGTTTGTGTGGATTCCCGGCACCAAGGAAAAAGGGCCACCCGGCAATGCCGGGCGGCCCTGTGAAGAAACGGCGAGGTCAGTATCGGTCAGCCGGTATTGCGCAGGCCGGCGGCCACGCCGTTGATGGTCAGGTGGATGCCACGCTGCACGCGCTCTTCGGGCGCGCGCTTGGCGGCCAGGGTGGCGCGGTGACGCTTGATCAGCTCGACCTGGAGGTGGTTCAGCGGATCCAGGTAAGCGAAGCGGTTCTTGATCGAGCGCGCCAGCAGCGGGTTGGCGGTCAGGCGTTCCTTGCTGCCGGTGATGGACGAGAGCACGCTGCTGGTGCGCTCGTGTTCATCGGTGATGCGACCGAAGATGGTGTTGCGCAGCTTGCGGTCGGCCACCAGGCCGGCATAGCGCGAGGCCACGGCCAGGTCGGTCTTGGAGAGCACCATGTCCATGTTGGAGAGCAGGGCGGCGAAGAACGGCCATTCCTTGCACATGGCCTTCAGCGTGGCCAGGCGGCGGGCGTTTTCCTTGGCATTGCCGGCATCGGCCAGCCAGCCCGAGACCGCGCTGCCGAAGCCGTACCAGCCCGGGAAGAGCAGGCGGCACTGACCCCAGGAGAAGCCCCAGGGAATCGCGCGCAGGTCTTCGATACGCTGGGTGGCCTTGCGCGAGGCCGGGCGCGAACCGATGTTCAGTTGCGCGATCTCGGCGATCGGCGTGGCGGCAAAGAAGTAGTCGGTGAAGCCCGGGGTCTCGTAGACCAGGTTGCGGTAGGCGCGGTAGGCGCGCTCCGAGAGCTCTTCCATGACGCTTTCGAACTCGGCGATCTTCCTGGCTTCCTTGGCGTCGCCGGTAGCCGGCATGAGGCTGGCTTCCAGGGTGGCGGCCACCAGCAGTTCGAGGTTGCGGCGGCCGATCTCCGGGTTGGAGAACTTGGAGGCGATGATCTCGCCCTGTTCAGTCAGGCGGATCTGGCCGTTCACGGTGCCCGGTGGCTGCGCCAGGATGGCCTGGTAGCTGGGGCCGCCGCCGCGGCCGACGGTACCGCCGCGGCCGTGGAACAGGCGCAGCTTCACGCCGGCTTCATTGAACAGTTCCACCAGCTGGTTCTCGGCCTTGTAGAGCTCCCAGTTGGAGGTCAGGAAGCCGCCATCCTTGTTGGAGTCCGAATAGCCCAGCATGACTTCCTGCAGCTTGCCCTGCTTGTTGATCAGGGTCTTGACCTGCGGCAGCTTCAGCCAGCCGCGCATGATCTCGGCGGCGCAGCGCAGGTCGGGGATGGTTTCGAACAGCGGGATCACCATCAGGTCCAGTTCCTTCAACTGGTTGCCCTCGATGTGCAGCAGGCCGGTTTCCTTCTGCAGCAACAGCACTTCCAGCAGGTCCGAGAGGGTCTCGGTGTGGGAGATGATGTAGTTGCGGATGGCACGCTCGCCATAGCGGCGACGGATCTCGCGGGCGGTGCGCAGGATCTCCAGCTCCGAATTGGTCTCGTCGCTGTAGGCCAGGTAAGGCGAATGCAGCAGGCGCGGCTTGGCCAGTTCGCCCAGCAGCAGGGCGATCTTGCGCTCTTCGGAGAGGCCCGCGTAGTCGGCCTCGACCTGGGCCTTGTTGAACAGGTCGGCCAGCACGCGCTCGTGGATGTCGGAGCTCTGGCGCATGTCCAGCGTGGCCAGGTGGAAGCCGAAGATCTCGACGGCGCGCTTCAAGCCCGCCAGGCGCGGCTTGACCAGCGCGGCACCGTGGTGGGCCTGCAGCGAGGCCACCAGCACGTCCAGTTCGGCCACGCAGTCGGCCGGGCCGGCGTAGGGCGCGGCGGCGCCCACTTCCTGGCGCAGGATGTTGACCACGCCCAGTGCGCGGGCGGTGGCCGCCAGGCGCGCATAGACGCCGATCAGGGCGCGGCGGTAGGGCTCGTCGGCACGGTGTTCGGAGTGATCCGGCGAGGCCGCGGCCAGGGCCAGCAGTTCCGGGCTGGCATCGACCATCAGGGTCGAGATCGACAGCTCGGCGCCCAGCGTATGCACTTCTTCGAGGTAGTAGTCGAAGATGGTGGTGGACTGGCGCTTCAGTGCGTGCTGCATGGTGGCGGCATTGACATTGGGATTGCCGTCGCGGTCGCCGCCGATCCAGCTGCCCATCTGCAGGTAGGGCGGCAGTTCGGCCGCCACGCGCGCCTTGCCGCGTGCGGGGAACTGGCTATCGATCTCGGCCTCGATATCGTCATACAGCGCCGGCAGTTCGCGCAGGAAGGTGATGCGGTAGTAGGAGAGGGCGTTCTCGATCTCGTCGGCCACCGTCAGCTTGGTGTAGCGCAGCATGCGGGTCTGCCACAGGGTGGCGATGCGCGCGCGCAGCAGCTCGGTGTTGTGACGCAGTTCCTTGGGCGTGAGCGGCAGGTCGCGCTCGGCCACCAGGCGGGCGATCTCGCGCTCGGCATCCAGGATGGACTTGCGCTGCACTTCGGTGGGGTGGGCGGTCAGCACCGGCGAGACCAGCGCATCCTTGAGGAAGTTGCGCACCTGGGTACCGGAGACGCCGGCATCATCCAGGCGCGACAAGGCATAGGCCACGCTGCCTGGCTGGGCTTCGGAGCCGGCCAGCAGGTGGGCGCGGCGGCGGCGGTTGTGGTGCTGGTCCTCGGCGATATTGGCCAGGTGCGAGAAGTAGGAGAAGGCCCGCACCACGGAATTGGTCTGGTCGCGGGTGAGCTTCTTCAACAGCTTGTCGAGCTCGGCGCCCGCCTTGGCGTCGGACTCGCGGCGGAATTGCACGGCGGTCTGGCGGATGGTTTCCACCACATCAAAGACTTCATCGCCTTCCTGCTCGCGCAGGACTTCGCCCAGCAGGCGGCCCAGCAGGCGGATGTCTTCTTTCAGCGGAGCGTCCTTGCCGGCGGTCTGGCCAATGGCCTTGCTGGCGGTGGCACTGGTCTTGCCAGCGTCGGAGCGGGAGGTGGAGGGAGCGGAGCGGGCACTGCGTTTGGTTGGATTTGTCGTCGCCATGATCAACTGTTGCTGCGGTTTTCGGGAGAGAAAGTCGTGCTTGTGGATCGAATTGCCGTGGATGTGCGTGCTAGAATTTGCCTCGTTTTTTATAGTTGCGTCTCGCTGGTAAGCTTCGTTTTTGATCGTTTTACAGTCTGGATTCGCCGGTCTCCTGCTTTCCCTGTCTCCTCTGCCGCGGGTGCCACGACTGAATCGGAAAGCCCGTCTTGAAAGAATTTCCTCCTTCCAACATCGTCATCGTCTCGCGTGAAAGCCGCCTCGCCATGTGGCAGGCCGAGTACGTGCGGGACCGTCTGGCCGCATTATATCCGCAGTGCAGCATCAATATCCTCGGTACCACCACGCGTGGCGACCAGATTCTCGACCGCGCGCTCTCCAAGGTCGGTGGCAAGGGCCTGTTCGTCAAGGAACTGGAAGTGGCCATGGCCGAAGGCCGCGCCGACCTGGCCGTGCACTGCCTGAAGGACATGCCGATGGACCTGCCGGAAGGCTTCGAGCTGGCCGCCATCCTGGAGCGCGAAGATGCACGCGATGCCTTCGTCTCCAACGACTATGACGGTCTGGATGCCTTGCCGGCCGGCGCCATCGTCGGCACCAGCAGCCTGCGCCGCCAGGCCATGATCGCCGCCCGCTATCCGCAGCTGGTGGTCAAGCCGCTGCGCGGCAACCTCGATACCCGCCTGGGCAAGCTGGACCGTGGCGACTATGCCGCCATCATCCTGGCCGTGGCCGGCCTGAACCGCCTGGGCCTGAAGGCGCGCATCCGCTCCTTCCTGGAACCCGAGCAAAGCCTGCCCTCGCCGGGCCAGGGCACGCTGGCCATCGAGATCCCCGAGGGCCGCGACGACATCAAGCGCCTGCTGGCCCCCCTGCACGATGAGCCGGCCGCCGTGGTCTCGGCCGCCGAACGCGCGGTCTCGCGCATCTTTGGCGCCAGCTGCCAGATCCCGCTGGCGGCCTATGCCACCCTGGAGGGCGAGCGCCTGCACCTGCGCGCCATGATCGCCACGCCCGACGGCGCCCAGGCTGCTGCCGCCGAGGCCGTGGGGACGCCCGATGCGCCCGAGGCCCTCGGCGCGCAAGTGGCCGAGCTGCTCAAGGCACGCGGTGCGGAGGCCATCCTGGCGCTCTGCAAGGCCCAGGCCGATGCTGCCTCTGCCTGACGCCAGGCAAGCCGTACCAGTGGTCGTGACCCGGCCACTGCAGCAGGCGCATGCCTTTGCCGCCAGTATCGAGGCGGCCGGTCGCCGCGCCGTCCTGTTCCCGCTGCTGACCATTGCGCCGGTGGAGGATGCCGGCCCGTTGCAGGCCGCGCTGGCGCACCTGGAGGACTACGCCCTGGTGGTCTTCGTCAGCCCCAACGCCATCGATGCGGCCTTCGGACAATTGACGGCCTGGCCGCGCCAGGTCCCCATCGGCATCGTCGGCGAGGGTAGCCGCCTGGCCCTGGAGGCCCACGGCGTGGACGCTGCCCATGCCACCATCTACGGCCCGCAGCGTGCCGACAAGATGGATTCGGAAGAATTGCTCAAGTCGCTGCCGCTGGAACAAATGTGCGGCCGGCGCGTTCTGATCGTGCGCGGCCAGGCCGGGCGGGACTTCCTCAGCGACGCCTTGCAGCAACACGGCATCACCGTCGAGCACCTGACCGCCTATCGCCGTCTGGCGCCCACGCTGGACGACCAGAATGGCCCGCAATTGCAGGGTTTGCTGGAGGGCGAAGCCGACTGGGTCATCACCAGTTCCGAGGCCCTGCGCAACCTGGTCGAGCTGGCAAGACTAGCCGGCGGAGCGGAACGTGTGGTAAAACTGCAACGACAACGAATCTTCGTCTCGCACCACAGGATTGCCGAGACTGCGCAAGCGCAGGGCTTTACACAGGTAATCCTGACCGGTTCGGGCGACGAACGCTTACTGGCCGCCTTATTTGCTGCGTAATTTGCCGCGTTACAATCCAGCCCATGAACGAACAGCAATCCACACCCCAGCCCCAATTGCCAGAGGCCACCACGCAAGCCAGTCAGAATGGCGGCGCGGCAGCCCCGCAGGCTTCCTATACCTTCACCGCGCCGGACGGTACGGCCGCGCTGCGCCGTCGCCAGCGCGTACAGACCGCGCTGCTGGTGGTAGTCGCCGCCGGCCTGGGTGCGCAATGGTGGGTCTCCCACACCGAATTGCGTGACCTGCGCAGTGAAGTCGCACAGCGCCTGCAAAGTGGCGACAACAGCAGCAACGAGCTCAAGGGCGTGCTCAAGACCGTACAGGAAAGCACCAAGGACCTGCAAGCCAAGGTCAGCGTGCTCGACAGCAAGCAGGCCGAATCCCAGAGCCAGCAACTGGCGCTGGAGCAGATGTACCAGGACCTGAACAAGAACCGTGACGACTGGGCCCTCTCCGAGATCGAGGAAGTGCTCTCCACGGCCGACCAGCAGCTGGAACTGGCCGGCAATGTGCAAGGTGCGCTGATCGCCCTGCAAAATGCCGACAAGAGCCTGTCGCGCTCGGACAAGCCGCAATTCATCGCCATCCGCCGCGCCATCGCGCGCGATATCGACCGCCTCAAGGCCCTGCCCACGGTGGATATCGCCGGCATCGCCGTGCGTCTGGACAGCGCCATCGGCCAGATCGACAACATGCCCCTGCTGGTGGATGAAAAGCCGGTCGAGTCGGCCAGCGAGCCCAAGCCGCAGCGTGTGAGCGCAGCCCCGGCCCCGGCCGCCAAGACTGCCGCCAACGGCAAGAACGCCAAGGGCAAGGCCGAAGCGGTGCAAGTCGAAGCCTCGGCCTGGTCGCAATGGCTGGCGGGCGCCCGTGACACCTGGCAAAGCATGAGCACCGAGATGTGGACCGAGCTGCGCCAGCTGGTGCGCATCCGCGAAGTGCAGACCCCGGAAGCGATCTTGCTCTCGCCGGGCCAGGCCTACTTCGTGCGCGAGAACCTCAAGCTGCGCCTGTTGAACGCCCGCCTGGCGCTGCTCTCGCGCAACGAGTTCGCCTTCCGCAATGACCTGGCGTCGGCCCAGGACAGCATCGCCAAGTACTTCGATACCCGTGCCAAGCAGGTGCAGACGACCCAGGCCCTGTTGAAGCAGGTGCAGGGCAGCAACCTGTCCATCCAGTTGCCCACGCTGGCCGAGAGCCTCAATGCCGTGCGCAACTACAAGGCCCGTCACTGAGCCGCTGACGGGAACCTGATATGAAAATACTGCTCTGGCTTCTTACCCTGTTCGCGTCCGCCATCGGCCTAGCCATGCTGGCGCGTTTCAATCCGGGCAATGTGGTGCTGTTCTATCCGCCGTACCGCATCGACCTGTCCCTGAACTTCTTCATCTTTGCCGTGCTGGCGCTGTTCCTGGCGATCTACGTGGTCATCCGCGCCGTTCGCCTGACCCAGAAGCTGCCCGGCCGCGTGATCGCCTACCGTCGCACCAAGCGCGAGAACGAAAGCAACAAGGCCCTGCGTGACGCCTTGCGGGCTTACTTCGAAGGCCGCTTCGGCCAGGCCGAGAAATCGGCCACGCGTGCCTCGGACCTGCCCGAGAACGCCGGCATTGCCGCCCTGGTGGGCGCGCGCGCCGCGCACCGCATGCGCCAGGGCGACCGCCGCGATATCTGGCTGGCCAGCACCGAGGTCGATCCCAACCTGAAGGCGGCCCGCCTGATGACCGCGCTGGAACTGCAGGTCGACGAGCACCACTTCAAGCAGGCGCTGGAAACGGTGGAAGAGCTCAACGCCAACGGCACCCGCCACATCCAGGCGCTGCAATGGGCCCTGAAAGCCAACCAGCAGGCCAAGAACTGGCCGGAAGTGCTGCGCCTGGTGCAGACCCTGGACAAGCGCAACGCCCTGCATCCGGCCCTCTCGAACCGCCTGCGCGAGATGTCCTACGACGCCTTGCTGTCGGACCGCTCGCATGACGCCGAATCGATCCGCCTGCTCTGGAATGGCGTACCCGGTGCCGACAAGCTGAAACCGTATATCGCCGTGCGCGCCGCCCATGCCTTCGCCAGCCGTGGTTTGCATGATGATGCGCGCAGCCTGCTGGAGCGTGCCCTGGTGGCCGACTGGAGCGTGCGTCTTTTGCGTGCCTACCGCGAATCGACCGCCGAGGCCGGCTCGCCGGCATTGCTGTCGCAGATCGAGCATTGCGAATCGTGGCTCGCCAAGAACCCCACCGACGCCGAGCTGGCGCTGACCCTGGGCATGTTCTGCCTGCGCCAGAAGCTGTGGGGCAAGGCCCAGCGCCATCTGGAGCAAGCCCTGTCGGATGCCATCGAGCCGCGCACCGTGCGCGAATCGCACCTGGCCCTGGCCCAGCTGCACGAGGCGCTGGACCAGCCCGAGCAGGCTGCCGCCCACTTCAAGCAATGCGCGCTGGCCACGTCCATCCGTTGAACTTGTCGCCAGGCACGATGACCAAGGCGGAAGCGGCGCAAGCCCTTCCGCCTTTTTCATGCGCGCCCGCCGGCGCTGTCATGCTGGCGTAAGTTGTAGTCGCTAAGGTGCCGGGCAACGCCAGATTGCCGCTATAATTGCGGCTTTCCAAAGTCGGGCATTGCCTGACATCGATCTGGAAACCGCTTTCTGTTTTCTTTCCTAGTGAGAATCCCATGAGCCTGAACAACGTCCCCTCCGGTCGCGACCTGCCCAATGACTTCAACGTGATCATCGAGATTCCGATGAACGCCGATCCGATCAAGTACGAAGTGGACAAGGACACCGGCGCCATCTTCGTCGACCGTTTCATGGGCACTGCCATGCACTATCCGTGCAACTACGGCTACATCCCGCAGACCCTGTCGCAAGACGGTGACCCGGTCGACGTGCTGGTGATCACCCCGTTCCCGCTGATCCCGGGCGTGGTGGTGCGCTGCCGTCCCATCGGCGTGCTGAAGATGACCGATGAATCCGGCGTCGATGCCAAGCTGCTGGCCGTGCCCGTGGACAAGATCCTGCCGATCTACACCCACTGGCAAAAGCCGGAAGACATGAACGAACTGCGCCTGAGCCAGATCAAGCACTTCTTCGAGCACTACAAGGACCTGGAAAAGGGCAAGTGGGTCAAGGTCGAGGGCTGGGAAGGTCCGGACGCTGCCCGCGCCGAAATCCTGGCAGGCGTGGAAGCGTTCAAGAACGCCAAGTAATCCCGCGACAAGCCGTACAAGAAAAATCGCCCGACAGGCGCAAACCTGTCGGGCGATTTTTTTTGATCCGTCGATTACCAACCACACCCGTTCGGACTGAGTAGGCCCGAATGGGCCGTATCGAAGGCGCTCCATCAGCGGATGTCGCGCCGTAGTCGCCTCTTCGATACGACGCTGCGCGTCTACTCAGCCCGAACGGTAGGCGCGTACGCAGTGCAAGAGCAACACCTTAGTCCAGCTTGGCCGCGTGCTCGCGGGTGGCATGGAAGGTGACTTCCGGCCAGCGTTCCTGGGTCAGGCGCAGGTTCACGCCGGAGCTGGCCAGGTAGGCCATGTTGCCGGCCGCGTCGATGGCCAGGTTGGCACCGGCCGAGGACTTTTCGAAGTCGGCCAGTTTCTTCTTGTCATCGCAGCTGATCCAGCGCGCGCTGCTGATGCTGGTGCCTTCGAAGACGGCGTCCACGCCATATTCGTTCAACAGGCGGCTGGCCACCACTTCGAACTGCAGCACGCCGACCGCGCCCAGGATCAGGTCGCTGCCGGTGACGGGCTTGAAGACCTGCACCGCGCCTTCTTCGCCCAGCTGCTGCAGGCCCTTGTGCAATTGCTTGATCTTGAGCGGATTGCGGATGCGCGCGACCCGGAAGAAGTCCGGTGCGAAGTAGGGGATGCCGGTGAACTGCAGCATCTCGCCTTCGGAGAAGCTGTCGCCGATCTGCATGTTGCCGTGGTTGGGCAGGCCGATGATGTCGCCGGCATAGGCTTCTTCCACCTGTTCGCGGCTGGAGGCCATGAAGGTCACCACCGAGGACACCTTGATGTCGCGGTTCAGGCGCAGGTGCTTCAACTTCATGCCGCGCTCGAAGCGGCCCGAGCACACGCGCAGGAAGGCGATGCGGTCGCGGTGCGCCGGGTCCATGTTGGCCTGGATCTTGAAGACGAAACCGGAGAAGGGCTCCTCGGTCGGCTTGACGTCGCGCACGGTGGCGTCGCGTCCGCCCGGACCCGGGGCCCAGTCCAGTAGCGCATCGAGGATCTCGCGCACGCCGAAGTTGTTGATGGCTGAACCGAAGAACACCGGCGTCTGCACGCCCGCCAGGAAATCGTCCAGGTTGAAGGGATGGGAGGCGCCATGCACCAGTTCCACTTCCATCTTCAGCTGTTCGATTTCCAGCGGGAACATCTCGGCCAGCTTGGGGTTGTCGATGCCCTTGATGATTTCCACGTTGCCGTTGGCGCGTTCTTCACCGGCCTTGAACAGCATGATCTCGTCGCGCAGCAGGTGATACACGCCACGGAAGTTCTTGCCCATGCCGATCGGCCAGGTCACCGGCGCGCACTGGATCTTCAGCACCGACTCCAGCTCATCCAACAGCTCCAGCGAATCGCGGGTTTCGCGGTCCAGCTTGTTCATGAAGGTGATGATGGGCGTATTGCGCATGCGGCAGACGTTCAACAGCTTGATGGTCTGTTCTTCCACGCCCTTGGCGGCATCGATCACCATCAGCGCCGAGTCCACGGCGGTAAGCACGCGGTAGGTATCTTCGGAGAAGTCCTGGTGGCCCGGGGTGTCGAGCAGGTTGACCACGTGGTCGCGATACTCGAACTGCATCACCGAGCTGGCCACCGAGATGCCGCGCTGCTTTTCGATTTCCATCCAGTCCGAGGTCGCATGGCGACCGCTCTTGCGCGCCTTGACGGTGCCGGCCAGCTGGATCGCACCCGAGAACAGCAGCAGCTTTTCGGTCAGCGTGGTCTTGCCGGCGTCAGGGTGGGAAATGATGCCGAAGGTACGGCGGCGCTTGACCTCGCGCGCGATCAGTTCGGACGAGGCCTTGCGGTTGCCGGTGGAAGCATCGGTGGCATCGTCGGCCGGGGATGCGGCCTGGGCGGCATCGTCATGGAGTTCGTTGCTGGGTTCTTGCATATCGGTTCGGTCGGAGTCGGAGTCGGGTGAGGGCGGCTAGTGTTGCCGGGGCTGGAGGATCCAGGCCCCGCGGGCCTTGCATGCGCCGCTCGTCGCAGGGCGCCACACACTTGGGCGGGCGCTGCGGAAAACCCGCCATTATAACCGAAGCAGCCCGCGCTCCCGCATGTTTGCCACAAGGCAAGTCATGTGGGAGCGCGGGCCACCGGTGCTGCACCCGACGGCGCTCAAGCTCGCTCAACCGCGCTCGTCGCGGTGGTCGTCCCGATGCGCGTTGCGCTCATTGTGCTGGGGCTGTGCTTGAGGTTGAGCCTGGGGATGCGGCTGTGGCGCCTGCTGGCGTGCCTGCTGCTCGTGGTGCGGCGGCTCCTGCTGCTGCCGGCCCTGTGGTTGCTGGCGCTGTTGCTGATCGTGCTGTTGCTGGCGCATCTGCTGCTCACGTTGCTGTTGTTGCTGCTGCATCTGCTGCTGGCGTTGTTGTGTCTGCATTTGCATCTGCCGTTCCTGCGCCTGTTGCTGCTGGCGCTGGTCCTGGGACTGCTGCTCGTGCTGACGCTGCTGTTCGCGGATCATCTGCTCACGCTGGCGCTGCTGGTCGTTGGCCTGTTGCTCGCGCTGGCGTTGCTGTTCAAAGGCCTGGCGCTGGCGCGCCTGGTCCTCCTGGACGACGCGCTGCTGCACGTTCGCAGGCGCCGGTGCCGGCGCTGCCGCCGGGCGTGCAGCCTGAGCCAGCGCGGGCGCCGCCTGCTGGGCATAGCGGCCGCCACCGCCGTAGCGTGCGTCGTGATGCCAGACGACCGGGTGCTGGTTCATGGTCACGTTGCGATTGATGTTGACATTGTTGTTCACGAATTTATTGTTATTGACGATATTGGTATTGTTGATGTTGGTGATCCTGGTCTGGTTCACCATCACCTGGCGATGGTGCCAGTCCGGGCGGGCATCGCCGTAGACGGCGCTCATCACGCCTATCCCCACGCCAAAGCTGATGCTGGCCGAGAAGCCCGGTTGATAGCTGGGCGGGCGATAGCGCGGCGGCGGCGTCCAGTAGACCGGCGGAGCCGACGGCCACCACCAGCTGCCATATACGACCACCGGGTTGTAATAGGGCACATAGACCACCTGCGGATTGACGGGCTCGATGACGATCACGTCATCATCCTCGACCATCACCCGCTGTTGCGGGCTGGATTCGAGCGTACCGGCGATACGGGCGCGCTCGCGCAGGTTCTGCACCGTATCCATCACCGGACCTTGCTGGCCCAGGAAGGCCTGGCCCAGTTGCTGCATCCAGTCCAGCCGGTCATTCATCATCGCCAGCACCGCCGGGAACTGCACCAGCGACTTCACGCTCGGATCCCAGGGCATGGGTGCCACGGCACGGGCCAGGCCATCGCCCTGCAGGCCGGGGCGGGCTTCCACGAAGCGCTGGGCCTGCACCACTTCCAGCGGATAGGTCGCGGCCATCAATACCTGGGCCAGCAGGGAATCGGGGTAGAGCGCCACCGGGGCCAGCATCTGGTCCAGCTGCTGCTGGGTATAGACGGCCGGGGCGCTGGGGTAGGCGCTTTGCGCCTGGGCGGGCAAGCCTGTCACCAGCGAAAACACCAGGCAGGCGGCCCAGGCCAGAGAGGTCTTGTTCACGTCGTTCTCCTTGGTAGTTGGGCGCGGAGGGAACACCGAAAAAAAGACGTCCCGCCGCAAGACGGTACAGCTATGGTCTGCCAGGAGTGAAGCGAGAGGTGTAACGGAATTGCAAGCGGTGTTTCAGGGCGACGATACCGACATGGCTGATTTTTTGCCTGTGTTTGCCCTGAGGGGCTTGCCCAGGCCGGCCCGTGGTGTGGCATCATGAATAGCCACGAACGCAACTCTTCAGTGCAACAGATGGACCCGGCGCTGGATCATGGGAAACGTTCTAAACCGTTTTCGCAGCAAGCATCACGGCAAGACTTTTACGACAACACGCCATTAAGCAAGGAAAGACCATGAGTCATCACCTGATCTGGCGGCGCGATGAGTTCCTCATCGACACCGATCCCGACCGGCTGGATATCCCCCTCATCCATGACGTACTGACCCATTCGAGCTGGTCACCCGGCATCGATCTCAATACCGTGCGCACCGCCATTGCCAATAGCCTCTGCTTTGGCCTGTACCGCGGCAAGCAGCAGATCGGTTTTGCCCGCGTGGTGACCGACCATGCCACCTTCGGTTACCTGTGCGACGTCTTCGTCGTCGACGACCTGCGTGGCCAGGGCCTGGGCCGTTGGCTGATCGAATCCTGTAACCAGCACCCGACCGTGCAAAAGCTGCGCCGCGTGATGCTGACCACCTCCACCGCCCCCTGGTTGTACGCCCGCTGCGGCTTCGAGGCCATCAATCGCGGCGACTTCGTCTGGCACATCTCCCGTCCGGACATCTACCGTAACGGCTCCCAGGCCTGAGTCCTTCCCCGGGCGCGCCGCAGGGCGCGCCCATCGCAACGCCTCTCCCTCCCGCCTCGCTCACCCCGGCCTCTGCCGGCCCGCGGCCATCTCCGCGCATGGCCTGGCACGGCCGCGTCGATCAGGAATTTCCTTGTTTCCTGCTGGAGACAGCAAAATCAAAAATATTCATATTTATTTGATTAAATTGGTTTATATGGTATTTTTGCGTCGTTGATTCATAATTTCTTACCGAAATCGTCCGGGAGTCAAAAATGACCATTGCCAAAAAACTGTATGCCCTGATCCTCGCTGCCATCGTCGGCTTGCTGGTACTCACCGCGCTGGGCATGTACCAGATCGAGCGCGTCAATACGGCCGCGAGCTATTCCACCGTCAATACGGTGCCCAGCATCCTGGCCATCGATGATGCCTCCGATGCGGCCTATACCATTCGCGTGGCGCTGTGGAAGTTCATGTCCGACAACGATCCGGCGTTCCGCCAGGGTGTCGAGAAGGCCATGACCGATGCCCACGCCAAGGTGATTGCCGCGCTGGACCTGTATCAGAAAGACGATGTCTCGGACGCGACCGACGCCGGTTTGCTCAAGGCCGATCGCGACAATTTCGCGGCCTATGAAGATGAACGCCAGAAGGTCATGGCCCTGGTCAAGGCGGGCAACGCAGAGGGCGCCAAGGCGGCGATGCTGGATCATCAGTCCAAGGTCGACAACATGACCAAGGCCTTCCGGGATCACAAGAAGTACAACGAGAAACTCGGCCAGCAGGGCGCCCAGCAGGCTGTCGAGACCAAGGCCAACGCCGATATCATGGCCCTGGTCATCAGCGCCATCGTGGCACTCATCGTGGCGGCGACAGGCATCCTGCTCGCCCGCAAGATCAGCGCGTCGCTCAATGAGGCTGTCGCAACCGCCGAGGCCGTGGCTGGAGGCGACCTGACGGTGCGCATGCATGGCAACTCGCGAGACGAGATCGGTCAGCTGCAGCAAGCCCTGAGCAAGATGACGGTCAGCCTGTCGACCATCGTCACCGAGGTCCGTACCAGTGTGAACACCATCGCTACTGCCTCCGGTGAAATTGCCGCTGGCAATATCGATCTCTCTTCGCGTACCGAGCAACAGGCCGGTTCGCTGGAAGAAACCGCCTCGGCCATGGAAGAGCTGACTTCCACCGTCAAGCAGAATGCCGATAACGCCCGCCAGGCCAACCAGCTGGCCAGTTCGGCCTCGGATGTGGCCACCGAAGGCGGTCAGGTGGTGGGGCAGGTGGTCGACACCATGCAGGCCATCAACGATTCCTCGCGCAAGATCGTGGACATCATCAGTGTCATCGACGGCATCGCCTTCCAGACCAACATCCTGGCGTTGAACGCCGCCGTGGAAGCGGCACGCGCCGGTGAACAGGGACGTGGCTTCGCCGTGGTGGCCTCCGAAGTGCGCACCCTGGCGCAACGCTCGGCGGCGGCCGCCAAGGAGATCAAGGAGTTGATCGACAACTCCGTGAACAAGGTCGAGGATGGCAGCAAGCTGGTGGCCCAGGCCGGTTCGACCATGGACCAGGTGGTGGCCAGCGTGCGTCGTGTCACCGACGTGGTCGGCGAGATCAGCGCCGCCAGCAGCGAGCAGAGCGACGGCATCGGCCAGGTCAACCAGGCCATCACACTCATGGATGAAGCGACCCAGCAGAATGCGGCGCTGGTCGAGCAAGCAGCCGCTGCGGCGCAATCGCTGCAGGATCAGGCCCAGCGACTGGAGCAGGCCGTGGCCTTCTTCCGCGTGGAGGGTGGGCAGTCGGCACCGGGCATGCGTGCTGCGCAAGCGGCATCGGCCAAGCCCGCTGCAGCAAGCAAGCCTGCCACGGCAAGCAAGCCTGCTGCACCGGCCAAGACGGCCAGCAGTGCTCCCAGGATCGCTGCCAGCAAGCCGGCTGCCTCCGAGAAAGCCCCCAAGGCATCGCAGTTCGCGACCGATGATTCGGGATCGTGGGAGCAGTTCTGATGGTGTGATGGTGTAACGGTGTGACGGGCGGGAAGGCCGGCTTTTTCTAACTTTCCTGCACTATCCAAAGAAAGCCGCAATCCCTGTCGAGGCAGGAATTGCGGTTTTTTTATGGGGGAAACCGTCACCTCGGCAATCCATGGCCTGCCTGTCCAGGGTACAAAAATCTAAGTTTTTTGTGATTGCCGCATCTTCATGGTGTGCAAAGATGATCAGAATCAAAGACTGGGAAGTTGTGGATTTTGGTGATTTTTTTGCGACTTATAATTTCCTGAAATCAAATTTCAAGCCCCACCGATCAGCCGCGCATGTGCGTGCGCGCATAGGAAGTCGAACATGACCATCGCCAAGAAACTCCATCTCCTGATTCTCTCGGTCATCCTGGGCCTTGCCAGCCTGACCGCCCTCAGTGTTTTCCAGAGCCAGCGTATCGCCACCTCGGCCAGCTACTCGTCGATCAATACCGTCCCCAGCCTGCTGGCCTTGAGCGATGCCTCCGATGCGGCCTACGGGATCCGCATCAATATCTGGAAGTACGCCGCATCGACCGATCCCGCCAATCGCGCCCGCCTGGACAAGTTGATGGGCGAGCAGCACGAGAAGGTGCTCGCCGCCTTCAATCGCTACGAGAAGGAAGACATCTCCGACGATACCGATCACCAGATGCTGGAGGCCGACCGCAGTAGCTTCTTTGAAATTCACCTTCACACCCTCGGTGCCGTCCTTGCGCTTGTACTTGTGATGGTAGATAGTGCCGATGAAGGCTTCACCCAGAAGCTCGGCCATGATGGTCGCCTTGCCCTCGTGATTCATGGCCTTAAACAGCTTGAAGAAGCCGGACTTGGCCGACAGGAACTTCGCCATGTTGACGGTCAGGCGTTGCGGCACCTTCTCGCCGGACTCCAGTACGGTCGGCTCCCACTTCGGGCCGGACAGCTCGAACACCAGTTGGACTTCATCGGTGATCTTCGGCTTGCCTTCCCACTCGCCCTTGTGCTTGCCCAGCTCCATGTAGCTGACGAAGCGGAGGCCGCAGGTACCAGCAGCAGGAGGAGTGTAGCCACCACCAGCCTGCGCCACGTTCATGTCGGGGCCGGTCTTTGCTGCCTTCTTGATCGCTGCTTTAACGTCGAACTTTGCCATGTGTATTTTCCTTTGATTAGTTGAAAGAGGGTTGGTGATTGCCGATGAATCGTTTGCGCAGCCACGGACGGAGTACGTCGCAGGCTTTCTTGAACAGCGGGTCGATGATCTTGTTTTCCTCGCCCATGTTCTTGCCCATCACGGTGTCAGAGGGAACGCCTAGCGGGAGCTTCCACTTGAACCACCACTCGATGAACGTGCTGGCTTCCTCCATGCAGACGTGCAGGAGGGCAGCAGCCTTGACAGCGACGGACTTGTGGAAGTCGCCGTACTCGGCGTCGTGAACCTGATTCACAAGTAGGGCCAGCCCGTCGAAGTTCTTGTAGTGATAGAAGGCCAGCACGGAGAGGTACATCGCGGCCTTGGCGAACTCACCGCCTGTACCTTGCACCTCGTAGTTCTTGAACTCGGTCGGCTTGAAGGAACGGTGGACACCCTTCTTCAGCATGAACTTCGGTGCCGGGGATTGCCCAGCGCATACAGCAAGTCGAACTTGATGTTGTGGCCTACCAGAATCTTTGTGTCCTTCAAGAGCTTGGTGAACCAGTCCTTGGGGAGAGCCTTGCATGCAGCGATGCGCCGCTCGCGGGCATCTTCCCCGGTTGCGCCTTTGGCGTTCGCCGGGAAGTATTCGCCGAAAGTGCGCGCAGGTGCCGAACTCGAATATGGGTTGGCGAGTTTCGCGTGGCACGAGCCGGAGCAGACAATGTAGTTGTCGGGGCTGAACGGATTGGCCTTGCGCTTGAATTCGGTCTTTACCGAAGTCTCCAAGTCCCAGACGCGATACATACTCATGCCTCGAACTTCGCCTTCAGGTGTCCGTATACCGCAGGGAGCGCACCACGGCCCCGCCATGACCTCCATCCGCAGCAGGACAACGCGACCTATACGGATGAGCCTAGCGCCTCTCCTGCGGCCTCTCATGGCCTCCTATCGCTGTCCAGTGTCTCGCCTTTGTCTCGCGTGGCCTGAGTTGTTCATCGGGTAGCCCAGCCAGAAGCCACTAGCGGCCCTGTGAGCCTTGCACTGCTGAAGCGGGTATGTCCTGTCACCCGGTGGCCTGCCGTGGCCCTGCGGCCCGTCCTCGCAAGCCGTAGAGGCATCCATCAGGAGAAGAAGTGTTGGGCGCGAGCGTGCGCGTGCGTTCTCTTCCCCCGCGTGTCTCTTGTCGTGCGCGTCATATCGGCACGGGCGCATGGGGGAGTGCGGGCGAGCGCGGGGCGCAGTAGTCCCCACGAATAACTAGACCAATTTTCAGTCCGGGTTGCTCTGGGGATACAATTGCCGTCTTTACATGAGGAGGGTAGTAATGAAGGTAGTAGTAGCCGTGACAGTGGCCGTGATCGTTTCCGGGTGTGCGATGACGAACTCAAGTAGGTCGGGCCCGAATGGTCGCCCGGTGCATTACATTGATGCAATGACCAGCGGATCGATGTGGGACAAGGCGTCCGACCTCTGCCCCGGTGGGTACAACGTACTGATGGGGCCGCAGAGGTCTTCCCCGGTCGATTGGGAGCTTTCTATCGAGTGCAAATAGCCTGACGCTTCTGCACCCGAGGTGGGCAAGGCCGGGCCTGTCACGCGGGCGTGGGTACACCTATAGATCGTGCTATCGCTCGCATGGCAGTTCTCGCTATACCTGCGACGGTGCCGTGTACCGAGTTTTCAATCCCGGGTAGGTCGGACCAGAGCCGTACATACTGCTCGGCAAATCGTTGCTCCAGCAGCGGGATTTGACTTTGGTAATACTGCCGATGTCCTATCTCTTTTTCGCTGTCTGCTGTTACGCGCTTAGCAACTTCCAAGTCACGGGCTGTCATGTCTAACGCGATGACGGCGTTAAAAATGTCATTTGGGGTTTTTTGTTCTTGCGTCATGTTCCACCTCCTTATAATTTAGGTGAAGACTATGTGGGCATAAGGCAGCTAAATGCAATGAGAATCTTGGGAGGGCGGGCGAGACAAGTCGGTGCAGTTCTTGTACACTTCTTGTACACCCGCTGTATAAAATCGGGTGATATTCCGGTGATGCGTTCGACTGGAATATGCCGTAAGTGCTTGAATTGACTAAGGAATCTGGCCTGCCCTGAGGGACTCGAACCCCCGACCTATGGCTTAGAAGGCCATTGCTCTATCCAGTTGAGCTAAGGGCAGTTCGGCGTGGCTGGCGGCGATGTGCGTCGGAGCGATACAGCGACGCAAACTCACCAGCGATCCAGAAAAAGAAAACGGGCTGTAAAAACAGCCCGTTTTTCATGAGTGGTCGGAGTACAAGGATTCGAACCTTGGACCCCCTGGTCCCAAACCAGGTGCGCTACCGGGCTGCGCTACACTCCGAGAAGCGAGATAATAGCAGCATATATTCCTTTCGGTCAACCACCTTTGTAAAAGCATTAAGAAACCGTCGCTCCCTCCTGCGCGTCGGCCGCGGCGAGGACCTTGATTTCCACCAGCAACTTCTTGATTTCCGGCACGCAGGAGCCGCAATTGCCGCCGGCCTTCAGGCAGGCCGTGACCTGTCCCACTTCGCTCAGGCCCTTCTCGCGGATGGTGTTGCAGATGGTGTTGCGTCCCACGCCAAAGCAGGAGCAGACCGTCGGCCCGGTGTCGGCGCCTTTCTCGATCGGTGCGCCTACCAGCAGGCCGACGCGGTCGGCTTCTTCCAGTTTTTCCTTGGCAAACAACCCGGCCAGCCAGGAGCGCGAGGGCAGGTCGGGGCGGGCCGACATGAACAGGCACATGTCGATGCGGTCGTCCACCACGTGCACGGCGCGGTAGCTGCCGTCGCTCAGGTCTTCGTATTCCAGCCAGTCGGCATCGGGGTCGCGTACGCCCAGCACCTCGCGCGCCCAGGCGCTGTGGTCGCCGATGGTGTTGCGGCCGGCCAGTTCGTAGCGCATGAAGTCGCGGCCTTGCACGCGGGTCCAGTGGGTGATGTCGTCCAGCGCCAGTGCGTGACGGGTGAGGATGAAGCCGTGCCAGGCGACGCGGAATTCTTCGATGGCCACCGGCGTGTGCTTGAACTCGGGCTCGCCCGAGACCGGGTCGACCACCGGATTGACCACCGCGCCGACGCGCGCGTCCGAGGCCGATTGGCCGTTCCAGTGAATGGGCACGAACACCGAACCACGCGGGATGCCGCCGCCATGCTGCACCCGCGCCACCATCGCGCCCCAGCGGCTGCTCACGCGGGCCAGGCCGCCTTCGCGCACGCCATACAGCAGGGCGTCTTGCGGGTGGATGTCGATGAAGGATTCAGGGATGTGGCTGGCCAGCGTGGCGGACTTGCCGGTGCGCGTCATGGTGTGCCAGTGGTCGCGCACGCGGCCGGTGTTGAGGATCAGCGGGTAGTCTTCGCAGGCGCTGTGGGCGGGGCTGCGCGGCGCGGTCGGGACGAAGCGGGCGCGGCCGTCGGCGTGGGTGAAGCGGTAGTCCTGCAGCACGCGTGCGGTGCCGGCAACGCTGCCGTCGGAGAGGCGCTGCACCGGCCACTGGATCGGGGCCAGGGTGTCGTAGCCGGTCTTGTCCAGGCCGGTCAGGCCGGCGAGGTTGAAGACGCGGCGTGCGTGGCTGGCATCGACTTCGCCATTGCGGTGAGCCGACAGGCGGGCGTGTTCGTCGAAGATCTCGTGCGGGCCGGCAAAATCGAAGCCGTCAAAGCCCATGCGGCGGGCCACGTCGCAGATGATGTGCCAGTCGCCACGGGCTTCGCCGGGGGCGGCCAGGAAGGCGCGCTGGCGCGAGATGCGGCGTTCCGAATTGGTGACCGTGCCATCCTTCTCGCCCCAGGCCAGCGCCGGCAGCAGCACATGGGCGAAGGCGTTGGTGTCGGTCTGGCTGATGACGTCGGAGGACACCACCAGCTCGCACTTCTGCAAGGCGCGTTGCACCAGGTCGGCGTCAGGCAGGCTGACCATGGGATTGGTGGCCATCACCCAGACCGCCTTGATGCGGCCTTCCTCGATGGCGCGGAACATGTCCACGGCCTTCAGGCCGGGCTTGTCGGCGATGCGCGGGGATTGCCAGAAGCCCTGCACGATGTCACGGTGCAGCGGCTGGTCCAGGTCCATGTGGGCGGCCAGCATGTTGGCCAGGCCGCCGACTTCGCGGCCGCCCATGGCATTGGGCTGGCCGGTGATGGAGAAGGGGCCCATGCCGGGCTTGCCGATGCGGCCGGTGGCCAGGTGGCAGTTGATGATGCTGTTGACCTTGTCGGTGCCGGCCGAGGACTGGTTCACGCCCATGGAGAAGCCGGTCACCACCTTCTCGGTATTGGCGAAGGCTTCATAGAAGGCCAGCAGGTCTTGCAGGCTGAGCTTGCAGATGCGCGCTACCGTGGCGGGATCGGCGCAGTCGGCGTCGGCCACCGCCAGGGCCTCATTGAAGCCTTGGGTGTAGGCCTGGATGAAGGCATTGTCGCGCAGGCCGCGATGAGCCAGGTAGCTCATGAGGCCATTGAAGAGCCACACGTCGGTGCCGGCCTTGACCGGCAGGTGCAGGTCGGCCAGTTCGCAGGTGGCGGTGCGGCGCGGGTCGATGACGATCAGGCGCATCTCCGGCCGGGTTTCCTTCAGGCGGGCGATGCGCTGGAACAGGATGGGATGGCACCAGGCGGCATTGGAGCCGACCAGCACCACCAGGTCGGCCAGTTCCAGGTCTTCATAGCAGACCGGGACCAGGTCTTCTCCGAAGGCGCGCTTGTGGCCGGCCACGGCGGAGGACATGCACAGCCGCGAATTGGTGTCGATGTTGGCACTGCCGATGTAGCCCTTCATGAGCTTGTTGGCGATGTAGTAATCCTCGGTCAGCAACTGGCCGGAGACATACAGGGCCACGGCGTCGGGACCGTGTTCGGCGATGATGGTGGCGAACTTGCCGGCCACGTGCGCCAATGCATCGTCCCAGGAGGCCTGTTGCAGCTGGCCTTGCGCATCGCGCATCTGGGGATGCAGCAGGCGGCCGTCCAGGTCCACCGTCTCGCCCAGGGCCGAGCCCTTCACGCACAGGCGCCCGAGGTTGGCGGGATGCTGTTCGTCACCCTTGATGCCCAGGCTGCCGTCCTCTTTCATCGAAGCCGTTACGCCGCAGCCCACGCCGCAGTAGGGGCAGGTGGTGCGGGTGGTCGCCACGGCCAGGGCGAGCGGGGTCTGGGAGAGATTCATGGAACTCCTTGGAAGCTAAGCGGCTTGCTGGCACATGGCCTGGCCGAAGGGCAACTGGCGGCGGAAGGCACTGATGTCGCGTCCGCTCTGGATCAGGTCGAAGTACCAGGGACCGTCCTTGACGTCACCATACAGCACTGCACCCACCAGGCGCGAGCCGCGCAGCACCAGACGCTTGTAGACGCCGCGGCGTGGATCGCGTACCACCAGGTCTTCGGTGTCGTCACCGCCGACGAAGTCGCCGGCCGAGTACAGATCCACCCCGGTGACCTTGAGCTTGGTGGCGGTGGCCTGCTGCACGTAGCGGCGATGGCCGGCGCCGGCCAGGTGTGCGCCACAGACGCGGGCCTGGTCCCAGATCGGCGCCACCAGGCCGAAGGTGGCCTTGCGGTGCTGCACGCATTCGCCCACGGCATAGATGCGCGGGTCGTAGGTCTGCAGGGTGTCGTCGACGATGATGGCACGTTCGCAATGCAGGCCGGCCGACTTGGCCAGGGCGATATTGGGGCGCACGCCGGCGGTCATTACCACCAGGTCGGCGGGGGTGCTGCTGCCATCCTTGAAGCGCACTGCCGTGACGCGATCGGGGCCGACGATCTCTTCGGTATTGGCATTGAGCAGGAAGCGCATGCCCTTGGCCTCCAGCGCCTTCTTCAGCAGGGCGGCGGCGGGTTTGTCCAGTTGCTGGTTCATCAGCGCATCGGTGACATGCACCACGGTCACGTCCATGCCCTGGCGCATCAAGCCATTGGCGGCCTCCAGCCCGAGCAGGCCGCCGCCGATGACGACTGCGTGCTTGTGGGTGCGCGCCGCTTCCAGCATGGTATCGACGTCCTGGATATCGCGGAAGGCGATTACGCCCGGCAGCTGGTGGCCCGGCACCGGAATGATGAAGGGCGTGGAGCCGGTGGCCAGCAGCAGGCGGTCATATTTCACGGCCAGGCCGGAGCGGGCATGGACGGTGCGCTGGCGGCGGTCGATGCGTTCCACCGGATCACCCGCGTGCAAGGTGATGCCGTTCTCGTCGTACCAGGCACGGGTGTTGAGCATGATGTCATCGATGCTCTTGTCGCCGGCCAGTACCGGCGAGAGCATGATGCGGTTGTAGTTGCCGTGCGGCTCGGCGCCGAAGACGGTGATGTCGTAGAGGTCCGGCGCCAGCTTGAGCAATTCCTCGACCGTGCGCATGCCGGCCATGCCATTGCCCACCACCACCAGCGAAGGCTTGGCGGGCTGGGTCGGCTTGGTGTCGGGCAGGGCGTTCATCTCAGGCACCGATCCAGACTTTGCCATCGGCGATGCGGGCCGGCCAGGCCGGCACCGAATTGGCGGGCTCTTCCAGGCACTCGCCGGTCTGCAGGTCGAAGTGCTGCTTGTAGATCGGCGATGCCACTACGATGCGTTCGCCCAGGCTGCCGACCAGGCCGCGCGAGAGCACCGCCGCGTCCGAGTTGGGATCGAAGTTGCCGATGGCGAACACGCGCGCCTGCGGCTCGCAGGCGCTGCCATCGATGACGTGGAAGACCGCGACCTGCTGGTCATCGACCAGGGCAGCTACGCCGGTGTTGGGGACGATCTCGGCCAGTTCGCAGATCGGGGTCCAGTGCTTGATTTGTTGGTCGCTGTGCATGATTGGCTCCTGTTATCAAACGTCAGACCTTAAACGGTCTCTACCACCACCGGGATTTCCAGCAGCTTCTTCTCGGCCACGGTCGCCGGGCGGATCTGTCCGCGTTCCTCGACAAACCTGATGTTGCCATCGGCGGCCTTGCTGTTGACGAAGTGGCGGAAGCGCTTGCGGGTCTCGGGATCGGTGACGGCCTTCTTCCATTCGCATTCGTAGGTGTCGACCACGCGTTGCATCTCGGTCTCCAGTTCGGCGGCGATGCCCAGCTTGTCGTCGATGACCACGCTCTTGAGGTAGTCGAGGCCGCCTTCCAGGTTCTCGCGCCAGGTGCTGGTGCGTTGCAGGCGGTCGGCGGTGCGCACGTAGAACATCAGGAAGCGGTCCACATAGCGGGTCAGGGTGGCTTCGTCGAGATCGGAGGCGATCAACTCGGCATGGCGCGGCTTCATGCCGCCGTTGCCACAGACGTAGAGGTTCCAGCCCTTGTCGGTGGCGATGATGCCCACGTCCTTGCCCTGTGCCTCGGCACATTCACGGGTGCAACCGGAGACGCCGAACTTGATCTTGTGCGGCGAACGCAGGCCCTTGTAGCGGTTTTCCAGGCGCACTGCGAAGCCCACGCTATCGCCCACGCCATAGCGGCACCAGGTCGAGCCCACGCAGGATTTGACCGTGCGCAGCGACTTGCCGTAGGCGTGGCCGGTCTCGAAGCCGGCGGCGATCAGGGCTTCCCAGATATCGGGCAACTGGTCCACGCGGGCGCCGAACAGGTCCACGCGCTGGCCGCCGGTGATCTTGGTGTAGAGGCCATACTGCTTGGCGATCTGGCCGACCGCGATCAGGCCATCAGGAGTGACTTCGCCACCGGCCATGCGCGGCACCACCGAGTAGGTGCCATCCTTCTGGATGTTGCCGAGGAAGTAGTCGTTGGAATCCTGCAGGCCGGCGTGTTCCTTCTTGAGCACGAAGTCGTTCCACAGCGAGGCCAGCACGTTGGCCACCATGGGCTTGCAGATGTCGCAGCCGAGGCCACGGCCATGCTTGGCCAGCAGCTCGTCGAAGCTCTTGATCTGGCCCACGCGCACCAGATGGTGGATCTCCTGGCGCGAGTAGGGGAAGTGTTCGCAGACGTGGTTGTTGACGGCCAGGCCCTGCTTCTTCATCTCGGCCTTCATCACCTGGGTGACCAAGGGCACGCAGCCGCCGCAGGCGGTGCCGGCCTTGGTGCAGGCCTTGAGGTCGCCGATGCTGGTCACGCCCGAGGCCACGGCGGCGCACAGCTGGCCCTTGGAGACATTGTTGCAGGAGCAGATCTGGGCCGAATCCGGCAGGGCATCCACGCCCAGGCCGGGCTTGGCCTTGCCATCGGATTGCGGCAGGATCAGGAATTCCGGTGCTTCCGGCAATTCGATCTTGTTCAGCATCATCTGCAACAGCGTGCCGTACTCGGCGGCGTCGCCCACCATCACCGCGCCCAGCAGATGCTTGCCGGATTCGGAGACGACGATCTTCTTGTAGATCTGGCGGCGCTCGTCGGTGAACTGGTAGGAGCGGCTGCCGGCTTCCTTGCCATGGGCGTCGCCGATGCTGGCCACGTCCACGCCCATCAACTTCAGCTTGGTGCTCATGTCGGCGCCGTTGAATTGCGGCACGTCGATGGCGTCATCGCGGTGCGACAGCAGGTGCTTGGCAGCGGTACGGGCCATGTCGTAGCCGGGCGCCACCAGGCCGAAGATCTTGCCGTTCCACAGCGCACACTCGCCGATGGCGTAGACAGCCGCATCGGAGGTCAGGCAGCAGTTGTCGATGACGATGCCGCCACGGTCGCCCACCTTCAGGCCGGCATTGCGCGCCAGCTCGTCGCGCGGACGGATGCCGGCGGAGAAGACGATCATGTCGGTTTCCAGGTGCGAACCGTCTTCGAAGTTCATGCGATGGGTGTGCTGCTTGCCATCGACGATTTCCACCGTGTTCTTCTGGGTGTGGGCGGTCACGCCCAGTTCCTCGATCTTCTGGCGCAGCACGCGTCCGCCGCTCTCGTCGACCTGCACCGCCATCAGGCGCGGGGCGAATTCGACCACGTGGGTGTCGAGCTTGAGGTCACGCAGGGCCTTGGCGCATTCCAGGCCCAGCAGGCCGCCGCCGATGACCACGCCGGACTTGGAACGGCTGCCGCATTCCAGCATCGCTTCCAGGTCTTCGATGGTGCGGTAGACGAAGCAATCCTTGCGCTGGTTGCCCGCCACGGTCGGTACGAAGGGGTAGGAGCCGGTGGCCAGGACCAGCTTGTCGTAGGACAGGGTTTCTTCCACCCCAGCCACGTTGACCACGACCTGCTTGTTGTCCAGGTCGATCAGTTGGGCCTTGGCATTGAGCCTGAGATCGAAGTCGACCGGGCTCTTGCCAGCATCGAAGAAGCCGGGGGCGACCAGGGACAGGTCTTCTGCGCTCTTGCCGGCAAAGAATTCCGAGAGGTGCACGCGGTCGTAGGCCGGGCGCGGTTCTTCGCACAGGATGGTGACGTGCAGGTCAGCCGCGCCGCTTTCGGCCAGGGATTCCAGAAACTTGTGGCCTACCATGCCGTGGCCGATGACGATGATCTTCATGGTTTGCTCCTCAGGCTGCGACCTTGTTGTCGACGGCGACGGCGTCGCCGCTGGTGTCGGACGTGGTGAAACGGATGGCTACCGCGCACAGTGCCGAGACGGTCACCAGTACGCCCAGCGTGGACAGGGTTTGTTGCGTGTTGCCCAGGCCCTTCATCAGGAAGCCCGCCAGCACCGCGCCGACGTTGCCGCCGGCACCGATGATGCCGGCCACGCCGCCCAGGGCCTTGCGGTCGATGAAGGGCACCAGCGCATAGGTGGCGCCGCAGGCCATGTGGGTGAACAGGCCAAAGCACAGCATGGCGATGACGGCGGCCACGACGCTGCCGGCGTGGGCGAACCACAGCAGGCCCAGGCCTTCGCCCAGCATCATGACGAACAGCAGGGTGGCGCGACGGTTCAGGCCGCCCGCCAGGGCTACCTTGTCGGAGATGATGCCGCCCAGGGCGCGTGCAAACAGGGCCAGCAGGCCGAAGCTGGCGGCGGCGATGCCGGCCGATTCCAGCGAGAGCTTGAAGTGGTCCACGTAGTAGGTGGCGGCGATGTTGTGGATGAAGATTTCCACGCCGAAGCAGGCGCCGTAGGTGATGAAGAGCATCCAGACGCGGTAGTTGGCCGCCGCGGCGCGGAAGCTGGCCCAGCCGCCGCGCTTGCCGCTTTCGATGGTCACGCCGGCTGCGCGCAGTTCGTCATAGTTACCTTCCGGGCAATCCTGGGTAAAGCGCCAGTAGACGGCCGCCATGATGAGCATCAGCACGCCCGGCACCATCAGCGCCACGCGCCAGCCCCAGCCGTGCGAGACGCCCAGCATGATCAGCGCGCCCATCAGCAGTGGCATCAGGCCTTGCGCCACACCGCCGCCGGCATTGCCCCAGCCGGCGGTGGCGGCGTTGGCCGTGCCCACCACGTTGGGGGCGAACATCACCGAGGTGTGGTACTGGGTGATCACGAAGCTGGCACCCACCGCGCCGATCAGGAGGCGGAAGAACAGGAAGCTTTCGTAGCTCTGCGCAAAGGCCACGCCGATGACCGGTACGGCACCGGTCAGCAAGAGGCCGGTGTAGGTCTTGCGCGGGCCGAAGCGGTCGCACATGGGGCCGATGATCAGGCGCACCAGGATGGTCACGGCCACGGCGGCGATGTTGATGTTGGCGATCTGGCCGGCGCTCAGGTTGAACTCGCCCTTGATCACCGGCATCAGCGGCGCGCAGGCGAACCAGGCGAAGAAGCAGATGAAGAAAGCCATCCAGGTCAGATGGAAGGTGCGCATGTGCGGGGTGCGCAGGGAGAACAGCTCGATACGATTGGATTTGCTCATGACGGGTCCTGGTCAGCGAAACAAAAAGGCGCCCGCTCAAATCCGGGGCAGTGCCTCGGTCCAAGCGGACGCCATTGTCCTTGGGTGTTGCAGATCCATCGTTAGATCGGCATCAATTGGGGGGATCGACTTTGATCCTGATGATCATTGAGCAAAGGTCGTGCCAGCTAGCCGATTTGGCCGGAATGCCAGTCTGGTGGCCGATCCCGGGGGATGAGAGGGGGAATGGAGGGGCAGGCGGTCTGCACCCGATTTATATCATTGCGTGATGGTTTTCAGTGCGGCCTGCGCTCTCGTGGTGCAGTGCATCGTAGCGGTGCGATGCTCCGGGGCAATATGAGGGCCGGCGCGGCCCCGGTTCAGCGGGGCTGGAAGGCGATGATGCCCATGCCGGCCAGTGCCACGGCCACGCCTGCCACATCCCAGGGGGAGGGGCGCACGCCATCGACCACCCAGAGCCAGGCGATGGCCACGGCGATATAGACACCGCCATAGGCCGCATAGACCCGTCCCGACGCGGCGTCATGGAGAGTGAGCAGCCAGGCGAACAGGGCCAGGCTGGCGGCCGCGGGCAGCAGCATCCAGGCCGAGCGGTCCTGCTTGAGCCAGAGGTAGGGCAGGTAGCAGCCGACGATCTCGGCAATGGCTGTACAGACGTAGAGCAGCAGGGTCTTCATGGCAGCGTGGCGGTCCGGCTCAGTCTTCTTCGCGGGCGCGGATATCGGCGCGCTCGTCGGGACTCTTGTCGAGCCACTTGCGATGCAGCCATTGTTCGATCGGACGGCCCACCACGAACAGGCCCAGGATGAGACCGGTGGACATCAGCGCCACGCGCCACCAGCCGGCGCCGCAGACGATGCCCACGGCGGCGGTGACCCAGATCGAGGCGGCGGTAGTGAGGCCGCGCACCTTCTCGGTCTTCTGTTCGTGGATGATCACCCCCGCGCCCAGGAAGCCGATGCCGGTAATGATGCCCTGGATGGCACGGCTGACGGCATCGCGGCTGTGGTCCTGGTCGCCCAGCGCGAAATTCATCGCCGCCATGGTCACCAGTGCCGAGCCCAGCGCCACCAGGCCCAGGGTCTTCATGCCGGTGGGCTTGCCGCGCAGGTTGCGGTCGATGCCGATGGCGCAGCCGATGAGCAGGGCAATGAAGAGGCGATAGAAGATTTCCAGGTAGTCGGTCATGGTGGTGCAAGCGGGCGAGGTGGCTGAGGCGGCATCACGGATGCCGGCGGATCCGTGATTGTAACCTCGGCCGCGCGCTCGCCCCGACTTGCCGGACAGGATACGGGCGGACGGAGAGTCCGGCTTAATCCAGTTCGAGCGGGATCAGGCAGTCTTGCCCATGGAAGAGCCGCGCGTAGCGGCTGGCGGCGGACTCGTTGACGACGATGAAACGGTCGAAATTGAACAGCGTCGGTTCCAGTTGCGCGTCGATAGCGTGGCGGGCGGAAAATCCTGCGTAGCTTTCGCCGAAGCGGAACAGTTCCCCCTTGAATTCATTGCTCAGGTTGGCATCGTCGACCGGATGGAACTTGATGACCAGCTTGCCGCCCCGATCGGTGACCAGGGCTTTCATGGTGCGCAGGGCAATGACCAGTCCGTGCAGCAGTTTCTGCGTTTCCATGGTGCCGGTGCCGTAGCGGGCCACCAGGTTGATGATGTTGGGCAGGAAGCACAGCCAGTTACGTTCCGTCTCGGCCAGGCAATTCTGTGGCGGCAGCGTGAGCGTGGCGACCTTGCCCAGCGTAGGGAAGGCATCCGGAGAGACCCGGTAGGCGCCACGGTATTTGGGGCAGGCATCGTCAAACCAGATGGGACGGACGCGGTTGACGTCGTGGATGTTCTGCGCCGTCAGCCGCAGCTTGGTCATCACCGCAGGGTGACGCTGCAGCAGTTGCAGCAGCAGATGGGTATCGACCGGCTGGTCCTGTGATGGCGAGGCCAGCAGCGCATTGCAGGAGGTGTTGCCCTCTTCGAGGTAGGAGATGCCCGTTACCGCGGCAGACAGTTTCAGGATCTTGCCGAGCAGGTAGCCGGTATGTGGCAGGTACACGTGCAAGGGGGATGGAGAGGGCGGCAGTGCGTCGCTCAGCTTCACGAGGAACTCGACCGTGCGCTCCGGACTCCAGATGCCATCATCGATGACTGACACCTGATGGCCACCCCAGACCATGCCGCGGCCGCAGACCACGAGTGGATTGTCGAGCCTGCCCTGGCTAGCCAGCTGGCGGGCGATGGAATAGGTGATGGGGCTGTGAATGTAGACAATATCCATGTGACTTGGCCCTCCGGATATCGGTGACGCCATGATGTGACTTGACGCCTCATCTTGGGCGCCGGAGGCCGGCTGCCACAATGGGATTTGTTTTTACAATCGTTACAGAAAATAACGGCCCCATTCGGGGGTGACAGGTGGGAAGAAGAGCAGGTCCGCCATGGTGGCGGGATAGGAAGAGATGGCGATCCGGGGTGGATCGCCAGGGATTGTATCGTACTGTGTCGCCCTGTGTCGTCTTGTGTGGGGACGGCTATGCCGGTCGCGCTGGCCTCACTGCAAGGTCTGCCGCAACTCGCTGGGACTGAGCCCGAAATGCTGGCGGAAACGGATGGCGAAGCGCGAGGCCGAATCGTAGCCGCAGCGGGACGCGATATCGGCGATGGGCAGCGAGGAGGCCTGCAGTTGTTCCAGCGCCAGTCCCAGCTGCACCTTGTCGAGCAACTGCCGGAAACCGGTCTGCTCGCGTGCCAGCCGGCGCTGCAAGGTGGACACACTGCAATGGAAGGCTCCGGCGACGCGCTCCAGGGTGCGCTCTTCGGCGTCCAGCATGAGCAGGTGCTGCTCGATGCGATGGCTGAAGGCATCGCTGCGGTCACGCAGCAGCGCGCCGATGCTGCCGCGCAGGCTCAGGGCCAGCAGCAATGCCTCGCCGGCCTGGCATTGCAGTTCGACCGGCGCATCGTCGTGCAGGCAGTCCTGCAGGTAGCGCCAGGCACGCAGGATGTCGGCATCCTGTGGCACCGTCGTCACTTCCTGCGCCTGCCGCGCATGCGCCCCCTGACCGGGATAGTGCAGTCGGAAGCGTTCGATGAGCGCAGGCGGCAGCGAGACCATGTCGGCGGCGTACTCGCCGTTGCGGGGAAGATTGCCCACATTGATCTGCGTGCCCGGCGCGATCAGCAGCAGGCCCTCCTGGCCGCACAGCAGGTTGCGCCCGTTCCATTGCAGCCGCTTCTTGCCTTGCCGCACATGGCAGATGCTGGCCAGGCCGATGAAGACCTGGCGCAGCTGCTGCTCCTGGCGGCAGCGGATCCTGGTCAGCGTGGGACGCTGACCATGGGCAAACGGCAGGATGTCGATCTCGCCTGGCATGCGGAGCTTAGCGTCCGTAGTAGGCGGTCAGCCTGGCCTGGCCGAGCGACGCGGCGTTCAGCATGAAGCCGACCATGGCGCCGCCGGCCTGGGCATCCAGGGGCAGCTTGTCGGTGTTGAGCGCCCAGACCACGAACTGGTAGCGGTGCGGCTTGTCGCCCTGCGGGGGACATGCACCGCCGAAGCCACTGCTGCCGTAGTCGGTGCGGCCCTGGACGGCGCCCTTGGGCAGTCCCTCGCCCTGGGCATTGGTGCCGGCGGGCAGGCTGGTCACCGAGGCCGGGATGTTGAATACCGTCCAGTGCCACCAGCCGCTGCCGGTCGGGGCATCCGGGTCGTAGACGGTGACGGCGAAGCTCTTGGTGCCGGCCGGTGCACCCGACCAGGACAATTGCGGCGAGCGGTTCTGGCCGGTGCAGCCGAAGCCGTTGAAGACCTGGGCAGTCGACAGCGTCTGTCCTTCCTTGATGTCGTGGCTGGTCACGGTGAAGTCGGCGGCCTGGGCCGACAGTGCCGAAAACGTCAGGGCGGCAGCCGCCAGGGTGGTGCGGGTGGTGGTCATGGAAGTCCTCTGTGATGAGCAATGATGAGCCATCATCATAGGAGAGCGCAATGGCGACCATGGTGCAGAAAACGTCAGCCTCGGTGCCGATCGCGTCAAGCCGACCTCCGTCCTTGTACCCTGGGGAAGAGGCGGTGCGAGGCAAGGCCTCGCATGGCAGGACGCTCTTGTGTCAAACTGCGCCATCAGCCTGCACGACACTGCTCGCGCAGGACAAGAAAACCAGCGTACCGTTCGCCTTCTTCCATGGATCACACCGCATCTCCGCTGCCCTTGTCTGGCATCCCACAACCCGTCAGTGTCGACAGGAGCGGCCTGCGCCTGCGGGCTCACGCCATCGGATCGGCGGTGGTCGCACCGACCGATTTCTCGCTGCAGGCCGGGCAATGCCTGGTGGTGGAGGGGCCATCTGGCGCCGGCAAGACGCGCCTGCTGCGCCTGCTGGCCGACCTCGACGAAGGGCAGGGCGAAGCCTGGCTCGATGGCCGGGCACGCAGCGCCATGCCGGCGCCGCAATGGCGTCGCCAGGTGCTGTACCAGGCGGCCGAACCGGCCTGGTGGGAAGCCACGGTGATGGCCCATTTCCCGGCCGATCAACAGGAGAAGGCGGTCACGCTGGCCCAGCGACTGGCCCTGGGCGAAGACCGTCTGCATGCCGATCTCGTCCAGTTGTCGACCGGTGAGCGCCAGCGTGCGGCGCTGGTGAGATCCCTGCTGGCGCAGCCAGCGGTGCTGCTGCTGGACGAGCCCACCAGTGCATTGGATGCCGCCAACGTGGAGCGCGTGGAAGCCCTGTTGCACGATTTCCTGGGTCAGGGCATGGCGCTGCTGCTGGTGACCCATGCGCAGGAACAGGCGCGACGGCTGGGCAACGGCACCCTCCGGATCGTCCGCAGGAGCGCACCATGAATGCCTTGCCCCTGTCGGCCACCGACCTGGCCATGTCGGCGATCCTGGTGCTGGTCAATGCGCTCGCCTCGCTGGCACTGGGTTTGCAGATCCACCGCTCGCTGCTGGTGGCGGCGCTACGGATGGTGGCGCAACTGCTGCTGGTGGGACTGGCACTGCGCTGGATCCTGAGCAACCAGTCGCCCTGGCTGACCGCATTGGCGGTGTTGCTGATGATTGCCGCCGCCGCGCGCGAAGTGTCCAGCCGCTCGCGCAAGCCCCTGGCCGGCAGCGCCGGCTTGCGCATCAGTACCGTGGTGGTGGGTACCGCCTCGATGCTGACCGTGGCCCTGGCGCTGGCCACCGCCTTGCGTCCCGATCCCTGGTACGACCCGCGCTATGCGATTCCGCTCATGGGCATCGTGCTGGGCAGCGTGCTCAATTCGGCCAGCATCGCGCTGGATGCCTTTCTCACCGGCGCCAGCAGTTCGGCTGCCGTCATCGAGGCGCGGCTGGCGCTGGGTGCGGGACGTGGCGAAGCCTTGCGCGCGCCGCTGATCGCCGCCATCCGCAGCGGCATGCTGCCGGTGATCAACCAGATGTCGGCCGCCGGGATCATCACGCTGCCCGGCATCATGACCGGTCAGGTGCTGGCCGGCATGGATGCGCTGGCAGCGGCCAAGTACCAGATCCTGCTGATGTTCATCCTGGCCGGGGCCAGTGGCCTGGCCGCCTTCGGCGCGGCCACGCTGGCCATGCTGCGCCTGACCGACGGGCGCCAGCGCCTGCGGCTGGATCGTTTGCGTCGCTAGCGATCGCTCAATTTTCGGGCCGCGACTGCGGTGTTTTCCCAAGGACTCCTCATGAACCTGACCTCCCTGGCTCTCCTCCTCGTCTTCCAATGCCTGGGCGAAGGCGCGGCCCAGTTGCTGGGCCTGCCTGTGCCGGGGCCGGTGATCGGCATGCTGCTCTTGCTGCTGTCGTTCCTGCTGTATCCGCGCCTGGCCGACTTCATGGAGCCGACCTCCTGGGGCATCCTGCAACACTTGTCGCTGCTGTTCGTGCCGGCCGGGGTGGGGGTGATCGCCGCCGGCGGGCAACTCAAGGGCGACCTCGGGGCCATCGTGGTGGCGCTGGTGGTCAGCACCGTACTGGCCATCGCCGTGGGCGCGCTGGTGACCCAGTGGGCGATGAAGCGCCTGCGTCCGGCCGCTGACCAGGACCGGGAGCAGCCATGATGCCCGGCCTGCACCGGCTCACCGATGTCTGGGTCTACCTGGCGGCCTCGCCGCTGCTGGGGCTGACCACCACGCTGGTGGCCTATCTGGTGGCGCTGCAGCTCTACCAGCGTCTGCGGTTCAATCCGCTGGCCAATCCGGTGTTGATCGCCATCGCCATCGTTGTCAGCATCCTGGTCATCACCGGCACGCCCTACAAGACCTACTTCGAGGGCGCGCAGTTCGTCCACTTCATGCTGGGCCCGGCCACCGTGGCGCTGGCCATGCCGCTGTACAAGCAGTGGCACAACTTCCGCCGCGCGGTGCTGCCGCTGATGCTGGGACTGGCGGCGGGCTCCGTCACGGCGGTGGTGACGGCGGTCGGGATTGCCTATGCCATGGGGGCGCCGCGCCAGATCATGGTGTCGCTGGCGCCCAAGTCGGCCACCACGCCGATTGCCATGGCGATCTCGGAGCGCTTCGGCGGCCTGCCTTCGCTGACGGCGGTGCTGGTCATCTGTACCGGCATCCTGGGGGCGGTGACGGCGCGTTACATCCTCAACTTCCTGCGCATCGACAGCCATCCGGTGCGCGGCTTTGCGCTGGGCGTGGCCTCGCACGGCATCGGCACGGCGCGGGCCTTGCAGGTCAGTGCCGAGATGGGCGCTTTCGCCGGGCTGGGGATGGGGCTCAACGGCGTCTTCACCGCCGTGCTGGTACCGGTGGCGATGCCGCTGATGCTGCGCTGGATCGGCAGCTAAAGCCGCCGCTGAATCTGTCGCTTCAGGCCGCTGGACGCGGGCACCAGGGCGGTACCCTGAATTGTTCGATCAGGAAGTCGCGCATGCGCTGCACCTTGGGCGGGAGATGGTTGCGCGTCGGGTAAAGCGTATGCACCACCAGTTTTTCGCCGGTGGACCAGCCGTCCAGCAACTCCACCAGCTCACCCGACTGGATGGCGGCGTTGACGATGAAATCGGGCTGGATCGCGATGCCCTGGCCGGCCTTGGCCATTTCGCGGCAGGTCACGCCGTTGTTGACGTAGACCGTGGAGCGCACCCGCACGCTGCAACTGTCGCCATCGACATGGCGGAACAGCCATTCATCGCCATTGGACTGGTAGCTGTAGGAGATGAAGGGATAGTCCCGCAGTTCGGTCGGATAGCGCGGGGTGCCGTGCTTTTCCAGGAAGGCGGGCGAGGCGCAGGCAATCAGGCGCACCGAGGCCAGCGGGCGCGCCACCATGCGGCTGTCACCGAGGGCACTGATGCGGATGGCCATGTCGTAGCCTTCCTCGACCAGGTCGATGGTGCGGTCCGAGAGCGTGATGTTGAGCGTGATCAGGGGATGGCGTTCGGTGAACAGCCCCCACAGGGGGGCCAGCTGCTCCACGCCGAAGTCCTGGGGCGCACCTATCCTGAGGCGCCCGCAGGCCTGGTCCGAATTGAGGCCGACTTCGCTCTCGACGTCCTGGATGGCGCCCAGCAATTCCTTGCAGCGTGAAAAATAGAGGCGGCCTTCATCGGTGAGCGACAGGCGCCGGGTGGTACGGTGCAGCAGGCGGATACCGAGGAACTGCTCCAGCTCGGACACCTGGCGCGAGACGGCGGGTTTGGACAGGCCGGTGACGTCGACGGCACTGACAAAGCTGCCGCTCTCGACCACGGCGACAAAGGTTTCCATGGCTTGCAACTTGTCCAAGACGGCTCCGGTCAGCGGGGAAAATGCCGTCAAGCTTGCCACGCCTGGCCGTCGGCGGGAATGCTACCTTTGGATAATTGCCGGATGCCAGAAGGCTCTCAGCGTATGCCCGCGGCCCACGCCACCACCTCGGCGGCGAGCCGGTCGCTGGCGCGGCCGAAGGCACTCACCACGTTCGGCAGCTGGCTGCCATCCACCGCCTGGGTGACGCTGAAGCGCTGCGCCGCCAGTTGCCGGCGCGTGCCCGTGTCGATCATGCGCGCATCGTAGACGATGACAATGGTCGGTGCGCCGTTGCGGTATTCGCTCTGGAAGGCTTGCAGCGAGCCTGTCAGCTCGATGGCGGCGGCGATGTTGCTCTGGTCGCCCGAGAGGCTGCCAAAGCGGCCGTCGCCCTGGAAGGCTTCCAGCAGGCGATCGCGCACCAGCACCGGGGCCGGATCGCTCCAGCGCGCCCCGGCATAGGACTTGACCACATCCCCCTCGGGCAGCACCAGGATGCGTTCGCTATCGACGCTGCGGCTGGCGTAGGGCGTGGCGATGCGCAGGGCAGGCCGATCGCCGCGGGTGGCGGCGTTGGCGCTGGCATTGGTCGATGCGGGGGGCAGGCGATAGACCGTCTGCGGGTCCGCCTTGGGCAGGATGGAGCAGGCCGCCAGGGCCAGGCTGCAGGCCAGCAGGCCGCTACGCTGGAGCAGGTGCAGGGGGGTCATGGTTTGAATTCCTGGAGGTTGTCGTTGCCCAGCAGGTAGCCGCCGGGATTGTTTTCCAGCTTGTGGCTGATGGCGCGTACCGAGGCCAGCGTGCCACGTAGTTCGCTGATGGCCGGACCGATATCGGCCATGCCTTGCGCGCCGCTGCTCAAGGCCGTCTGGTTCTGCTGGATCAGTGTCTCGATCTGCTGGCTGCTGGCGGCCAGCGATGCCATGGCCTTTTGCAGGTTGCCCATGGCGTCGGCGCCACGCGTGCCCAGCAACTGGTTGGCCGACTGCATGGCCAGGTTGGCCTGGCGTGCCGCTTCGGCCAGTTCCTGCATGGCGCTGCCGGCGTTGTTGCGCTGGGCCGCCAGGGCACTGGTCAACTGCTCCACGTGGGCCAGCGTATCGCTGAGCCGGTGCGCATTCTCGGGAGCGAGGAATTGCTTGGCATTGAGCAGCACGTCATTGACGTTGGTGAGCAGGTCTTCGCCATTGGCCAGCAGCGAGGACAGCGGCGAGGGCGTGGCGATGATGACCGGATCGTTGTCATCCTGGGAGACCAGGCGCGGGCTTTGCGGCGAACCGTTGGTCAGCTGGATCAGGGCGGTGCCGGTGATGCCGGCCAGGGCCAGCTTGGCGCCGGTGTCTTCCTTGATGGGGGCGCGGCCGGTCACGCGGATGCGCGCGCGGACCTTGCGCGGATCGTCCGGGTCCAGGGTCAGGCTGACCACGTCACCGACCTTGATGCCGCTGTACTGCACCGGGCTGCCGCGCGAGAGGCCGCTGACCTCCTCGTTGAAGATGATCGTGTAGTAGTCGACGTCGCGCTCGCGTCCGGCCTTGGTGAGCCAGAGGCAGAACACCAGGGCCGCGGCGGCGACCAGGAGGGTGAAGAGTCCGATGAGGACGTGATGGGCGCGTGTTTCCATTAATGTTGTCCTTGGGGGAAGGGGGCAGCACTACCGGCGTTGGCAGTGTTGGCAGCATCGGCATGGAGGGCAGACTGGCTGGCGGCCCGTCCACGCGGGCCCTGGAAGTATTCCTGTATCCACGGATCGGGATAGGCCGCGACGGTGTCGATGCGATCGACCACCAGTACCCTCTTGGCCGAGAGCACGGCCACGCGGTCGCAGATGGCGTAGAGCGTGTCGAGGTCGTGCGTGACCAGGAACACGGTCAGGCCCAGCGCATCGCGCAGTGTCAGGATCAGGCGGTCGAAGGCGGCCGCGCCGATCGGGTCCAGCCCGGCCGTGGGTTCGTCCAGGAACAGGATGTCGGGATCCAGCGCCAGCGCGCGGGCCAGGGCGGCGCGCTTGATCATGCCACCCGAAAGCTCGGCCGGATACTTGTCGCCGGCGGCGATGGGCAGGCCGGCCAGCGCCAGTTTCATGGCGGAGACGCCGCGTGCCTCGCCGGCATCGAGGCCGCCGTATTCAATCAGCGGCAGGGCGATGTTCTCCAGCACCGTCAGCGAGGAAAACAGCGCCCCTTGCTGGAACAGCACACCAAAGCGGCGCTCGTAGCGCGAACGCTGTTCGGCCGAGAGTGCCGAAAGATCCTGCCCGAACACGCGCACCTGGCCGGTGGCCGGGCGTTGCAGGCCGACGATGCTCCGTAGCAGCACCGACTTGCCGGTGCCGGAGCCGCCCACCACGCCGAGGATTTCGCCGCGCCGCACCTGCAGGTCCAGCTGGTCGTGCACTACCTGGCTGCCGAACTGGTTGCGCAGGCCGCGCACGTCGATGATGTTCTCGTCCGCGCTCACCATCCCATCTCCATGAAGAACAGGGCCGCCAGCGCATCGAGCAGGATCACCACGAAGATCGACTGCACCACGCTGGAGGTGGTGTGCTGGCCGACCGACTGGGCGCTGCCGCTGACCTTGAAGCCTTCGTTGCAGCCGATGATGGCCACCACCAGCGCAAACAGTGGCGCCTTGACCATGCCCAGCACGAAATGCAGGATACCTACGTCCTGCTGCAGCAGCGACATGAACATGGCTGGACTGATATCGAGCGACAGCGCACACACCATGGCGCCGCCGAACAGGCCCGAGAGCATGGCCACGAAGGTCAGCGCCGGCATGGCTACCAGCAGCGCGATGATGCGCGGCAGGACCAGCAGTTGCACCGGGTCCAGGCCAAGGGCGCGGAGGGCGTCGATCTCCTGGTTGGCCTTCATGGAGCCGATCTGGGCCGTAAAGGAGCTGGCGGTGCGTCCGGCCATCAGGATGGCGGTCAGCAGCACCGCGAATTCGCGCAGGAAGGAAAAGGCCACCAGGTCTACCGTATAGATGCTGGCGCCGAAGTTGGCCAGCACCGTGGCCCCCAGGAAGGCCACCACCGCACCCACCATGAAGGTCAGCAGCGACACGATGGGGACCGCATCCAGCCCGGTTTGCTCGATCTGGGCCACCACGGCGGTGATGCGCCAGCGCGAGGGGCGCCATAGCGAGGTGACCAGCGCCTGCAGGCACAGGCCGGTAAAGCCCAGCAGGCCCAGCGCGCAGGCGCGCTGGCTGAGCATGGTTGCGCCCACCTGCGCGAGCATGTCGGTGATCCAGGCCTGGCGCGGCTTGGGCGCCTTGGGAATGGCAATCGCCTTGGCCTCGGCCACGGCCGCGAGCAGGCTGCGCCAGGCGCGCGGCAGGTCACTGAGCTCGGTGGTCTGCTGCAGGGCCAGGGGCACGCCCAGCAAGTCGACCAGCAGCTTGGCGCCGACCGTATCGAAGGCGCTCAGTGCCGAAAACCGCAGCGCCAGGTCGGTGCCCAGGGCCGGACGCTGCTCGGCGATCTGGCGCGACAGTTGCCGGTAGTTGTGCAGGGTCCAGTCACCCTCGACGTGCAGGATGGGCGGACTGGAAGCTTCCAGGCGGAAGGTGGCGGTGGTATTCAATCGTCTGTGCAGGGTTGGCTGACAAGGGTGTCCGGGCGATGGACAGGGGTGAGTATTGCATGAGGGCAGGGGATATGCCAGCCGCGTGTCGCACTATCCCAAGAGGTAATTGTCGCGGGGGCGGGCTGCTCCTACCATGCGCCTCGACTTTCCCCTCAACACGATGGTGCAGAAAACCGCAGTGAGGTTTTCTGCACCATGCCATGCTGCCTCGCCTGTCTCATGAAAAAACGTCTGCCTTCCCTGCTGTTGTTTCCCCTTCTTGCCCTGGCCGGGTCGGCCCATGCCGATTCCTCCAGCGTTACGGTCTATGGCGTCATCGACCTCAGCCTGGTCCGTACCAGCAAGGTCGGCCCCACCAATGGCCAGCGCCTGAGCCTGGATTCGGGCGATGCCATGGCCTCGCGCATCGGCGTGCGCGGCAAGGAGGCGCTGGGTGGCGCCTGGTCGGCGCTGTTCCAGCTGGAGACGGGCCTGGGGGCCGACGATGGCGCCATGGCCACGCCGGGTGTCCTGTTCGATCGCAAGTCGGTGGTTGGCTTGAGCGGTCCCGCCGGCACCTTCACGCTGGGGCGCCAGACCGACTACCTGGAAGAGATCGGCCAGCGCTACACCTCCTTCCAGATCTTTGGTGGCGGCGGCGTACGGGCCGCCCACTTCAATAGCCTGGACCGCCTGACCGGCGCGCGCACCAACAATGCCCTGCGCTGGGATTGGACCAGCCACGCCGGCCTGGTCACCAGCCTGTTCTATGGCATGGGCGAAGTGGCCGGCAGCAATACCGCCGGGCAAGCCTTCGGGGCGGGCGCCAACTACAGCAACGGGCCGTTCGGTATCGGCGCGGCCTACTACCAGAGCAGGCTGGCGGCCGACAGTGCAACGGCCAGCGCCGGCCAGACCGAGCTGCGCACCTTCACCCTGGGCAGCAGCTATCAGGCCGGGCCCGCCAAGCTGTTCCTGGCCTGGTCGCAGACGCGTCGTCCGCTGCAGGCTGCCTTGACCGACACCGGCCTGGTCGCCATCACCAGCGCCACCCGTGCCAATGTGTTCGACGCCGGCGTGGACTATGCCCTCGATGGCAAGCTGCATGTGCTGGCCAGCGTGATCCATGACCGTGCCGATCTGGCCCGTAGCGGCGCAGGGGCAACGCTGGCCAGGACCACGCAGTGGAACCTGGGGCTGGACTACTTCCTGTCGGCGCGCACCGACCTCTATGCGATGTGGAGTCTGCAGAAGGCGGGCGACACCCTCAATCCGGGCGTCATCAGCGCGGCCTATTCGGCGGCGCCCGCCGACGACAGCAGCCAGAACGTCTTGCGCATGGGGCTGCGTCACCGGTTCTAAGCCCCGGGCGCCTATCCGGAATCGGCAATATCGCGGCGTGGCAGGCAGCGCGGCAGCGCCGATGATGTCCCCCGCGCCTGGCCAGCCCCATCCGGGCGCCCGGGCGCGGCGCGCAGGGCTGGGGTGTCAGCGGTATGCCCCGCTGCACGCGGGCTGCAGGTTTGCCAATTCGGGCTACGCCTGTCCGATTATCCGACGCAATAATCAGCGTCACGATAGTCCCACAGCCCAGCCCCGACAATGAAACCATTCCGCTCTGCACTCCACCTGGCCTCCCGCCATGTCCTGCTGGCCGCGCTCGCCGCTGCCGGCCTGTCCACCGCCGTGATGCTGCCGCTGCCGGCGGCTGCCCATGGCGCCGCCGCGCACATGGTGCCGCTGAAGAAAGCCATGGAATCCTTCGGCGCCAGCGTGCGCTGGGATGCCTATGCGGGCGTCTGGACCATCACCCGCAACAGCGTCATCGTGCGCGTCAAGCCGCGCGCCCGTACCGCGCTGGTCAATGGCCAGAGCGTGGCCCTGCCGGTGCCGCTGGTGATGAAGGGCGACCAGCCCTATGTCTCGGAAGATTTCATCAATACCGTCTTCGCGCCCAGCCTGGACAAGACCTTCCAGATCGAGGCCGTGCCGCATCCCCTGAACCCGCTGTCGGCCGCCGAGATCACGGCCACTGTCGATGCGCTCAAGGCCAGCGGCCACTACCAGCCCAACTATCGCTTCACCGAGATCAGCCTGGCCGAACCGCCCAAGGAGCAGGTCTGGCAATTCGCCTTGGGCGAGGGCCGGCCGGTCTTCGAGCGGCGTGCCAATTTCACCCTGCTCGATGGCCGCAACGTCATCGAAGGTACGGTGGACCTGGCCCGGCATAGCGTGGTGCGCTGGGAACCCAAGGCCGGCGTACAGGGCATGGTGCTGGTGGATGACTTCGAGACGGTGCAGAATTCGCTGGAATCCAGCCCTGAGTATGTACAGGCGATCGCCCGCCGTGGCATCAGCGACATGAAGAAGGTGGTGGCGACACCGTTGACGGTGGGTTACTTCGGCGGCAAGGACGCGCTGGAAGAGGATAGCCGCCTGCTCAAGGTGGTCAGCTACCTCGATGTGGGTGACGGCAACTACTGGGCCCATCCCATCGAGAACCTGGTGGCGGTGGTGGACGTGGTCAACAAGAAGGTGATCAAGGTCGAGGACAACGGTGTCATCCCGGTGCCGCTCAAGCCCACCGGCTACGACGGCCGTGGTCGCACCCTCACGCCGCCGCCCAAGCCGCTGGAGATCAGCGAGCCCGAAGGCAAGAACTACACCATCAGCGGCAACACCCTGCACTGGCGCAACTGGGAGATGCACTTCAAGCTCGATTCGCGCGTGGGCCTGATGTTCTCCACCGTGACCTACAACGACCACGGCAAGAAGCGCCAGATCATGTACGAGGGTTCGCTGGGCGGCATGATCGTGCCTTATGGCGATCCGGACGTGGGCTGGTACTTCAAGGCCTACCTGGATTCGGGCGAATACGGCATGGGCACGCTGACCTCGTCCATCGAGCGCGGCAAGGACACCCCCGAGAACGCGGTGCTGCTGGACGCCACCATTGCCGACAGCAGCGGCAAGCCGCGCGTGATCCCGCGCGCCATTGGCGTGTTCGAGCGCTATGCCGGACCGGAGTTCAAGCACCAGGAATACGGCCAGCCCAACCTGTCGGTGGAGCGGCGTGAGTTGGTGATCCGCTGGATCAGCACGGTGGGCAACTACGACTACATCTTCGACTGGGTCTTTGCCGAGAACGGCACCATCGGCATCAACGCCGGTGCCACCGGTATCGAAGCGGTCAAGGGCGTGCAGGCCTCGACCATGCGCGACGCCAGCGCCGCCGAGGATACCCGCTATGGCACCCTGATCGATCACAACGTCGTCGGCACCACCCACCAGCACATCTACAACTTCAGGCTGGATCTGGACATCGATGGGCAGGGCAATTCGCTCACCGAAGTCGACCCGGTGGTCTTGCCCAACACCCGTGGCGGCCCGCGCAGCAGCACCATGCAGACCGTGCAGCGTACGCCCGAGACCGAGCAGCAGGCCGCGCAGAAGTTCGATGCCTCGACCATCCGGCTCCTGAGCAATCCCAACAAGTTCAACAAGGTTGGCAATCCGGTGTCCTACCAGTTGATCCCCTATGCAGGCGGCACCCACCCCATCGCCAAGGGCGCCAACTTCTCGCAGGATGAATGGCTCAACCGGCGTCTGAGCTTCATGGATCGCCAGCTGTGGGTCACCCGCTACGACCCCGAGCAGCGCTTCCCCGAGGGCAAGTATCCCAACCGCTCGCATGAAGACACCGGGCTGGGCGCCTTCGTCAAGGACAACCAGTCCATCGTCAACCAGGATGACGTGGTCTGGCTGACCACCGGCACCACCCACGTGGCGCGCGCCGAGGAATGGCCGATCATGCCCACCGAATGGGTGCATGTGCTGCTCAAGCCCTGGAACTTCTTCGACGAGACGCCCACCCTGGGCCTGAACAAGAAAAAATAAGTTGTTGCTCCCTGCACGACCTTTCCCCATGACCGCCTCCGGCCCCGGCCAGGGCGGTCTTTTTCTTCAAGGAGACCGTATGTACACCACCGGCAATATCATCGGCGGCCAGCTGCGCACCGCCGAGCGCCTGCTCGATTCCCGCAATCCCGCCAATGGCGAGGTGATGGGCCGCTTCCCCCAGTCCGACGCCATCGAGGTGGCCGCCGCCGTGGCGGCTGCCCGCAATGCCCAGCCAGCCTGGGCGGCGCTGGATCTGGAACAGCGCCGCGCCGCGCTGCACCGGGTGGCCGATGCCATCGCTGCCAATGCCGAATGGCTGGCCACGCTGGTGACGCAGGAGCAGGGGCGTCCGCTGGGCGGGGTGGGGCCGGACCAGGTGCCGGGTTCGCGCTTCGAGCTGTGGGGCTGCGAAGCCTGGACGCGCGCCACCGCCAGCCTGACGCTGGCGCCCGAGGTGGTGTTCGAGGACGAGACCCGGCGCGATGAACTGCATCGCAAGCCCTTCGGTGTGGTGGCCGCCATCGCCCCGTGGAACTGGCCGCTGATGATCTCGATCTGGCAGGTCATCCCGGCCATCTTCGCCGGCAATACCGTGGTCCTGAAACCGTCCGAATACACCAGCGTGTGCGGCCTGGAACTGGCCAAGGTGATCGCTGGCGCCTTGCCGCCGGGCGTGATGAATACCGTCAGCGGCGACGGCAGCGTGGGGGCGCTGCTGGTGGAGGATCCCCAGGTCAACAAGATCATGTTCACCGGCTCGGGCGCCACTGGGGCGCGCATTGTCGCCGCCGCCGCCCGCAACCTCACGCCCACCACCATGGAGCTGGGCGGCAATGACGCCGCCATCGTGCTCGACGACGCCGATCCCAAGGCCATTGCGCCGGGCCTGTTCTGGGGCGCCTTCCTCAACATGGGGCAGACCTGCGCCTGCGCCAAACGACTCTACGTGCCCGACGCTCTGCATGACCAGATCGTCGCCGAGCTCCAGGCCATCATCGCCGCCACGCCCATGGGAGACGGCCTGCAGCCGGGCATCGCCATGGGGCCGGTGCAGAACCGCATGCAGTTGCAGAAGGTGGCGGCGCTGGTGGACAGCGCCCGCGAGGATGGGGCCACCATCGTCTGCGGTGGCCGCTTGCCGGATGGCCCGGGCAACTTCTATCCCCTCACGCTGGTGACCGATATCCGTGATGGCGCGCGCCTGGTCGACGAGGAACAATTCGGCCCGGTGCTGCCCATCATCCGCTACAGCGAGCTGGAAGAGGCCATCGCCAATGCCAACCGGCTCGACGTCGGCCTGGGCGCGTCGGTATGGAGCAGCGACAGCGCACGTGCGGCGCAGATTGCCACGCGCCTGCAGGCCGGGACCGTCTGGATCAACCAGCATGGCATGGTGCATCCCATGGTGCCGTTCGGTGGCGTCAAGCGCTCGGGCTGGGGGCTGGAGTTCGGCAATGAAGGCTTGAAGTCGGTGACGCAGCCGCAGGTGATCAGCCTGAAGAAATAAGCGCCGGCCAACTACGGCGCACAAAAAAAAGAGGATATCCGCGGATATCCTCTTTGCATTTTGCTGCCGGTTTTCAGTTGCCGGCACGCGCCTCCAGTCTGGCCTGCCCACCCTTGCCATAGGCCAGCGGCCGGTCGGCGCGACCATCCTGCAGTTCCAGCGTGGTCAGGGCATCGCGCGCCATGGCGGCCACGCGCCAGCTGCGGCCATCGTCGTCACTGACGATCAGCGCCCCGGAGAGGGAGCTGCCGATCACCTTGCTGCCCTCGGTGCGCAGCGAGGTGATGGAGCCGCTGGTGGGCGAAGCCACGTTCTGCCAGTGCTGGCCACCATCGTCGCTGCGCAGGATCTTGCCGCCCAGGCCACCTACCACCAAGGCGCCGGAGGCCGTGGCCACGCCACTCCACAGCGAGGCCCTGGAGCCGGTGGCGATACCCTCCCAGTGCTGGCCTTGGTCGGTCGAGCGATACAGCACGCCCTGTTCGGCCGCGACATAGAGTGCACCGTCGGCGCCGGGGAAGAGGTGCAGCAGGTTCAGGTCGCCGCGTTTCTGGCCCGGCGCGGTGGGCAGCTTGACCTGCTCCCAGTGCTGGCCGCCATCGCGGGTGTGCAGCAGCAGCGACCACAGCCCGGCCGCCCAGCCTTCGTTGGCATTGGCAAACCAGATCGAGAAGAGCGGCTGGTCGACCGTGGTATCGCTACGTTGCAGCGTCCAGTGGCGACCGCCATCGCTGGTGTGCAGGATGGCGCCGCCATGCCCGGCGGCCCAACCCTGTTCGCTGTCGGCGAAGGCCACCGAGGTCAGGGTGAAGTCCACCGGCACCTGCTCGGCCTGGCGGTAGCTGGCGCCGCCGTCGTCGGAGAGGATGATGTAGCCGTAGGCGCCTACGGCCACGATGCGACTGCTTGCCTGATTACCGGCGCGGGTGGCACCCAGCATCATGTTGTGCAGGGCATGGGCGTCGGCGCGCGCGGCGGCCAGGGGGATGGGGGCGCCGGCCTGGGCCAGCGCGGCGCTGGCCGGGATCAGCGCCAGGCTGGCGGCGAGCGCCGACAGGGCGTGCTTGAAGAAGAAAGTCATCGAAATCGTCCTTGCGGGGTCAGTGCGCCAGGGCGCTGTTGAGCTTGATCGGGGTCTTGCGCGGGAACATCTTTTCCAGCACCACGGCAAAGGCCGGCAGCGCGGTCATCGCCATGACCAGGTTGACCAGGAACATGAAGGCCAGCAGCTTGCCCATGTCGGCCTGGAACTTCAGCGCCGAGAACGACCAGGTCGCCACGCCGATGGCCAGTGTGATGGCGGTGAAGATGGTGGCCATGCCGATTTCCTGGAGCGAGTGGTGCAGTGCTTCCTCGATGGGCTGGCCGGCGGCCAGGTGCATCTGCAGGCGGTTGTAGATGTAGAACGCGTAGTCCACGCCGATGCCCACGGCCAGCACCATCACCGGCAGCGTGGCCACCGTCAGGCCGATCTGCAGCTGCTTCATGAAGGCGTAGCCGATGAAGGTGGCCACCGTCAGTGGCAGGCAGCAGGCGATGATGGCGCGCCAGTCGCGATAGACGGCAAACACCAGCAGCACGATGGCGCCATAGACGTAGAGCATCATGGGCAGTTCGGACTTCTCGACTTCGTCATTGACGGCGGCGATGACGCCGGCATTGCCGGCGGCCAGGCGGATCTCCAGCCCGGCCAGCTTGTGCTGGTCGCGATATTGCTTGACCGCCTGGATGACGCCATTGATGGTGGCGGCCTTGTGGTCGGCCAGGAACAGATGGGTCGCCAGCATGTTGCAGTCCTTGGAGAGGAAGCCGCGCACGCGCCCGATCTCCACGGCCAGCGCCGCGTAGTTGGCGGCATCCAGCGGCACGGTGAACATGGCCGGGTTGCCTTCGTTGTAGCCCTCGTTGTAGATCTTCATCTGGTCGGCGAAGGAGCTTACCGACAGCACGCCCGGCACATGGCGCATGACGGTGTCGAACTGGTCCTGGTAGCGGCCGAAGCTGACGTTGTCGCAGGAGTTGGCGGGGGTGGAGAGGATCACCGTCAGCCAGTCCAGGCCATTGCCGTAGTTCTCGGCGATCCAGCGGGCATCCTGGTTGTAGCGCGAATTGGCGTGCAATTCCGGTGCGCCCGGCTGCAGCGTGCCGACCAGGCGGTCGTGGCTGTACCAGGCGGCGCCCGCCAACAGCAACAGCGTGACCACCACGATGGTGCGTGCCACCCTGGGTTCGGCCGCGCGCGAGAGCACGGCCAGCCAGCGTCCGCGCGCCTGCTGGGCGCGCATGGCGGCGTCGGCATAGCCACGGCCGACCTTGAGCAGCGAGGCCGCCAGCGGCAGCATCACCAGGTTGGTGACGATCTTGTAGGCCACGCCGATGGAGGCGGTGATGGCCAGCTCGCGCACCATGGGGATGGGGATCATCACCAGCGTGATGAAGGAGACAAAGGCCGTCACCAGTGCCAGCACGCCCGGGATCAACAGGCCGCGGAAGCTGGCGCGCGCCGACACTTCGCAGGACAGGCCGCTGGCGATGCCGCGCACGATGGTATTGATCTGCTGCACCCCATGCGAGACGCCGATGGCAAACACCAGGAAGGGCACCAGCACCGCCAGTGGATCGAGCCCGTAGCCGAGCAGGCGCAGCGTGCCGAACTGCCACACCAGCGAGACCAGCGAGCAGGCCACCGGCAGCAGCGTGAAGGGCAGGGAGCGGCAATACCAGTAGACCGCGATGGTGGTCAGCAGCAGCGCCATCGCGCAGAACTTGAGCACGCCCTCGGCGCCATCGGCAACGTCACCGATCTGCTTGGCGAAGCCGATGATCTGCACCTCGAAGTCGGCATCCTCGTACTTGGCGCGCAAGTCGTTCAGGAGCTTGTTGTAGGCCAGGTAATCGACCTTGTCGCCCTTGGCATCGAATTCATTGATCTCGGCCACGATCATGGCGCTGTCCTGGTTGCGCGAGATCAGGGTGCCGACGAAGCCGCCGTTGATGGCGGTATTGCGGATCTGGGCGATGCTCTCCGGCGTGAGTGCCGAGGGAATCACCGTGCCGGGAATCACCGGATCGGCGCGAAAGCCTTCCTCGGTGATCTCGTTGACGAAGGTATTGGGCGTCCACAGCGATTGCACACCCAGCCGGCTGATATTGGGCAGGAACATGACGGCCTGGGTCATGTCGCTCAGGCGCGTTAAGGCGGCCTGGGTCCAGATGTCGCCCTTGCGGGCGCGCAGCACGATATTGAGGCGGTTGGCGCCGAGCACGTCGTCACGGTATTGCTTGAAGGTGTCGATGTACTCGTGGTGGGTGGGCATCTGCTTTTCGAAGCCGGCGTCCATGCGCAATTGCAGCGCGAAGAAGGACATGGCTGCCGTAAAGACCAGCAGGCCCAGCAGGAGAGGGATGCGGAAGCGGAAGACGGTGGCCTCGAAACGGGCCAGGCTGAAGAGGCGATTGGCGGAACCCATGGTGCGTTTTTCTCAGGTGAAGACGATTGCCGCCCGCAGGCGGCCAAACGCCCGGCACCAGGGCCGGGCGTGACGACGTGTTGCTAGAAGTTGCGGCTGACGGTCAGGCCATAGAAACTGCGGTCGCTCAGGGGTTGGTCGAACACGCTGGCGCCGCCCCAGAACTTGGCGAAGTTCAGCGCCACCTGCCACTTGGCGGGGTTTTGCATGAAGGTGATGGTGAAGTTGGCCATCTTGGCGCCTTCCATGAAGGTGGCCGTGGCGTTGGGCGTGCGTCCCTTCAGGGCCTGGAAGTAGTAGATCTCCGGGATCACCTGCCAGCCCGGCACCAGCGAGCCGTCATAGACCCAGCTGAAGTCCAGGTTGTAGCCGTAGGAGGTGGCCGTGCCGACGCCGGCGGTGTTGCCGCCGTTGGCCAGGGTGGAGTTGGCATTGGCGGTGGTGTCATAGCCCCAGCCCCACAGGCCGGCTGCCACCGGGATGCCGTCATAGGAACTCTTCAGGTTGGGATAACGGATCGCCACGGCCTCGGCCATCAGGGTCGCGGTGTCAGCCCCCAGCAGCTTGAGGATGCTGCCATGCTCGCTGGGCGTGAGGCTGAGCAGGCCGGTGACGGCCAGCTGGTACTTGGCGGTCTCGACATAGCACTTGCCATTGGTCATGCAATAGCCGCCGTTGGCGTTCTGCACCGAGCCATTGAGGGCCACGGCATCCTTGGGCCGGTACGACAGTTCTGTACCGATGGCCCAGTTCCCCAGCGGGAAGTTGGCCGACAGGCCGATCATCTTGCGGTCTTCCAGATAGGAGTAGCCCAGGCCGCTGGCGGTGTTGGCCGTGGAGAGCACCGGCGACTTGTCGTGGTAGTTCATCACGTACAGGCCGAAGTTGACCTCGGCACCGGGCGGGGTATAGCGCAGGGCCACGCCATACTGGCCGGTGGAGCGCGGCCGGTTGGTGGTGGGCACGCCCAGGGCATCGGCGCCACTGCCCACGGTGGCGGTGGACCAGTAGCTGCCTACGGGCGGGAAGTAGTTGCTTTCCCAGCCCTGCTGCACATAGGTCTCGATGGAGAAACCATTGCCCATGCCCGAGGCGAAGTTGACCATGGGCGCCGGCAGGATGGCTTCCTTCAGTTGCGTGCCGGGATTGGACAGGCGCATCAGGTCGATGGCATTGGTCTGGTTGATGCCGCCCGGCAGGAACAGGCTTTCGCCCCAGTTCACCACCTGGTTGCCGACCCGCACGCGGGCGCGTTCCTCGCCCAGGTTGAAGGACTTGCTGACCCACAGGTCCAGCAGCCGCACCTTGGAATGCAGCTCGTTGGTGGCGTCGTCCGACAGCGAGCGGCCGGTGGTGTTGGCGCCGCTGATGTTGCCGCTGGTGCTGGTGGCCGAGTAGTCGCGCAACCAGCTCACGCGCCCCAGGAACTTGACGTCCTCGGGCATGTTCAGCAGCAGTTCATGCGTGCCCTTGAGATAGGTGGTGAAGCGGTCGCCGCGGTTGTAGTTCAGGTTGCCCTGGTCGTTGAGCGAGGACAGCGAGTCGGCGCAGCCGGCCGGTGCGCCACTGCCGCTGGCCGGCGAGGCAGTGCCGGCGCTGCTGCCGATCACCAGCCCGCAGGATTGCGAACTGGCGCGTACGCCCACGCCCAGGGAGACGGTGGAGTCGAAGTTGCCCGAGACCGTCTCGCCCTCGAAGGTAAAGGCCTGGGCGCCGCTGCTGCAGAGGCTGGCCGCCGCCAGCGCCAGCAGTTTCTTGTGCATGTTTTTTTTCATTGTTTTCTCTCTCCCGTTGCTGGCTGGCGATCAGCGGTCGCTGATGGCGCGCAGGTTGTCGGCGCTGTAGAAGCTGGCCTTGGCGCGCGGATTGCCCTTCCCATCGACTTCCCAGGCCAGGTCGCGACCGGTGCCCACCGAGTGCAGGTCGAACACGTAGCGGCCTTCGGCCAGGTTGTACTGGGCAAAGCCGGCCTGGTCGCAGCTGCCGGTTTCATAGACGGGGATCACATAGGCTTCGCGGTGCTTCCACAGCTTGCCCTGGGCGTCGTAGTCGTCGGCGGCGACCAGGTTCCAGCTGTCTTCGTCGATGTAGAAGGTACGCTTGGGTGCCAGGTGACGTACGCCGGCCTTGACGGTGGCTTCCACCACCCAGACACGGTGCAGCTCGTAGCGGCGGGCATTCTCGGCGATGAATTCGTCGCCGGCGACATCCTCGAACTTGGTCTTGAACTCGGTGCCGCCGAAGCTGCCGTAGGGCACCAGCATTTCCTTCTTGCCGACCAGCTTCCAGTCGAAGCGGTCCACCGTGCCGTTGAAGACCATGGGCTCATCCAGGGTGTACTGGTTTTCCATGCCGATCTGCGGCGAGTCGTAGGCGTAGGAGGGCATGCGGCGCACGCGGCGCTGGCCCGGGAAGTAGTAGAAGGTCTCGCTGCCGGGCTGGTTGAGGAAGGTGGCGATCGACAGCGCCTGGCCGGCCAGCGCGGTGGGCGAGTTGTAGGCGAAGTAGGTGTAGTACTCCACCGGCGGCAGCGTGGACAGGTTGGCGCTGCCCTTGTTGGCCCAGGGGAAGTACATGGTCTGCTGCGAGCCGGCCTTGATCCACTCGGTGCTGCCCTTGCGCGGCGAGACGGCGGTGATGGTGGACTTCAGCTCGAAGGCCACGCCGCGATAGCGCATCTTGCTGTTGTACATGGCTTCCTCGCCGGTCTTGGGCAGCGGGAAGGGGATGCCCGGCACTACAGCCTCGGCCAGGCTCCAGCCGTCCGGGCCGATCTTGGCGATGCTGTTCTTCTTGGTGTTCTCGGCGACGAAATCGGGGGCGCTGCAATAGCGGTGGCTGGGATAGACATCCATCTTGTAGCCCTTGATCTGCTTGATCAGGGCAATCTGGCCGGGTGTCAGCTTGCTGGCGTACTTGTCGACGTTGGAGGCATCGATGGTGTCGGTCTTCTTGTCGTCCTTGTACTTGAAGAACTCGCGACGCAGCTTGCCGTAGGACCAGCCGGGCAGGGCCGGGTTCTCGTCCTTCCATTCGGGGACGCCGTTGCCGCCGGCCTTCTCGCCACCCAGGGGCGTCAGGCTGCCGCCCAGGTCCTGCGGGGTGGCGGCGTGGGCGAAGGTGCTGGCCAGCGCCAGGGCCATGAGTCCCATGTTGATGTGCTTCATCGTGCTCTCTCCATTTCGTGATGCTGTGTTGTGCGTGGACCGGTTGCGTGCGACCTGGGGGAGGCCGCACCCGACACCGGAGACATGACCGGTTTCCTGAGACTCGCAGGGCAGTCCCTATCGTTGCGGGCCGGTTCGGCGCACACCATTCCTGACATCCGGCTGACGAAATGGCGATCTGACTCGCTTATGGCGGCGTCCTTGATAGGTAGCTTTTTGAGAACAGTGGACGAGAGAGAATTTAGAATCGGCGGGCTTCTCACCGTTAGCCGCTTTTAGCAAACCAAGCGCATGGCGCTGAAATACCACTGTCCAAAATGATGCGCGGCAGGATGCCGCCAGCCTGGAGGGCGGATTGCGGGGTGCGGGGAGGTGCCGTGGACTGTACCGGCGAGATGATGGGAACGACAGCGGATTATGCGCCGGGCGAGAAATTTCGCTGTGGCAGTGACCGTCATTGTTGACTGATTCGTCGTTAATCCAGGGGAGGATGCGAGCAAGTGAAGTGATTGCTCGTATTCTGCATGGCAGATCCACGACCCCGGTCGGTGCAAGGCCAAGGCATTTGCCGAAAACGGATAGGCTGGCGCCCCAAAATCGCCCAAATCGCCCAAACCGTGATGACGAGAGGGGGGGCTTGGTAACCGCTGTTACCAAGCCCCCGGGGTCTCAGTTAGTTGCGGCTGACCTGCAATGCCGTCTCGGAGGGCAGCACGCCGAACATCTTCTTGTATTCGGAGGCAAAGCGGCTGGCGTGGTTGAAGCCGCACAGGGCGGCCAGGTTGCCGATGGTGTCTTGCCGGTCGCAGACGCCGTCCTGCACGTTGCGGCGCTTGATCTCGCGGTGGGCGGCGTTCAGGCGCAGGGCCTTGAGGTATTGCAGGGGCGAGATATCCAGGCGCTCTTCGAAGCAGTATTGCAGCGTACGGCGGCTGACATGGGTGGCGCGGCAGACATCGAGGATGCCGATCTCGTCACCGGCATGCTGGCGCATGTAGTCGATGGCATTGTGCACGATGCGCTCGCGGCGCTGGCGTGAGGGCAGGGTGGCTTCCAGATCGTGATGGCCCTGCTGCAGCGACAGCGCCAGGGCCACGTTGCTGATGGCGGTGGAGGCCAGGGCCCGCGGGCTGAAGCTGCGCGCCGGGCCGTCGGCCGGGTGCTGCATCAGCTCCGACGCCAGCGCAAAGTACTGGCGCAGCATGCTGGCGGCCCCCGCATCGATCTGCATCACCGACAGGTCCAGCCACCTGCGCACGCTGGCGTCGTCCTGCTCATGCAACTGGGAAAGGAACAGTTCGCGCGGCACCGAGATACCCAGCAACTCGATGGGGCCGTTGGTACGGAAATGATGGGCGCGGCTGCCATCGAGCACGATCAGCAGGTCCTGGGTCAGCGGGCGACCGTTGAGCAGGTGGCCATCTGCGTCGGTATTGCAGATGCCGATGACGACCTGGTCGGGCGGCGGCATGATGCGCTCATGCAGAGAGGTGTTGGTACTTTCGCGGATGAAGTGGAATTCATCGGTCTGTACCGTAGAGAGCGCACCGACAAAGCGGCCACTGCCCAGTTGCTGATACTCCTGCTGCCATCCGGTCAGCATGCTGGCTTGTTCGTCCACATCCGAAAACTCGACGGTGTTGACGGAGAAATCACGGGAATACATGGCGCGGCTCCTTATGTTTTTTGCGGCTTCATGCAAAATCCGCGCCAGTGGCAGCAGACGGATCGCACATGAGACGGACCAACATACGGAAACGGCAAAAGCACACGCTTGGCCAAGGGTGGATGTCCTTGGGCCTGGGCCGGGGGCAGGCATGATGTTTTTCGTCTCCGTTGTCTCGGAGCACCTTCGAGGGTGACTCTCGGACTTGTAATTTTTCCGCCAATCTACTGAATCAGCATTAAAACCGCAATGGCGCTTTCGTCACATTGGGGTTAGCGAGCATTGCGGCGGGATGGGCATTGTGCTAGCCAATCGCGGCCGGAAGCGTGGGGGACACGGTTTGTCGCGGTTGCTTTCCGCAGCGGCGCAGGCGGCCGGTGCAAGGGACGCCTGTGGTGGAATGTTCAAAAAATCCACGCTGCCGGGATGGCGTCGTCATTTGCCTGATTGTTCATATCGGCATTTTCTTGCTGCCCGGGATTGCGCTGTATCGCCGCGCTGGTCGCGCCCTTGTATTTCCTGCATGTACAAAAATTCATATCCACGGCGGCGCAACCCAGAATGGCCAGGTCTGGCCACTGGTGCAGGCTTCACCTTGGTGCGATTGCCTGCGCTGGCGAGCTTCGATTGAATGAGCCTGGGACGAAATTTTACGAACTCAAATACGAAAAATTTCGGTAAGACAGCTCAGGGAGAACAGTATGCCTATCACCATCAATCGAATGAGTACGCAGGTGTCGCCAGTGCGCGTGGTCGCGACACCCCGTCGCAAGCCAGCAGCGGCGATCGTGACCGGCAAGCCGGCCTTCCATGCCGCGGCTGTCGTACCGGTGGCAGGTGTTCTCCCGCTTGCCGGTCACCGCCCGGCCAGCACCGGCGGCCAGCCGCTTGCCGGTTCCCGCCAGATGCACGATATCAGGCAGGCCCCGTCCCGCCAGGAAAGTGACGATGCCAACCTGCTGTCGCTGCGGGGTGCCGTCACCGCTGGCGCCGTAGCCGGGCGCCTGGGCATCTGGAATGCCGGCAGTGGCAAGAGCGCCCCGCCAGCAGGCAGCACACGGTCGACGCTATCGGCTTCGCATTCCGTCGAGCCATCGACACTGGCACAAGCCCAGCCTGTCGGCGTCAAGCCGGGCGTGCTGGAGCCTGAGCCCCTCTATTCACCCAAACCGATCACCGGGTGGCCGCCGACGCCAGGCAAGACACATCCCGCGTCACCAGCGAGCGTGTGTCCTTCCACCCCGGCGGGCGTTCGTCCATCGACGCCGGGCAGTGTCTGTCCGCTGCCGCAGGATGTCAGTCCCGATCCCCGCGGGCCGGCCAACAAGCCATGGATTGTCATCGGGGATGTGGTGCCGCTGCATGATGCGTTTCCGCCCGATGTGGTGATCATCTATTCCAACTGCGTGCCGGTCCCGATTTCGTCGCTGATCCCGTCGTGCCCGCCCAAGGCGGCGCCGGTACTCAAGCCGGCAGTGGTGCCGGCAGCGGTTCCCGTCGTTGCTCCGGTGCTTACCCCGGCAGTTACGCCAGCAGTTGCACCGGCACCGGCGCCGGTCATCGCCGCAGCCCCGTCGCCGGTCGCTGCGCCCGCCGAGGCCAGCAGTGATGCCACGGTGGTGGTCGGATCGGTAGCGGTAGTGCCAGTCCCGGTTCCTGCCATCGCAGGCTTCGCGGCACTGCCTGCCACGGTGATCGCCGCTGCGCCGCCGCCGCTGGCAGTGCCCGAGACTGACTTCCGCAGCCTGCGTGAGAACGACAACGTCATCAAGCTCTCCTACGGGCGCTCCGTCACGTTCAAGCCCGATGACGTCAAGGTCATTGTGAGCCGGCCGGATTTGTTGATCGGCACCGACGGCGATGACCGCCTGGACTACACGGGCTCGTCGCTGAACGATTGGCTGCGCGGCAGCCGACCGCGCTTTACCCAGTTCATCGGCGGCGGTGGCAATGACACCGTCATCGGAGGCGACACCAATGACACCATGTGGGGCGGCACCGGCAATGACACCCTGATGGGACAGGAGGGTGACGACAAGCTATATGGCGAGGATGGCGATGACATTCTCGATGGTGGCGCCGGCAATGATCTGCTCGACGGCGGCCGGGGCAAAGACCAGATGTACGGTGGCCTGGGCAATGACCGGATGTCGGGGGGCGATGGTGACGACAGCATGTACGGCAACCAGCTCTTCGGAAATGTGCAGAAGACGCTGCTGCCGGGGCAGAGCGATGATGACGTGATGGACGGCGGCGCCGGCAACGACTTCATGGACGGTGGCCTGGGCAACGACCTGATGTGGGGCGGGACCGGCAACGACAACATGCACGGCGGCAGCGGCGACGACAAGCTGTATGGTGGAGAGGGCAATGACACGCTCTTCGGCGAGGCGGGCAACGACGTGCTCATGGGCGGGGATGGCGACGACGTCATCTACGGCGATTTCATGCACACCTACGCCTCGCCCAACAATGACATCGGCGGCGATGACCTGCTCTATGGTGGTGCGGGCAACGACACCCTCTTCGGCGGGGTCGGTAATGACCTGCTCGATGGCGGGACCGGCAACGACCACATGGAAGGCGGCAAGGGCGACGACATCTACGTGGTCGACAACCCCGGCGATAGCATCGTCGAACTGGTCAACGAGGGGCATGATACGGTCATCGCCTCCTGCAGCTATACGCTGTCGGCCAACGTCGAAGACCTGCGCCTGACCGAAGGTGGCAATTTCGATGCCATCGGCAATTCGTGTGACAACATCCTCACCGGTAACAGCGGCGACAATCTCCTCAATGGCGGCAAGGGCGCGGACCAGATGACCGGCGGACGCGGCAACGATACCTACATGGTCGATGACGTCGGCGACAAGATCGTCGAGCTGGCCGGTGAAGGCATCGATACGGTGATTTCCCGGATCGGCTATACGCTGGGTGCGAACCTGGAAAACCTGACCCTGCTGGACGCCACCAAGCCGGAGCGGGAGACCATCAATGGGACGCAGATGCTGACCTACGGCTCACCTCACTACTTCGATCTCGACTACTCGCAAGGCGATGAAGTGCCGGGTTACAAGGGCACTTGCGGCGAGACCAGCGTGGCCAACATCGGCATCATGGCCGGTCTGCCGCTGACCGAGGCGGCGGTGATCAGGACGGCCATCGCCAACGGCTGGTGCAACACCACGTCCACGGATGAGGGGTCGCGCGGCTCCAGCAACCAGTATTCCCAGGTCAGCATGCTGAAGAGTTTCGGATTGCCTGCCGACACCAGTGATGGCTATGACGTCAACCGGCTGGCCGATCTGCTCAAGGATGGGCGCGGCGTGATGGTGGCGGTCAATGCCGGCAAGCTGTGGGACGCACCCAAATACGTCGAGGATGGCTATGTCAACCACGTGGTGGCCGTTACCGGTGTCGCCTGTGATGCCAGCACGGGCGCGGTGGCCGGTTTCTACATCGCCGATTCCGGGCGCGGCCAGGCGGCCGATGGCTGTCGCTATCTCACCGTGGCCGAGATGGACAATGTCGCTGACGTGGTCGGCGCCAGCATGGTCTATACCCTCGATCCGATCAAGATCCGCAACGAGAACATGGAGGCCATCGGCAACGAGCTGGATAACGTCATCACCGGCAATCGCGGCAACAACCTCATCCAGGGCGGACGAGGCGACGATACCCTGATCGGCCAGGCCGGCAACGATACCTATGTCTTCAACCGGGGAGATGGCCGCGACACCATCGTCGACAACGACCAGACGCGCGGCAATCTGGACGTGCTGAAACTGGGTGATATCAACCAGAACAACCTCTGGTTCAGCCAGGTCGGCAACGACCTGCGCATCGACGTGATGGGCGGCAACGATCGCGTGACCATCCGCGACTGGTATGTCGGCGGTACCACCGGGACCGACAACCACGTCGAGCGCATCAAGACCGCCGATGGCAACACGCTCTACGATACCGATGTCGACAGGCTGGTGCAGGCTATGGCCAGTTTTGCGCCACCGCCCGCGTCCCAGACCGCCTGGGTCAATGGACAGTCCAGTGGCGGCAAGACCTTGCTGACGGTCACGCACTGAGCCCGGCGCGGCGGCGGACTTCTAGCCCGCTTTTTTCACCGATCCCTTTTGCTGGCGCATCGTCAGCAGCGTCATCGCCACCGACAGCACCGCGGCCAGTGTGAAGACCATGCCTGAGGCGGCGCGGTCCTCGATGGCCTGGGTCAGCACGGTCGGCATCAGCACCACGCCGATGAAGCCGGCAAAGACGCACAGGCCGGTGGCCTGGCCCACCTTTTCGCGCGGCACGATGGCGGCGATTTCGGAAAACAGGACGCCATTCCACGCCACCACGGCCATGCCCAGCGTGGCGGCGGCAACCAGGAGCAGTAGCAGGTTGGCCGCCGCGAAGGCCGACCAGGCCATGATGGCAAAGCCCAGTGCACCCAGCAGGCCCGACAGGCCCAGCATCTGCTGCGCTGGTACGCCACGGTCCACGCAACGTCCCCACACCAGACGAAACACCACGCCCACCAGGTTGAAGACCGTCAGCAGGATGGCCGCCTGTTCGATGCTCATCGCCTGGAAGCCATGGAGGAATGGCACCAGCATGGCGATCGTGGTGACTTGCAGGCCCGAGAAGACGAAGGCGACGATGGCCAGGATGCGGATAGGCGGATGGGATGACAGCAGCGACCATACGCTGGCCCCCGGCGTGGCGTTGGCGCTGGCATGCGCGGCATGATCGACGGGTGACTTCTCGGTGAAGGCCGCCGCGGCGACCAGGCCGATCAGGCCCGGCACCACAAAGGCCCACAGGATGCCCAGGTGGTCGGTCAGCGGCGGCACCAGCACCGCCGCCAGGGCGGCGCCGGCCGGCACCCCGCTCTGGCGGATCGAAAACAGCAGGCTGCGGTTGCGCATCGGTCCGCTCTGGCTCAGGAAATAGGAGCTGGCCGGGGTGATGCCGCCATAGCCCAGTCCCATCAGCACGCTGCCGGCCAGCACTGCCGCCAGCTGGCCACTGCCGATCAGCAGCATGGCGCCGGCGCACAGGGCCAGGCATAGCCGGCTGACCTGGAAGGCGCCTAGCCGGTGTACGCGGTTGCCGAAATGGATCGACGACCAGGCTGCAGCGGCATAGAGCACCGCCGTATAGAGACCGACCCATTTTGAGGAGACCCCCAGGCTGGCCGCCAGCAGGGGCGAGATGGTCATCACCGCGGTGGCCGCGAAGGAGGTGGCGACCTGGATGGCGGTGAGGACGACGAGGGCGGTGAATGCGTTCATGGCGGATGGGTAGATTGAGATCGGGGATCGTGCCGGATGGCACGGGCAACAGGATGTGGTGGATTTGCCGAAAATCGCGCCGCATCGTGTTGCATCAAGGCATGATTGTAAAAAAAGATGCGAGATCGTGTTTTTTCCTGATAGATTCGATCGAGAAAGACCGTCTTCAAGAACGGCGTTCAGGGAAGTCGCTTCGACATGGGGCGTAGGTTCGCCAGGGCAATCCGGCGCGGGATCGCAGGTCCGCCGGATGACTGGAAGGACGCACCATCAATGACCGACCGGCGGGCGCGGCGGCGAGGGAGCGGGGGAGTGGCGATTGTGGGCATGCGTTTTCTGAGAAGAGATCACCAGTGGAAGATAGGCCAGCTTGTTTTCGGGGCCTTGATCTGCTTCATCGGTTTCCTGACGCTGTTTGGCGCGGCCGGCTTCTTCTGGCTGCAACACGACCTCGAAGAAAAGATCGTGCAGCCCCTGCTGGAGCGCGAAGTCAACCGTGTGCTCGAAGGCTTTCGTTCCGAATACCTGGCCGGTAGCGTCTTCATCAAGCAGATGCAGGGCCTGATGCTGGAGTCCTCGATTCCCCTGCATGGTGACCTGCGTGCGCTGGCGCGCTTCATCGACGCGCTGGCACGACGCGAGAACACCGAGGAGCCGCGCTTTTCCTATGTCCAGTTCGGCAACAGCCGGGGAGAGCTGATCGCGCTCAATCTCAAGGGTGAAGGCAGCCTCGACTACTATCTGCAGGACGAGCACCATCCGGGCCTGCAACAGTTCGACCAGCGACCTGATGCGGACGGCACCATCCCCATCGGTATCACCAGGGACTACGATCCCCGCAAGCGTCCCTGGTATGCCAACGCCACCGACGAATGCCCACAGGTCTCCCCCATCTATTTCAGCATGGGCGCCGACGCCCAGTGGAACGCCTCCATCACCTGTCCGGTCAATCGTTCTCCCGAAGACCAGGGCGTGATCGCCGTCGACCTGTCCTCGTCACGTCTGCAGCAGTTGCTCGATGCGGCGATCGGGCAGTCACTGGTGGCGGGCGTATTCATCGTCGACGACCATGATCGCGTCTTGCTGAAGTCCGATCGCCTGAGTGCGGCGGACAAGCATTTCCTGCTTGAGGGCGAAGGCGGCAAGCCGCGTTTCAGTGAATTCGTCACCTCGCGCCTGTCGGGCAACACCGGTCTGATCAACCTGAAGACCGACTCGCAGGGCAAGTTCCTGATCTACCAGCAGCCGCTGTCCAAGATCGATGGCGCCCCCAGCGAACTGATGCACTACCGGGTGCTGGTGATTTCCTCGCGCGACCAGTTGCTGTCGGTCTTCAACAGCTTCTTCTGGATGAGCTGGATCGCGCTGGGCTTCATCCTTGCGGGGGGCTATGTCCTCATCCGCGTCTACCGGGGCAGCGTCACCTTCCCGCTGATGCGCCTGCGCCGCCAGGCCGAGCAGGTAGCCTTCCGCGATGTGATGAGTACGCACCGCTTCGACCTGCTGTATCCGAGGGGCTGGGCGATCGAGGAGATCGTCTCGGTGCAGGATGCGGTCTCGCGCATGGCCGGCAGTCTCTACAAGCTTTACCAGGAGTTGCGCGAGCAGGTCGACTTCGACCAGGAGAGCGGGCTGTTGAGTCCGATCGGCATCATCGATCGCCTGGACAGCACGGCCTGGCAACAGGCCACGGTGTGCATGGTGGAGATCAGTCACTATGCGCAACTGGCCGACACCCTCAACAAGGTCGCCCTACGGCATCTGTGGCAGAGCCTGTGTGCCCAGGTCGCGCCCATCTGGGCGGAGTTCCCGGAGGTGCGGATGGTACGCTGCCGCTACAGCGAGAGCCGCGTGGCCCTGGTGATGCTGGGCGCGCCGCAGGAACACGAGGCGATCCTGGCCAGGCTCAGGCAGGACACGGAGCGGGTGCTGGGTACCGGCGTGGCTGAAGAGGTGAGGGTGTTCCTGTGCTTTGGCGTGAGTCATTGCCACGAGCGCAGCCGGGCGACGATGGACAAGAGCCTGGCCAATGCCGTGCTGGCGCTGCGCCAGGCACAGCAGCCTGGTGGTGGTGGCTACTGCGTATTCCAGCAGGCCATGCTGGAGAGGGAAGAGCGGGTGCAGGCCCTGCTGGCGGCGATGGATTCGGCCCACATCGAGGATGAATTCACGATGGTCTACCAGCCCATCTGCGACCTGCAGAACGGGCGCATGCACGGCGTCGAAGCGCTCATGCGCTGGCAGTCGCCGCAGTTCGGCGCGGTATCGCCGGCCGAATTCATTCCCCTGGCCGAGGGTAGCGAGCGCATCTCGCAACTGGGGGCGCTGGCGTTTCGCAAGGTGGCTGCCGATGTGGCGCAGTTGCAGCGCCAGGGTTTGCTGCACGCCGGCTTCACGGCGCATGTGAACGTCTCGGTGCGGCAGGCCATGAACGCGCACTTCTTCGAGCAGGTCCGCGACATCGTCCTGGCCGCCGGCGTGGCGCCGTCGTTGATCACGCTGGAGCTGACCGAGAGCCTGCTCATCGACGACGCCCACCATCTGCGCGCGCAGTTCCGGCAATTGAACGCGCTCGGCTTTGGCCTGTGCCTGGATGACTTCGGCACCGGTTATTCGTCGCTCTCGACCCTGCACGATTTCGACTTCGATTGCGTCAAGCTGGATCGTTCCTTCATCGTCCGCTCCACCGAACCGGGGCGTGCGTCCTCGGTGCTGCCGGCCATCGTCGGGATCGCCCGGTCCTTGCAGATGTGTTGCGTGGCCGAAGGCGTGGAAACCGCAGCCCAGGCCGACATGCTGCGCGCCATGGGGTGCGAGTATGTGCAGGGATATCTGTACGCCCGGCCGATGGCATTGACGCAGCTGACGGCCTGGATCACGGAGAACAGCGGCGCCGAGGCAGCCTGAACGACGCGCTGGCCTAAGCTTGCATGGGGCGCCGGGTCATGGTCACCGTGATGATCGCACCGGCCAGCAGCAACAGGCCCGCGATACCGAACGCCCAGTCGTAGCTGCCGGTGGCGGCGATCACATAGCCGGTGGCAATGGGCGCCACCATGCCGAAGACATTGCCCCCCACCACCACGAAGGCCATGGCCTTGCCCACGTCCCTGGCGCTGGGCAAGAGGTCGTTGAGCAGCGCGAAGTTCAGCGAGGTGGTGGCGGCGATGCCGGTCAGGGTGATGGAAAAGACCACCAGCAGCAACGACAGATCGGTGGTGAAGGGGACCGCCAGGATCACCGAACCGACCAGCATGGCCAGGGCCACCGCATTGCGGCGGCGCCCGCTGGCCACGCCTCCACGCTGGACATACATGTCACTGAGGCGTCCGGCCAGGATGCAGAGGACCACCGAGACCGCATAAGGTACCGCCGCGAACATGCCGGTCTTGCCGATGGAGAGGTGGCGCGTGGCCTGCAGGTAGCTGGGCAGCCAGGTCAAAAACAGGTACTGGGTGTAGACGTTGCAACCCTGGGTCAGGGCCAGGCCCCACAGGGTGCGCGTCTTCATCAGGGCCAACAGGCCCTGTGCCTCGCCGCCCTGGGCGGCAGCGCCTTTGGTGTCGCGTTCGCGCAGGATCTTCTCGCGTTCCTGGTCGCCGACCCAGCGCACCTGCTCGGGCGAGCCATAGAAGCACAGCCACACCGCCAGCCAGATGAAGCCGATCCCGCCGGCGATCACGAAGGACAGGCGCCAGCCATATTGCCCCACCAGGAAGGCCAGCAGCACCGAACAGATGGCCGGGCCGGCATAGGAGCCGCTGTTGAACAGCGCCGTGATGACACCGCGTTCACTGGCCGGGATCCACTGGCGGATCACCTTGGCCCCAACCGGATTGCTGCACGATTCGCCGCCCCCCATCACCAGCCGCGCAGTCAGCAGGCTGGCGAAGCTGCCGGCCGCGCCAGTGAGCGCCGTGGCGGCGGACCAGATGAAGATGCCCCAACCGGCGATGCGCTTGGGACCGAAACGGTCCAGCAGCATCCCCATGGGCAGGAGGAACAGTGCATAGCTCCAGATGAACGAGGAGAACAGGTAACCCATGCTGACCGTGGAAAGACCGAATTCCCTGGCAATCGGCGCGGCGGCGATCGACAGGGCAACCCGGTCCATGTAGTTGATCATGGCAAGGGAAAAAAGAAAGGCGGCTATCCAGCCACGACGATAGGACATGAGGTCTCCTCGGAAAGATGGTCTTCCATCTTCATGAAAGTATTAAGTGGCCACAAAGAGCACTTAGGTATGTAAAAAAGCGACATTCTTGGCGTGTCGCATTCAATCGCAGAGGGGCGGACAGGGCATCCCCGGACGAATATCACCGGTGCGCTGCACACCGATGGAAGCTCGTGCAAGCGCTTGCCGGCCAGGCTGGCGCTGGGGCTGCGTCGCGCCAACGACCGCGCATTTCACCGGGATGGCAGGTGGTGAGACCTGCAATGCCTGTCCTAATTGCGTTTTATGATTATATAATGCATAAAATGCGATGTGCAAGAAAATGCACTTCGCCCCTTGGCGGCACAGGGTGCTGCCGGGGTTCAACCTGAAGATGAAGATGAAGATGAAGATGGAGATGGGGTCATCATGACTGGAATGCTCGCCTATACGGGCTGCCGTACCACCCGCCAACGCAATGCCCGTGGCAAGGGCATCGGGGTCTATGCGATCGAGGAGGGGCGATGGCGCTTGCTCGATATCCAGCCGACGCAGGAGAACCCGTCCTTCCTGGCCCTGGATGCCGCGCAGGCGGTGCTCTATACCGTTCACGGCGATGGCGGCGAGGTCAGCAGTTTTCGCATTGACGAGGGCAGCGGCAAGCTGATGCACCTCAATACCGTTGACTGCCTGGGCCGCAATCCGGTGCACCTGGATTTTTCCGCCGACGGGCGCTACCTGCTGGTGGCCAACTATGCCAGCGGCGACCTGGCGCGGCTGCCCATCCTTGGGGATGGTGCATTGGGGACGGCGGTGAAGTCCGACATCCTGCCCGGCACGCCCGGGCCGAATGCGCAAGAGCAGGGGAGTGCGCATCCCCATTTCATCGGGCGCTACGCCACGGCACATTGCAGCTCCCACTGGCACATCGTGCCCGACAAGGGACTCGACACGGTCTTCGCCATCAACTGGCAGGAGCATGCGCGTCCGGTGATCACGTCCTGTCGCTGGCGGGCCGGCTCGGGGCCACGGCATGCGGCTTTTCATCCGCAGTTGCCGCTGGTGTACGTGGCCAACGAGCTCGATTGCACGATGACGGTCTGGCGGTTCGACCATGACAGCGGCGAGCTCACGCCGCTGCATACCGTGGCGACCGTACCCGAGCCGGCGCGCCAGCACAGCAGCGCGGCCGGTATCGTCATGCATCCCGGCGCGCATGCGCTGTACGTCTCGAACCGGGGGCACGACTCGGTCTGCGTGATCGCCCTGGATGCGGCGAGCGGCATGCCGACTGCGCGAAGCTGGGTGTCGGGCGGCGGGGATTTTCCCCGTTTCATCACGCTCGATCCGCCGGGTCATCACCTGTACGTGGCCAACGAGCGCAGCGACAGCATCGTCCAGTTTGCCGTCGATCCCGGCTCGGCGGCCCTGGCGCCGACGGGGCTGATCGTCGAGACCGGTAGCCCGGTGAGTATCGTGTTCAGGACGAAATGATCTGGTCGCAACAAAAAGCGCAGCCCGAGGGCTGCGTTTTTTTTTGGGCCTGCTTACCTGCTCAGGGCCGCCGCCACCGCCTGGCCGAAGGCCCGGGTGCCGATCTGGCCGCCCAGGTCCGGGGTACGGGTGGCCGGGTTTTCCAGCACCGCGTCCACCGCCTGTTCGATCCGGTGGCCGGCCCGGGCCAGCGCCTCCGACTGGCGATGCTCGCCCAGCCATTGCAGCAGCATCGCCACCGACAGAATCATCGAGGTCGGATTGGCCTTGTCCTGACCCTGGATGTCCGGCGCCGAGCCGTGCTGGGCCTGGGCGCAGCAAAGCTGGTCGCCGGCCATGACGGAGCCGGCCAGGCCCAGGCTGCCGGAGAGTTCGCTGGCCAGGTCGCTGAGGATGTCGCCGTAGAAGTTGGTCGCCACCAGCACATCGAAGCGCTCGGGATGACGGACCAGGTGGGCGGTGGAGGCATCGACCAGCAGGTCGTCGAGCTGTACCTCGGGGAATTCCAGGGCGACCTTGCGCACCGATTCAAGGAACAGGCCATCGGTCATGTAGAAGCTGTTGGCCTTGTGGATGGCGGTGACCTTCTTCTTGCGCTTCATGGCCAGTTCGAAGGCGCGCCGGGCGATGCGTTCGCTGCAGTGGCGGGTGATCTTGCGCACCGACAGGGCCATGTCGGGCGAGGGCATCATCTCGCCCCAGCCCTGTGCCATGTTGCGGTCCGGGTAGAAGCCTTCGGTCGCCTCGCGCATGATGACCAGGTCCATGGCCTTGCCCGGTTTCATGTTGCTCTCAAGGAAGCGGCGGGTGCGCGCAGGCCGTACGTTGGCGTACAGGTCCAGGCCGACGCGGAAGGCGGCGGAGATGTTGCGGCCACCTTTTTCGGGGCGCGGATAGTCGGCGTGGGACTGGGTGCCCAGGATGATGCCGTCGTAGCCGCGCGCCTTGTCCAGCACCTCCTCGCGCAGAGTGGTGCCGTGCTTGTCGAGGCTGGCAAAGCCCACGTCTTCGAAGTCGAAGCTCAGCCCCAGGCCATAGGCCTGGTTGGCTGCCTGGAGTACGTCGATGGACGCGCTGACGATTTCGGGGCCGATGCCGTCGCCGGGGAGTACGAGAAGTCGCATGATTGTTCCTCTTGCAGATGTTGAGATGGCGTGAATTTATTTCTTTTCGTGTTCGGCCGAGACCGGACGTGTTTCACCGGTGTCGGCCAGGGTACGGGTGGCCGTGGGTGAGGCATAGGTCCACAGGATCTTCATCGGTCTGGTGTCCGAGATATTGCGGAAGCGGTGCACGATATTGGGCGGGATGAAGGTCGTGTCGAGCGGCTGGATGCGCAGCTCCTGGCCATCGATATCCATGATGGCATCGCCTTCCAGCAGCACCACGCTTTCCTCGCAGTTGTGGCTGTGGAAGGGGATGGCGGTGCCGGGAGCGAACTCGGTGATGCCGCTAATGAAGGTGGTGGCGCCGATGGCAGGCGAGACCAGCGGGATGGTGCGGGCGCCGCCGCCGCGCTCGTAGGCCTTCATGTCGGCCGGACGCATCAGCAGGGCATTGGAGGGCAGTTTGATGACGCTCATGATGTTTCCTTTCTTCGATTGTCGACCTGGCTCAACGTGCCGGGCCGATCCAGACGGTCTTGACGTTGGTGAATTCGCGGATGCCATGTTCGCCCAGTTCGCGGCCATAGCCGGATTGCTTGATGCCGCCGAAGGGCAACCGGGCGTCCGATGCCACCAGGCCGTTGACGAACACGGCCCCGGCCTCGATGCGACGTACCAGCAGGCGCGCGCGTTCCAGGTCGGTGGTCCACAGTGCCGCACCCAGGCCGAACTCGGTATCGTTGGCGATCTCGATGGCGTGGTCGGCATCGCGCGCGCGAATCACCGCGGCGACCGGGCCGAAGGTCTCTTCGGCGCCTGCGGCCATGGTCGGGGTGACGAAGTCCAGCACGGTGGCTTGATAGAAGAAACCGGGGCCGTCGACCGGCTTGCCGCCCAGCTTGAGCACCGCCCCGGCCGCGACCGAGCGCTCGACCTGGCTGTGCAGGTCGTCGCGCAGGTTGGCGCGTGCCAGCGGCCCCATGCCATTGGCGGCGTCCAGCGGATTGCCCACGCGGATCTGCCGGACCTGTTCGCAGAACAGCGCGACGAAGCGGTCGGCAACGGCCTCTTCGACAATGAAGCGCTTGGACGAGATGCAGCTCTGCCCGGTGTTGGAGAAGCGCGCCTTGGCGGCGGTCTTGGCGGCCAGTTCGAGATCGGCATCCTGGAGCACGATGAAGGGATCCGCGCCGCCCAGTTCCAGCACCTGCTTCTTCATCGCGCGTCCGGCCTGGGATGCGACGATCTTGCCCACGGCAGTGGAGCCGGTCAGGGTGACGGCGGCAATCCGGTCGTCGTTGATGAGGGCTTCGACGCGACGGGCGTCGACCAGCACGGTCGCCATCAGGCCCTCGGGGACGCCAGCCTCGATGAATACCTGTTCCAGCGCCAGCGCGCAGGCCGGCACGTTGTTGGCGTGCTTGAGGATGCCGCCGTTGCCGGCGGCCAGGGCCGGCGCGGCAAAGCGGATGAACTGCCAGAACGGATAGTTCCAGGGCATGATGGCCAGCACCACGCCAATGGGGTCATACACCACCGCACTGTCAGTGGCATTGCTGGCCACCGGCGTATCGGCCAGGTAGCGGGGTGCGGCCTGGGCATAGAACTCGCAGGTCGCGGCGCTCTTTTCGATTTCGCCGATGGCTTCGGCCAGGGGCTTGCCCATCTCATCGGTAATCAGGCGGGCGAACCGGTCCTTGTGTGCGCGCAGCACGGCCGCCACCTTCACCAGGATGCCGGCGCGTTCGGCCACGGGGCGCCTGGCCCAGGCGCGCTGCGCGGCAGCCGCGTTGCCGAGGGCGCGCTGGACGTAGGCGTCGTCATGTTCTTCGTATTGCTGGATGACCTGGCCGGTGGCCGGGTTGACGGAAGTAATCATTGCTCATTCCTATCTGTGCTATCGGTGCTGCTAGGGTTGGCGAGGAAAGTCGAACAGCGCGGCGGCGTTGTCGACCAGGATCTGGTGACGTGTGGTCTCATCCGGCACCCACCGGGCCAGCAGGTCGAGGGTGTGGCCGGCATCTTCGGCACGGAAAGCTTCGACCTGCGTGAGATCGCCGCTGCGCTTGCTGGCGCTGCCGGTATGCGGCCAGTCGGAGGCCCAGACCATGCGGTGTGGCGCGGCCGCCACCAGCGCCTGGGCGAAGGGCAGGATGTCGGCATAGTCGGGCGCCTGGCGGGAAGCGCGATAGGGCGCCGACAGTTTCACGTAGACGTTGCCCGCACGCAGGATCTGCAAGAGCTTGCCGAAAGCGGCGTCATTGATGCCATCCCGGGTCTTGATGCCGCCGAAGTGGTCGAGGATGACCGGCGACTTCATCGCCAGCAGCCGGGGTGCCAGTGCCACGATGACCCGGGTGTCGGCATAGATCTGGATAGCCCAGCCCAGGGGCAGCACCGCCTTTTCGGCGGCGGCCAGTGCATCTGCTGCGACCTGGACGTTGGTCTCGCCCTTGACTTCAAGATTCAGGCGGATGCCGCGCACGCCGACCTGATGCAGCTGTTCCAGCTCCGGCAGGGTGACGGTCGACGGATCGATGACCGCCACGCCACGGGCGCGCGCGCCGAGGCGCTGCAGGGATTCCACCAGGCAGCGGTTGTCGGCGCCATAGCCGCTGGGCTGCACCAGCACTACGCGGTCCATGCCCAGCTTCTTCTGGAAGCGCTCCAGCATCGCCACGCTGGCCGTGGCCGGCGTGTAGGTGCGGCGGGGCGTGTAGGGATAGCGCTGCGGATCGAAGATATGGACGTGGCAGTCGCAACTGCCAGCCGCTACCTTCAGCAGCGGCACCGAGGCCTGGGCGTCGGCATCCGGAAATGCTGTGCCCTGGCTGGCGGCGTGGGCGCGTTCATTGAACATGCTGGCTCCTGCCATGGCCAGCGCAGTGGCGCCGGCGCCCTTCAGGAAATGGCGGCGATGGCCGTCGTTGTGATTCATGGGTGTGGTCTCCTGTCATGGTTGCATTCGGGTCGCATCATTCCTTCTTCATGAACAGCCACAGGCTGGCACTCAGCAGCGCCGACAGGCAGAGCATGCCGGCCATGGCCCAGATGCCCGCCGAGAAGGAGCCCGTCGCGTCCTTGAGCGCGCCGACCAGGGTGGGGCCGACGAAGCCGCCGAAGGTCCCGATCGAATTGATGAAGGCCAGGCCGCCGGCGGCTGCCATTCCCGTGAGAAAGCGTGTCGGGATGGTCCAGAAGATGGCGCGCGCCGAGCTCACCGCCATGACCGCGATGCTGATGCCCAGCAGTTCGAGGGCCAGATCGTTCCACGCGGTCGAGGCAAACAGGGCGACCGCGCCGAGGATGCAGCAGAGCATCAGGTTGAGGATCTTGCGGCCGGTGACGTCGACCACCCTGGCCCAGACCGTCATGCCGATGATGGAGACGATGTAGGGAATGGTGGACAGGTAACCGACCGACATCGTGCTCAGGCCATGGTTCTTCAGGATCAGGGGGAGCCAGATGCCGATGCCGTAGGAGCCCAGGATGAAACCGAACTGGATGGTGGCCAGCAGCAGCACGCGGCCATCCTTCAGCGCCGAGAAGAGTGCCTTCTTGGGACGTTCGCGCGGTTCCTCGGCCAGCATCTCCAGCAGCTCGCGGCGTTCGTCCGGGCTCAGCCAATGCGCGTCCTTCGGGTCATCGCGCAGCCAGGCCAGGACCACCAGGCCGATGAACACCGCCGGCAAGCCTTCCAGCAGGAACATCCACTGCCAGCCATGCAGGCCCAGCCAGCCCTGCATCTGCAGCAGGTAGGCCGATAGCGGCCCGCCGATCACCGACGACAGCGGCACGCCCATCATGAACAGCGCCAGTACGCGGGTACGGTACTGCGCCGGGAACCAGCAGGCCAGCAGGTAGGTAACGCCGGGGAAGAATCCGGCCTCGGCCACCCCCAGCAGGAAGCGCAGGAAGTAGAAGCTGACGGGGCCCTGCACGAAGGCGGCAGCGGCTGCCGCCAGGCCCCAGGTGATCATGATGCGCGCCAGCCAGCGGCGGGCGCCGAATTTGTAGAGCGCCAGGTTGCTCGGCACTTCAAAGAGGCAATAGCCGGCGAACAGGATGCCGGCGCCCCAGCCGAACTGGGTGGCCGTCAGGCCGATGTCCTGGTTCATCGTGAAGGCGGCGAAGCCGACGCTGGTGCGGTCGATGTAGTTGAAGACGAAGGCCAGCGTCAGCAGCGGCAGCATGCGCCAGGCGTTCTTGCGGATGGCGCTCTGCCGCAGCGCCTCCTTGTGCTCTGCGGGCGACGGCGCGGCCGCGGTGGAAATCGGTTCGGAATACATGTCTCTCTTCTTCCTCGAACGGGGTGGTCTGGAATGGCCGGCTTTGTGATCGCAGGCTTGGGCGTGGACGGAAGGGCTGGGCTTCGGTCTGGTTGGTATATTAATTCAACAAAATACCATTAACAAGGTATTTTAAGTTTACAAAAAACCACACGGGGAAGGCGATCAACCGGACTGAATGGCAAAAGACAGAGTGGCGAGCAGCTTGGAGGAGACTGGTGGGAGAGGTGTCGATGGTCTTATGTGCTAGACTAAAACCATTCGGCAGGCCGGCATAATGTGACGTAATGCAGCGCAATGCAGCGTCATGGCCTCCCGATCCGACCCCATCACGAGGACATCATGGCCAGCCAGGTAGCAGAACAGCTCATCGTCAGCATCAGCGACTACATCGCCAGGGAGCAGTTGCCGCCGGGTACGCGGCTGCCGGAGCGGGCCCTGGCGGAGCAGTTCCGTGTCTCGCGCTCGCCGGTGCGCGAAGCGCTCAAGCGCCTGCATGAAGAAGGCATCGTCGAGAAGAGCGAGGATGGGGGGTATGTGGTAGGGGTATTGCCCGTCGGGACGGCCGAGGAAGCGCCCCTGGCCGTGGAGGAAAGCCACGAGGAAACCGTCTATCTCCAGATCGCCGCCGACCGCCTGGCCGGCCGCTTGCCGGACCGCTTCAGCGAAAACGAATTGCAGCGCCGCTACGACCTCACCCGCACCCAGGTCAGCAACATCCTGCGGCGCATGATGCATGAGGGCTGGGCCGAACGCCTGCTGGGCCACGGCTGGGCCTTCCTGCCCACGCTGACCTCCAGCGAGACCTACAACCAGGGCTACCGCTTCCGCATCCTGATGGAGCCGATGGCCTTGCTGGAACCCGGTTACAAGCTGGACGTCAAGGAGTTGCTGCATCGCCGCCAGGAGCAGGAAGCGTTGCTGCAGGGCGGCGTCGACACGGCCTCGCCGGCCCAGCTGTTCGATGCCAACAGCCGCTTGCACGAAACCATCGCCAGCTTCTCGGGGAACATCTTCATCGTGGAATCGCTGCGCCGGGTGAACCGCTTGCGCCGCCTGATGGAATACCAGAAGTCGGTCGATCGTGCTGCCTCGGCCCGGCGCTGCCAGGAGCACCTGATCCTGATCGACCTGCTGCTCAAGGACCAGCGTGAGGAAGCCGCCGACTACATGCGGCTGCACCTGCGCGATGCCAGCCGCGAAAAGGCGTTTTCGCTGCAGAACGACCAGAACATCGTCACCGAGCTGCGCCGCGCCTGAGCGAGAGGCCAGCCGCCATCCGGGAGGGATGGCGGTCAGGTGCTTGCTGCCTAGGCCAGCGGCTTGTTCCAGTAAGTGCGGATATTGGTGAACTCGCGGATGCCGGCATCGGCCAGCTCGCGGCCATAGCCGGACTTCTTCGTTCCGCCAAACGGAACCCGTGCATCGGAAGCCGTCATGGCGTTGATGAACACGGCACCGCTGGTGATGCGCTTGGCCATTGCCACCGCGCGTGGCACCGAGGCGCTCCAGAGGCTGACCGACAAGCCGAACGGCGTGGCATTGGCCAGTGCGATGGCGTGCTCGTCATCGTCGGCGACGGCAATCGCAGCCACCGGCCCGAAGGTCTCTTCATCGAACACCGCCATGCCCGGCCCGGTGTTGCCCAACACGGTCGGCTCATAGAAATAGCCCTGGCCCGATCCCGCGCTCCCCCCGGCCAGCAGGCTGGCGCCGGCGGCCAGCGACCGGTCCACCTGGCCCTGCAGGATGGCACGCAGGTCGTCGCGCGCCAGCGGACCTACCTGGGTGTGCGGCTGGGTCGGGTCGCCCACCACCAGCGCGCGCACGCCCCGGATGAAATGCTCCGTAAACGACTCGGCCACCGCCTTCGACACGATGAAGCGCTTGGCGCATACGCAGCTCTGGCCACCATTGTTGAAGCGCGCCTTGACGGCAGTGGCGGCGGCCGTGGCGATATCGGCATCGTCCAGCACGATGAAGGCATCCGAGCCGCCCAGTTCCAGCACCGACTTCTTGGCCGCGCGACCAGCCGCCGCACCGACGGCGGCACCGGCGCGGTTCGAGCCGGTCAGGGTGACCGCGGCGATGCGTTCGTCGGCGATCAGCGTCTCGATGGTGGCCGGCACATCGGCTTCGGCCAGCACCAGCGTGGTCAGCAGGTGGGCGGGAAGCCCGGCTTGTTCCACCAGCTGTTGCAGCGCCAGTGCGCAACCGGTCACGTTGGGCGAGTGCTTCAGCAGTACGCCATTGCCCGCCACCAGGGAGGGCAGGGCAAAGCGCATCACCTGCCAGACCGGGAAGTTCCAGGGCATGACGGCCAGCACCAGGCCGATGGGTTCGTAGCTGACCCAGGCGTCGACGCCCTCGATGGCGGCCGCCTGGTCACCCAGGATGCGCTGGGCTTGGTCGGCGTAGTACAGCGCGGTCACGGCTGACTTTTCCAGCTCGCCGGCGGCTTCGGCCAGGGGCTTGCCCATCTCGGCGGTGATCAGCGCGGCCATGCTGTCCTTGTCGGCGCGCAGTTGCTGCGCCAGGCGACGGATCGCTTCCACGCGCTCCTGCAGGGGGCGCCGGCCCCAGTCCGCCGCCGCTGCATGGCCGGCGGCAACGGCCTGCTCGACCCGGGCCTGGTCCCAGCCGGCATAGGTCGCCAGGATTTCGCCGGTGGCGGGGTTGATGGTGGTGATGTGCTTGCTCATGGTCGGATCCTCGGGAGGGGATGGCTCCCCGTTGTGCTTCAGCTGTGATGGAACAGGCGTTCCGTGATGGTGTTGACCTGGCTGCCCTTGACCACGCACTGGTCGGCCGCTGCGCGCCATGCGGCGAAATGCGGCGCGGCGCGGTGGGCGTCGATGGCGGCCAGGTTTTCGTACAGTTCGTAGAAGATGAAGTGCAGCGGGTTCTTGCTGTCCTGGGTCACGTCGAAGTAGTGGCAGCCGGGCTCATCGTTGAAGGTGCGTTCGGCGTTTTCACGGATGGCGGCGAGGAATTGTTCGAGACGTTCGGGGTGGACGTCCAGTCTTACGACCAATGCAATCATGCTGTGCTCCTGTATCAGGCGGGATGGAAATAGGCAGGCAGGGCCACGCCGGTCTCGGCGGCGAGCTTGCCCAGGCTTTGCCAGGTGTTGTCGGCCAGGCTGATGCCGGCGGCGGCGAGATGACGGGTGTGGCTGTCTTCCAGTTCGCCGGGGAAGAAGATCTCCTCCACGCCGTCGGCCTTGGGGATGGCCTTGATTTCGTCGATGAGGGCTTCCATGCGCTGGCCGAATTCATCCTCGCCCAGCATCGCCTTGATATCGATGGTGATGAGCAGGTGGCCGCAACCGCTACGCCGGGCCGGATCGTAAGGGCCTGCCACCTGGCTGCCGAAGTGGCTGCCCGTGAGTACCCCGGCCAGCACATCCATCATGAAGGAGATCACATAACCCTTGTGGCCGGCCATCGGCAGGATGAGGCCATGGATGGCCTTCTGCGCATCCGTGGTGGGCACGCCGTTCTCGTCGGCGGCCCACAGCGGCGGAATCTCCTCTCCACGTTCGGCCGCCAGGTAGATCTTGCCGCGCGCCACCGCGGTGTTGGCGATATCCATGACCGCCACGCCCTTGCTGCCGGCCGGTGCGGCAATCGACCACGGGTTGGTGCCGATGGCCTTCTGCTTGCCGCCCCAGGGCGCCATGGCCGGGCTGGCATTGGTGGCCAGGAAGGCGACGCAGCCAGCCTGGGCCGCGCGGCGGGTGAAGTAGGCGGCGGTGCCGAAGTGATTGGAGTTGCGCACGGCAATGGCGCTGATGCCATGCAGGCGCGCGCGCTCGATGCCCAGGGTCACGGCCTGTGCGGTGAGCACCTGGCCGATGCCGTGGTGGCCGTCGACGACCAGGATGGCGCCATTGTCCTGGACATGTTCGCTGCGGGTGTCGGCTTGCATGGCACCGCTGCGCAGGCGTTCCACATACCAGGGCAGACGCAGCATGCCGTGCGAGGAATGGCCCCACAGTTCGGCCGTGACCAGGCTGTCGGCCAGGAGTTGTGCGTCGGCCAGAGGGACGCCGTTGGCGACCAGGACCTGTGTGCCGAAGGTGGTCAGTGCGTCGGCGTGGACAAGGTGGGACATCAGCGCTCCAGTCATTCGTTCAATCAGGGGATTCGGGTCGGGCAAGTCGGCCCGGTGAGGGATGAAAAAGGCCGCCGCATGACCGCCGGCAGCGATCATGCGTGGCAATAAACCTTGGTTTGCGGGCGGCGCCTTGGCGCCGCGTGCAGCCGCTTAGCGGACCACGTGCTCGGCCGACACCGGCGCGGTGGCGCCCGTCTCGGTCAGCGTGCGGGTGGCATCGGTACGGGCATAGATCCACATGATCTTCATGGGATGGGTCTTGGACAGGTTGCGGAAACGGTGCGACACATTGGGCGGGATGAAGGTCACGTCATGAGCCTTCAAGGGGTATTCCAGTCCATCGATATCGAGGATGGCTTCGCCTTCCATGAGCACCACGCTCTCTTCGCAGTTGTGGCTGTGGAAGGGGATCTCCGCACCGCCCCCGAAGGAGGTATAGCCAGTGATGAAGGCACTGCAGCCCAGCGCCGGACCGACCAGCGGCGTGGTGCGGGCGCCGCCGCCACGTTCGTAGGTCTTCAGGTCTTCGGGCTTGAGCAGGGCGGCTTGGGATGGGGTCTTGATGGTCATGGTGTGTGGGCTCCGTCGTCGAATCAGTCATTGCATTTTCAGATCACAAACGAACAATAGCATTAAATGATCACAAAAAACAATTGGATTTTGAGTGCGGAGCGCGCAGCCGGGGTGAGCGGGTGATTTTCGCGACAGATCGATGTTTTATCCGCTCAGGCAGAGGGATTTGTTGACGGCCGGGCGGATGGCGGCGACGAGCGGAGTGCATGCCGGCCACATCCTTGGGTAAAATCCTGCCAATTGGTGATTGCACGGCCTACAACGGAAATGCAAATGCCCGCGCTACGAAAGGAACCCCTGTGTCAGAAGTCCAAGCCGAATTGACCCCCCTGCAAAGCCGCGTCGCCCGCGAGATCGTCGCCTATGCCCGGCGCGAGAACCTGCGCGCCGGCGAACACCTGGCCGAGAGCATGCTGGCCGAGCAGATCGGCACCTCGCGCTCGCCGGTCAATGTGGCCCTCAAGCACCTGGCCAGGCAAGGCGTGTTGCAACACGACCTGAACCGGGGGTATTTCCTCAGTCGCGATGCCCTGGAACTCGATGGCATGGCCCAGCAATTCTCGGTGGAACCTGACGATCCGCTCTACCTGCGCATCGCCGAAGACCGCCTGGCCAAGCGCCTGCCCGACGAGGTCAGCGAAGCCGACCTGATGCGCCAGTACAGTACCTCGCGCAGCGTGCTGCGCAAGGTGCTCTCGCGCATCCAGCAGGAAGGCTGGGTGGAGAAACTGGTGGGGCATGGCTGGCATTTCCAGTCGCTGATCGACTCGCCCCAGGCCTATGAAGAAAGCTATGTCTTCCGCGCCGCAGTGGAACCCACCGGCCTGCTGGCCAATACCTTCGCGGCGCCGCCGGCGGAGCTGGCGACGCTGCGGCGCCAGCAGCAGTTCATCTATGACGGCGGCTACCAGACCATGACCGAGATCGAGCTGTTCGAATCCAACAGCCACTTCCACGAGTCGCTGGCCCGGTGGTCGGGCAACCGTTTCATCTACCAGTCGGTGCGCCGGACCAACCAGTTGCGGCGCCTGGTCGAATACCGCCAGGCCCGCGCACGCGAACCGCGCAAGCTGCAGGCACAGGAACACCTGGCCATCCTGGCCGCGATCCAGGCCCAGGACATGCTGCAGGCCGCATCGCTGCTGCGCAATCACATCGATGGCGCGCGCCGGGGCAAGGGTTATGGGCCGGATATCTTCACCCGGCAGAGCGACACCAACTAGCCAATCCGTGCGGCAGGACAGACATTCTGGTCCACTGGAAATTGTCTAAATTGGATCTGTGAAGTGAGCCACTGTGCCGCTACAGTGGAGGCCGGATATCGATCATCTAGCAATCACTCACCGACCATTTCCCCATCAGCCAAGGAGCAAGCCCGATGTATGTGCCAGCGCATTTCAGCCAGACCGACCAGGACGTGCTGAAGGATTTCATCAAGACCTACCCGTTCGGCCTGTTGGTGACCCACGGCAAGAGCGGGCTGGATGCCAACCATATTCCCTTCGAGTTGCTCGACGGCGGTACGCAGGGGGTGCTGTCGGCCCACGTGGCACGCGCCAATCCGGTCTGGCAGGACGTGCAGGATGGCGACGAGGTGCTGGTGGTCTTCAAGGCCGCCGATGCCTATATCTCGCCGACCTGGTATCCCAGCAAGCAGGATCATCACAAGCAGGTGCCGACCTGGAACTACATGGTCGTACACGCCCGGGGTCGCATCACCATCCGCGACGACGAGCGTTACGTGCGCGGCGTGGTGGCACGCCTGACGCGCCAGCATGAAGCCGCCATGCCCCAGCCCTGGAAGATGTCGGACGCCCCCGCCGACTATATCGACAGCCTGCTCAAGGCCATCGTCGGCATCGAGATCGAGATCACCAGCCTGGTCGGCAAGACCAAGCTGAGCCAGAACAAGGATGTGCGAGATGTGCGCAGCGTCGGCGAGCAGTTGAAGGCGCGTGGCGCGCATATCCTGGCCGATGCCACCCTGCGCGCGGCCGACGAGAAAGAACAAGCGCAATAGCGATGCTCATGCCGGTGTTGGCCGTGAGGTCTGGGCACACTGCCTGATGACCCTGGCCAGCACTTTCACCGCCTCCTCAAGCTGGGCATAGGGGAAATCCGCCAGTCCCAGCACCAGCCCGGCCCGCGCCTGGCCGGCCGCATACATGGTCGAGAGCGGGCGCACCGACACGCCGCGCGCCAGCGCCATGCGTACCACCTCCCCGTCATCGATGCCCTCCGCCAGCAACAGGACCACGTGCGCGCCCTGGTCGCTGGGCTGCAGCCAGGCCAGATGCGGGCGGATATGCCGTTGCAGCAGCCCGGTGATCTGCTCGCGTCGTTCTGCATAGAGATTGCGTAGTCGCCGGATGTGCCGGTCCAGATGGCCTTCCTGCATGAAGGCCGCCAGGACATGCTGGTCGGCCGTGGGTGGATGGCGATCCATTAGGATGCGGGCACCGACGAAGGCCTGCTCCAGCCCAGGCGGGACGATGGCATAACCCAGGCGCAGCGAGGGAAACAGGATCTTGCTGAAGGTGCCGAGATAGATCACGCGCTCCGGCGCCATGCCCTGCAAGGCCGGAAAGGGATGACCGGCATAGCGCAGTTCGCTGTCGTAGTCATCCTCGACGATCCAGGCCTGCTGCTGCGCCCAGGCCAGCAGGGCATTGCGCCGGGCCATGCTCAGCGGCATCCCGAGCGGGTATTGGTGGGACGGTGTCACGAACGCCACCCGGGCATGCCTGGCCGCGCGGATGCCGGCGCTGACGTCCAGTCCCTCGTCGTCCACCGGTACCTGGGCGATCTCGCCCAGAGCGTCGATGTTTTCCAGGATCGCGGTGAGGCCACGATAACCGGGCTCCTCGATCCATGCCGCATCGCCGCTATCGAGCAGGACCTGGCAGGCCAGGAAGAGACCCTGCTGGGTCCCGGAGGTGACGATGACCTGCGCGGCCGTGCAATGCACGGAGCGGGCACGCCGCACGTAGTCGGCGATGGCCTCGCGCAATTCCGGTGCGCCTTGGGGATCCGAGTAACTGGCCGGCGCCCCGGGGCCGCGCGCGCGTACCTTGTTGCCCAGGCGGCGCCAGACATCGTCGGGCGCGGCCAGGCCGACCGGGACCGAGACGGCGAAGGGGACATGCGGCAGCGGATGCATGGACCGGGCGATATCGGCAAACCGCGCCGCACGCGCCGTCATGGCGGGCGGCGCGGCGGTGGTCCGCGATGGTTTTTGTCGCGCACGGGGAGGTGGTGCCGGCAATGTGCGGGCAATGTAGGTGCCGCCACCGGGCTGGGTATCGAGGACCCCCTCGGCGATGAGCTGGCTGAAGGCTTCCGTGACCGTGCCGCGGGACAGCTGCAGCGCCTGCGCCAGCAGCCGCGAGGAGGGGAGCAGTTCGCCCGCCTTCAGGTCGCCGCGTTGTACCGCCTCGCGCAGCAGCACGCTCAATTGGCGTACCAGGTTGCCGGCGGAGCGGTCGAGCCGTCCGAGTGGGGGGAGTTCAACGGCTTTGGGGCGGCGTGCCATGATTCTGGTCCGGTGGAAATGGATTAATTTGACCTATCACCATAAGCCAGTATCGTCAGGAAATAAAGACCTGCATTAGCGAGGGTAGCGGGGGCTTCCGGCAATCGTCGCTGCAGCGACAACGGCGATCCGTGTTTGCAGGTATAACGGCAGGATCGCCGTTTCACCTGCCAGGTTCGCCATGCCCAATTTCATCGATACATCGGCCCCGCACGACTGCCTGTTCTGCAATATCGTCAGTGGCAAGATCCCTGCCATCAAGGTCCATGAAAGCCGGGACGTGCTGGCCTTCATGGATATCGGTCCGGTCAATCCGGGGCATCTGCTGGTCGCGCCCAAAGCCCACAGCGAGAACATTTTTGATATCCCGCCGGAGACGGCACGGGAAGTGATGGCCGTGGCCCAGCAACTGGCCATTGCGGTGAAGCAGGCCTTTGACTGCCCCGGCCTCATGCTTTTCCAGGCCAACGGCCGCGAGGGGGAGCAGACCGTCTTCCACTTCCACATGCACGTGGTGCCGCGCTACGCGGAGGATGGCGCCGGACTCATCTGGCCACGCCATGCACGCCTGGCTGAACAGTTGGAGGAGGATGCGCGCAGGATTCAGTCGATGTATGCATCGCGGGATCGGGACTGAACAAGATGGGCATGACAAAAGGTTTGTCGTACAAGCGTGCGCAAAGAGCGCAGCAACCTGGAAATATTCAGACTGCTGGATCTTGCTGACCTGGAGTGAAGTGGAGATCGTCATGCAGTTTTCATGACAGTGTCCCCTCCAGTCTTTTGACCTGGCAGGGCTTCAGAACGTCAGGATGCAGTGGTTTGATCGTGTCTTCAGCGCAGATTGAATCGCCGCGGCCACCGGTGATTGCATGACGCCCGCATGGCATATAATCGTCCGACGCAACACCACCCGATTTCCCCCCGGTAGCACAATGAAACCAACAGAACGAAGAGAGCAAATCGTCCGTCTGGTCCGCGAGAGCCAGCGCATGTCAGTGGAGGACTTGTCGAGCCGGTTGGCGGCTTCCAAGGAGACCGTGCGGCGCGATCTGCAGCAGCTGGCCGAGGAAGGGCGTATCCGCAAGCTGCATGGCAGTGCCGTACTGCCCGAGGCCAATACCGAAAATCCCTTCCAGATGCGCATGGCCGAGGCGACGCCACAAAAGCGCGCGATCGCGGCGTGCGCTGCCAGGCTCTTTGCGCCGGGTGATTCGTTGTTCATCGATACGGGCACCACGACCCTGGCATTCGCCGAAGAGCTGGCCAACTCTTCGGGCCTGACCGTCATCACCAATTCAACCACCATCGCCCATGTCATTGCCCGTGGCAGCGGCGGCAACAAGGTGTTCCTGCTGGGAGGCGAATACCGCGAGGAATCCAGTCAGAACGTGGGCAGTTTCACGCTCGAACAGATCGCCCGCTTTCGCGCTGACCATGCGGTGCTGACGGTGGGCGCCATCTCCTCGGCAGGCGTGATGAACTTTGCAGTGGAAGAAGCCGATGTGGCGCACGCCATGGTGCGTCACGCGCGTTCGGTGACGGTCCTGGCCGATTCTTCCAAGCTGGGACGGGAAGCCTTGTTTCCCTGGAGTCCGTTGGCCGAGATCGATCGCCTGGTGACGGATCGCTTGCCCCACGACGGTGAATTGAAGAACGCCCTGGCCGTGGCCGGTGTGGAGATCGTCATCGCCGACCACTGACAGGCAAGCCCAGGGTAGCCTGGTACCATGCCGCCAGCCGATCGGCTGGCGGTTTTCTTTGACATCCTGAGCGCAGCGAGCTTGGTAGTTGCCTAGAACGTCTTGGTCAGCGACAGCAGCACCGTGGAGCCGGTCGAGTTGCGAGCCTTGCTGCCATCCCTGTAATAGAACCCCCATGCCTGCTGGTTGCCGGTATTGTGAATCGCCGCCACGGCCGCGCTCCAGCCGGGGTAGTTGAAGCTGGCGCCATCAAGCGTGAGGCCAATCCTGTAGTCGTTGAAATTGCCATTGGAGAAGTGACGCACGATCTGGCGGCCTGCGTGCAGGTTCAATGTCAACGACTCGCTCAGGGGAGGATTGGCATTGACTTCGACATAGGTGCTGCCCCGGGTGGACGCCTTGTTGAAATTGTTGTCGTAGTCGATGCCCGACCAGTAGTGATTCAATGCCGTCCACATGGTGAGATTGTAGATTGCGCGAGTCACGGCCAGCTTCAGTTCCTGGGTGTCGTAGCGGATGATCTGGCCATCGCCTGTTGCCGACCTGGCCTGGGCGCCGGGAAAGTAGTACAGGGCCAGGCCGGTCTCCAGCGTCCAGTCCTGGGGCAAGGCAAAGCGGTGGCCCAGCAGGATGTCGATTTCCTGGCCTGAACTTTTGTTGTAGGGCGCGTCCGATACGCTGCTCGCCCACAAGGAAAGATAGGAGCCGTTTCTGTGGGTGAGGTCGATGCCGCCTTGTACGGCGGGCTTGCGGTCCGATACCGAAATGCCCCGGAACATATAGTCCGAGACCAGCGAGAAGTTGCCGCCCAGCCTGAAGCTGGATTCTTCTGTCGGCACTGCCTCCGCATGTGCGCTGCTGCCCGTGCAGGCCGCTGCGACGAACAACGCTATCAATGTTGCTCTCATGTTGCTTCCTCTATCCATGGTTCAAGGCGTTCTGGTCGAACGGGTGTTGTCATGACTATCGGGCTGCCGACTCGCCCTGGTCTGCGTCCATGATGGCGTCGATGGCGATCATGTCGGGCATGCGCAAGGCATCGATACCACCGCGTGTCTGCAACAGAAAAACCAGGTACAGCGCACCCGTGCCCAGCATCAGCGCGACGTAGAGCCAGGGCTTCAGGAAGGATGCGTCGCGGAAGATGGCCAGTTCGAAAACCAGCCACAACATCGCCAGGACCAGGGTCGGTACTTCGAAGGGGCCCAGCGTAAAACCCTGGCTGGCCGGCAGGCTTCGTCGCTTGAAGGCAAACATCAGCACGCACACGGCATAGATGATGGCCGGTAGCAGGGTGGCTGCGGAGAACAGCGTGAAGAGCGCATCGGTGTCGCCGGAGAAGGCTGCCAGGATGGCTTGCGCCACCAGGGTCATGAAGAGGGTCGCATTGAGCGGCGTATGCAGGCGCGGGTTGATCTGGCGCAGCGCCTTCCAGCCCGGGAAGCGCTCATCGCGTGACATTGCCCAGACCAGGCGGGTGCCGCTCAGGAGGATCACCAGGCCGCACGAGTAGATCGAGATCACCACCATCACCAGCAGGAATTTGCCGACATAGCCGCCCAGCACTCGCGTGATGACGTCGGCAATCGGCGTGGCGGAGTCCGCTGTCTGTACATCGCCCAGCAGGGCTGTGACGGCCACCAGGAACAGCATGCCGATGATGCCCAGGCTCAATACGGCATGCCACATGGCGCGCGGTATCACGCGTGCCGGATCACGGGTTTCCTCGGCCAGGTTGGCGGCCGACTCGAAGCCGACGATGGTGAAGGCGCCCATCAGCGTTCCCATTGCCCAGGGACCGACGGTGCCCAGGCTGCCTGGCGAGAAGTAGCCCTCGCTGGGCAGCTTGCCGGTGTCGAACAGCAGCGCGTAGTCCATTAGCCCCTGGTAGTGGCCCACGGCAAAGAGCAGCACGATCAGGCCAATCATGCCGACCAGCTGTACCATCACGGCAAAGGAATTGAACTTCTGTGTGAAGCGGGTGGAGCCGGCGATCATGATCGCCTGTGCCAGGATCACGGCGGCCGTGATCAGCCAGGCACTGTTGGCCGAACCTGGATAGCCCAGCAAGACCGGCAGGACAGCCGAGGCAATGGTGTAGTCCACCGCGCATAGGACGATGGCCAGGAAAGTGAAACTGATCCAGCCCATGACCCACCCGAAGACCGGATGGGTCAGTCGCGAGGCCCACTGGTAGACATAGCCCGTCACCGGGATGCGCGCCGCCAGCGAGCCCAGCACCAGTGCCACCATCAATTGCCCGACCACGGCGAGCGGCCAGGTCCAGATGCCCATGGGCCCGGACGTGCCCAGCATGGCGCCGTAGGCAGAGAAGATGCCAGTGGCGATCGACACGAACCCGAAGGCCACGGCGAAGGACTGGAATGGCGTGATGTCCCGTTCCAGGGTATTGCTGGCGGCGTTCTGCCGCGGTGTATCTGCTTGTCTCACGGTGTGCTCCTGATGTTGTTGGTTTTCTCAAAGTGGGACCGGTCGATTCTGGCGCTGGCCGGGAAGCGTGGCTGCCTGCGAATGACGCCAGTTAGCGTTGCGCCGCGCGCCAGCCACCGGCGCGGCGAACGGCCTCGGCGAAGAGCTGGTGGTCGTCGGCGTTGACCATGCTGTCTGGTCGGTAGGTGCGACTCTCGCCGCGCATGGCGGTGACGTCCATGCCGCACAGGCCGGCCAGGCCCAGCGCACTGAGCTCGTACATGGAAGAGACGACGATGCTCTTCTGGCAGGCCGAGGCCAGCAAGCGCGCGAAATAGCCGCTCTGCGAGAGGCCGCCGTCGATGGAGATGCTGCTGCCCAATGTCATCTCCTGCGCTGCTGCATCCACCAGGCGTGCGGTCAGCATGGCGATGCCTTCCAGTACCGCACGCACCATGTCGCGGCGGTCGGTGGCGTGATCCATGCCGATGAAGAGGGGTACTGCATCGCGGTCCCAATAGGGCGCGGCCAGCCCGGAGAGGGCGGGTACGAAGACGATCCCGCGACTCAGCGCAGTCGGACCGTCGAAATGGTCCAGCTCCTCCATCGCCGAAAACAGGCCAATGCGCCGGGCCCACTCCAATGCCGCGCCGGCGTCGTAGACGCCGCCTTCCAGGGCGTGGCAGGCAGGTTCGTCATGCTTCTTCCAGGCGATGGTGGGCAAGAGATCGCGCGGCCTGGTGCGCTCCTGGCCCGTTATCGCCAGGAAGAAAGCGCCGGTGCCGAAGGTGATCTTGCTGTCACCGCTGTGGCGGCATTGGTGGCCGTGCAGCGCCGCTTGCTGGTCCACGATGGAGACCTTGAGGGGAACGCCGTTGATCTCGCCAAAGCCGGCATCGACATCACTGATTTCCGGCAGGCACTGGATGGGAACGCCATGCAGCTCACACATCTCCTGGCTCCATTGCCCTCGTTCGAGATCGAACAGACCGGTACGCGATGCCGTGGCCCAGTCGGTACAGAAGCGACCGCACAGGCGATCCAGGAAGAAAGCGTCGGTGGTGCCCAGTCGCAGACGACCCTGTCCGAGCGCGGTGGCAACGGGCGGCAGGTGCCGGATCAGCCAGGCCAGCTTACTGGCGGAGAAGTAAGGATCCAGCGGCAAGCCGGTGATCTGCCGTGAACGTCGGGCGTCCTCTTCTCCCAGCCTGGCAAGCGCGTCTGCCGTGCGGGCATCTTGCCAGACGATGACGGGCGAGAGTGTATGGCCCGTGTCGGCGTCCCATGCCAGGCAGCTTTCACCCTGGTTGCACAGGGCGATGGTGTCGACCTGGCCGGCGCTCTCCAAGACGGCCTGGATGTTGTGCAGCAGTTCCTCGGGATCGTGCTCGACCCATCCGGGCTGGGGATGGAAATGTGCATGTCTGCGAGAACCGGCGATGGACCAGCTACCGTCGGAATCGACGACGAGGCAGCGGGTGGAGGTGGTGCCCTGATCAATGGCGGCGATGCGCATTATCGTGTCTCCTTGAAATGGAATGCGATGCTTCGGGCTTGTTCAGCCTCTCTTGGGATGGGGACCAGGATGCGGCGCTCGGGCATCCACACGGCGTGCTTGCGCCACACCACGTGGCCGTCGAGCAGAAGCTGGATTTCGCCTCGGACGCGGTGACTGACGCGGAGCTGGAAGTCGCCGAAGGCGCTGCAGGAGAGAACACTCTTGCGGATCAGTGTCGGGACGACCAGCTTGATGGGCGCGACGAAGCTGACCTCGACCGGTACCTGTTCGAGCGGGCCGGCCAGCAGATCCCCGGCCACAGCACGCCCCACGGCCTGGCCTTCACGGAAGGCCCAGCCTGCCGTTTCCACCCCACGCAGCACGTTGCCGGCGGCGAAATGCAGGGGATTGCGCAGGCGGCCATCCTGGTCGATGGCCGGGCCGGCACTGCCGGGAGCAACGCCCATTTCAGACTGCAGCAGCAGGGCCGATTCAGGGGTGAACTGGCCGGACAGCAGCAGGCCGTCGCAGGCCAGTTTGCGCACGCTGCCCCCTGTCTTGAACGATATGCCCTCGACCCGGCCATCGCCCCAGATGTCGACCACGGTAGCGTTGCGATGGAATTCAACGCCCGTCAGATGCGGCAACCACGAATAGGGGGCGCGCACCGTCGCATGGGAGCGTGACTCCAGCATGGCGACCGGCCTGGCACCATGGGCGAGGCAGGTCAGCAGCGCCGACATCGATACCAGTTCGGAGCCCACAATCACCGGGCGCCGGAATGGCATGAGTCCATGGAAGGCGACATAGGCCTGTAGCGCGCCGGTGGTCAACACGCCAATGGGGCGCTCGCCCGAGATCAGGCGCGCCGAGCGCGGTATTTCGCGGGCGCCGGTGGCGGTGACGATACGGCGTGCGCTCAGGGTTTGCACGCCCTCCGGCGAACTCACCAGTACCGATGCCCGGTCTTCGAGGCTGACGATGGAATGGCGGATACGGATGTCCACCCCGGCGGCACTTGCATCGGCCTGTAGCCTGCGTCCATAGGACGCGCCGATGAAGATGCGTTGGTAGTGGCGCATGCCAAACGGGGAGTGGCTGCAATGCCGGGTGGCGCCCCCCAGTACGGGTTCGCGCTCCAGCAGGCCGACCTTGTCCACGCCGAGGCGGCGCAGTTCAATGGCCGCTGCCACGCCAGCGGGACCGCCGCCGATAATGAGGACATCGAAATCCGGTGCACTCATGCGGATTCCCCATTGCCAATCGCCAGGTCCTCTGCCAGCCTGCCACGTGTCATGGCGGCCAGGGAGGCCTGGCAATGGAAACCCTGGCAGCGGCCCATGCCTGCGCGGGTACGCCGGCGCAGGCCGCCGAAGTCACCTGGCGGCAGCGGGCTGCACAGGGCCGCTTCGATTTCGCGCCGAGTCACCAGTTCGCAGTGGCAAACAATCTCGCCATGGTGTGGCCGCTGCCAGTCACGCTCCCGCGATTCGGCCAGATTGGGCAGGCGCAGCATGGGGGCTTCACGGGACGGGGCGAAACTGCCCTGTTCGAATTGGGTGTGCAGTGCCAGTGCATGCTGGGCCAGGCCAAGCGCCGAACTCAAGCCGGTCGAGCGGATGCCACCCAGGGTGATGGCGCGCCGCTGTGGTCGCGAAAAGACGCGATAAGCTTTCTCCTCGGTCGCAGGGCGCAGACCCGCATACACCGCCGTGACCGGAATGCCAGCCAGCGCCGGCACGATCTCAGCGCCCTTGTGCAGCAGACTCTCCAGGGTGTCATGTTCGACGGTGGCGCGGATGCGGTCATCCTGTTCCTCGGCGGTGGGGCCGACCAGCACATTGCCGAACGCAGTGGGGCAAACCACGATGCCCTTGGTGATCTCGGTGGGTACAGGCAGCAGGATGGTCTGAACGTGGCGCGCAGCAGCCTTGTCCAGCACCACGAACTGGCCTTTGCGAGGCTTGATCCGGAACGCCACTGGCAGGCCCAGGCGGCGATCGACTTCGTCGCCGAAGAGACCGGCAGCATTGATGACCGAGCGGGCGGTGACGGCGGCATGGCTGGTCTGGAGATGCCAGGCATGGCCATCGAAGGTACCTGCAAGCAGCTCGGTATTGCGCATGACCGTGCTGCCCAGTTGGATCGCTTGTGTGATGTAGGCCAGTGGCGCCGACCAGGGATCGATGACATGTTCGCCAGCGATTTCCACCGCGGCCACCAGGCGCGACGACAGGGCCGGATGGCGTTGCCGAGCTTGTGTGCCGCTCAGCAGGGACAGGTCGTGCACGCCATTGGTCCGGCCATCCTGCACAATCTGCTCCAGCCTGGCGGCCTGGTGCGCGTCCCAGGCGCAGACCAGGGCACCGGTCTTGATCAGGGGCAGGTTCAGGCTGTCGTGGAGGGTGAGATATTCAGCGCGGCCAGCCTGGACAAGTTGCCATTCGAGGCTGCCGGGCGGCGCGTCGAAGCCGGTATGGAGGATGGCGCTGTTGGCCTTGGAGGCGCCGCTGAGGATGTCGGCGCCTTTTTCGATCACGATCAGTCTGGCGCCTGCCAGAGCGAAGCGGCGTGCCACGGCACAGCCGACTACGCCTGCACCGATGATGGCAATGTCGTACATGAGGGATCTCCGAGAGTGGGTTGCAGGGCAAAGCACACGGAGAAATGACTGTTCGGTAGTTTTGTTTTTCTATTCGGTCATTTCATTGCTCGGATAGTACAGAGAAACGGCTATACGGTAGGTTTTTATTTTTTATTTGTGGTTATTTTGCGTTTTTTGGGAAATATTTTGTTCCATATGGTCATTTTGTTTTGCTGGCCGATGGGTCCCCGGCTGCTCGCATGAGAACCACGACCTTGCGGTCGTGGGAATCCGGGATCAGTTAGTTGCGAATCTCCATATTGGGCAAGAACTGGATCCCCGTACGCTGCACCAGCTCCGCATAGGTAATCGGCTTGCCCGCGCGCGCTTCATCGGTATTGTCGATCCAGTGCGCCCAGGCGCGATGCGAGGTGGCGTCGTAGACCAGCTTGAAGAGATGCGCCGGCACGGCGACGTTGCCCGCGCCGATGGTCGATGGACGGGTGTCGAACACCGGGCCGGAGATCACGTAGACATCGCCATCGGCACGCATGGCGTATTTGCGGGTGGCCTTTTCGATGCCGGCCCACGACTTGCGGTTGTTCACCGGTGCCTGGGGCACCATGTTGGCCAGCGAGAAGGACTGCGCCATGGCCTGGGCCGTGGGCATGTCGGCGGCGGGCGCCATGTGGCCGCGATCGAAACCGCTGCCCTTGTAGTCATTCAGGTGGGAGCGGTCGGCCGAGGGCAGGCGGGCTTCTTCGTAGAAGCGGTTGGTGCGTTCTTCATCCTTGGCGTCGATCAACTGGGCGCGATTGAGGCGCTCGGCCACGTACACCGGGGTCTTGCTGGTGCCGGAGTACATGACGGCGAAGGCGTCAAAGCACAGGGCGCGCGGACCACGGGCCTGCAACGCGGGTACCGAGGGTGGTACGCCGCCTGCGAAGAACTGCTGGCACTGCGAGAAATCAACGGCGAAGGCGGGGATGGCGGGGGAGAGGGTGCCACTTGCGAGGGCGAGTGTTGCGATAAGACGTTTGATCATCCGGAATCTGATGGTTTGTTAAACAGGGATTCCTGCGCAAAACTGAAGGTTTGTGCAGGAGGGTCGCTGTTATATCACTAGATTCGTCTGGGCGGGGATGAAAGCTTGGTGAGGCAGGCACGCAAGTGCCAACTGCATTCCTGATAAAAAAAATCCTCGCAGATGGCTTGCATCCGCGAGGACAAAGACAGTTTACACGCCGGAGACAGTAAACATTCCTGAGGCAATGCCGCTGGCCCTGTTCAGGCGGGCAGCGGCGCCAATTTCTTGCCGAGGGCGTCGGCGACGTGCGCGGCCGCGACATAGCTGAATGCCATGATGGTCACGCTGGGATCCACCGAGGGACCCGTCGGGAACACCGATGGATCGGCCACGAAGAGATTGTCCAGGCCGTGCACCCGATGGCTGGAATCGGTGACCGAGGTTCTGGCGTCCTGGCCCATGCGACAGCCGCCGAAGGGGTGAGGCGCCGCGATGAACAGGGATCCTGGCTTGATCTCGATCCTGTCGATCAGGTCGATCTGGTCCACCGAGCTCAGTTCGGTGCGTCGCAGGTCCGCCAGCATGACCTTGGTGGCGCCGGCCTTGAAGTTGACGATGGCGATTTTCTTGAGCAGGTCGCGCAACATCTTTTGCGTGGTCGGACCGTACGGGTAGATCAGCTCGCGCTTGCCGTGGCGATCGACGCGGATTTCGCCGAGCTCGTCGGGGTGGTCGTCGATCCAGCCGGTGGCGCCGCCCACATGCCGGAGATTGGCCATCCAGTCGGCGGCACCGTCGTCGAAACCGCTGACCGAATAACTCATCAGGCCCGGCTGGATCTGGTCGGGGACCAGCAGGTAGCCGCCTTCCACATAGTTGCCATTGGCGTCGTAGCGGGCGCGGCGGAAACCTTCCACGCCAAAGCAGGCCGGTGGCTTGCGCCACAGGATGATCGGTTCCTTGAACATGCCATGGGCGAAGACGGTCGGGTTCATGCCGAAGTGCTTGCCCAGCGCCGGCAGCGAGTCGCGCAACCGGGCTTGCGCGAGCATGAAGCCGGGCGTGTTGAATCCGCCTGCGGCGACGACAAACTGCCTGGCCTTGATGACGATCTTCTTGCCGCTGGGGCGGTTGCGGCGACGATCGATCACGCTGGCACTCAATTGCGCCACACGATTGCCCTCGTAGGAAAACTCGTCGGCCTGGAGATCGGCATAGATACGGGCTCCCAGCGCCATCGCGGCCGGCAGGCTGGTGACCAGCTGGCTTTGCTTGGCGCCGATGGCACAGCCTTGCATGCAGTGGCCCGACCCGGCACAGCCATAGCGGGCCTGTTTGACCGGCGCAGCTTCCCAGCCCAGGGCATGCACTGCATCGCGGAACAGTTCATTCATCCGGTTGTAGTAGGACGGCGGCATTTCGGCGATGTGCAGGCGGCGCTCGATGTCGGCGAAGACCGGGGCCAGTCGGTCCATGCCGTGTCCGGTCATGCCGTATTGCTCGTGCCACAGGTCGAGCCGGTCTTGCGGCGTGCGGTAGCTGTCGGCCCAGTAGTGTACGGAGGTCCCGCCTACCACTTCGCCATAGGTCAGGAAGGTGGAGCCATCGTTGGAGGTGGTCAGGCTACGCTCGGCGTCGACCTTGCCGGCCTGGTTCAATTCACGATTATCGAAGCTCGATGACGGGTAGTAGCCGCCTTTCTCGATGACCACGGTATCGATGCCGGCCTCGGCCAGCTTGTAGGCCAGCGTGGCGCCGCCACAGCCGGAGCCGATCACGCAGACCTCCGCGGTGATGGTGTCCAGGTTGTCGTAGTCGGTATGTACGTAGGGAGTGTTGCGGGTCGCCATGGTGTTGTCCTTGTTCATGCGCGTGGCGTTCTGCCAACCAGTTGTGCGTACAGCAGGCGTTGCTCGCTGCGTTTTTCCGGCAGGCCCATGAAGGGCCCGTCATAGCCAATGGCCTTCCAGGCGGAGGGATGGCCGTAGTAGTACCAGCGCATGACGGCCGGAAGGTTGTAGAGGACGGCACGCACGGTGTCGTCGGTGGTGTCGCAGGCCTCGCTGAGGAACGCTCGTCGCTCCTCCAGTGTCAGCCGGGAAAAACGCGACAGCCGGCCCTTGGCCAGCGGCAGGAATTCCAGCAGGTAGAAGGCCGTCCTGAAATCGCTGCTGATGCCGTCGCTGACGAAGAACAATTCCTCGTCGAAGCGGGTCACGATCTCGGCCTCGACGATGCTGGGGAACAGCGGGCCCCTGGGAACACTGGCCTCGGCCAGGGCGTGCACGATGTCGGCCAGGTGGCCGTCCAGAACCAGCAGCTTGCCGTATTGCTCCCGGTAGCGCTTGCCCAGGGTGAGATAGCCGACGCCGCCGGCGGCCACGGCGGCGGTGCCGCCCAGGCCCAGCAGGGTGGCCTTCAGGAAGCGCCGCTTGGCAAAGAATCGGGTGTTGGCCTGCATGTCATCCTCCGTTTGGTTTGCTGCCTCCGGTGCGCACCAGGGAGCAGATTCGAATGGGATGCAGCTTAGGATGAACGTTGCGCAAGGGATTATCGAGAATGCGCAAGTTTGAAGTTTGCGCATTTTCGATAACGCCGGGAGGGCCGGGATCCTTATTTTTGAGCCACTACAACTCAAAAATGAGGAGACCTGGATGTTGAACCATAAAAAATTGACGCCAAGAACCCTGTGCATCGGCATAGGGACACTCGCAGCGGTGTTGTCGGCCGGGGTGGCCGGTGGTGCCGGTGCGGCGGGGACCAGCGATGCAGCCCGGCTGGGTGCGGACCTGACACCCTTCGGGGCGGAGAAGGCGGCCAGCAAGGATGGCAGCATTCCAGCCTGGAGCGGCGGCCTGAGCAAGGCGCCGGCCGGATGGAAGCCGGGACATCTTGATCCGTTCAAGGAAGACAAGCCGCTGTTTTCCATCGATGCCGGCAACGTCGACAAGTATGCCGACAAGCTGCCCGAGGGCCAGGTGGCATTGATCAAGGCCTACAAGGGCTATCGGCTTGATGTCTATCCGACCCGCCGCAGCTGCACCTTCCCTGACGTGGTGGCCGAACGCACGCGGAAATACGCCGGCAGCGCCCGCATCGGCAGCGATGGCTGGAAACTGGAACAGGTGGCCGGTGCCAGCATTCCCTTCCCCGTGCCGAGCAATGGCATCGAGGTGATGTGGAACTACAAGTTGCGCTACCTGGGTGAAGGGCGGCAGGTCGACATCTCGCTGCTGATGCCGGAGAAGGGCGGCGGCATCAGCGAATTCAAGCAACGGGCCAGCGAGTTGTACCCGTTCAACAATCCCAAGGTGAATGGCCCGGCCGATACCGGCAACATCGAAGCCAAGCTGATGTACGAGGTGCTGTCGCCTTCCTCGCGGGCCGGTGAGATGTACCTGATCCACTCCTTCCTCGACAAGCCGCAGGATGCCTGGATCTATTTCCCCGGCCAGCGCCGGGTGCGGCGCGCCCCTTCGTTTGCCTATGACAATCCCATCGCCGGCTCGGACAACCTGTATTTCGTGGACCAGATCAACATGTTCACGGGGGCGCTGGACCGCTACGACTTCAAGCTGCTGGGCAAGCAGGAGATCTACCTGCCCTATAACAGCTACAAGCTGATCGACAAGAGCCGGAAGTTCAAGGACCTCATCGGGCCCAGCTATGTCAATCGCGATGCCATGCGCTATGAGCTCCACCGTGCCTGGGTGGTCGAGGCCACGGTCAAGTCGGACAAGCGCCACTCCTTCGCGCGGCGCAAGTTCTATATCGATGAAGATAGCTGGGCGCTGCTGCACGTGGACATGTATGACGCCAAGGGCAGCCTGTGGCGCGTGCAGGAAGGCAGTATCTGGGCCGCACCCGACATCCAGGCATGTACCGGCCTGGAATACGCGATGTATGACCTGGTCGCCAATCGCTATGTGGTGGATGGCTTTACCGCCGGCAACGAGATGCTGGACCTGACCGCCGGCAAGGAAGGCCGGGTCAAGGATAGCCAGTTTACCGCCGATGAACTGCGCCGCCGTGGCGAACGTTGAGGAGGCGGCGATGAAGCACAACGATACCCGTGCGCTGGCACGACCCGCGTCGACGCTGGCGGTCGCGGCCGCGGCCGCCCTGTCCACCATGAGCCTGTCGGCTCACGCCGTCCAGTTCGGCGATGCTGACGCGGGCTGGAGCGGCAGCTTTGACTCCACCGTGTCGTATGGCATGACCATGCGTACCCAGTCATCGGATTGTTCGGTAGTCGGCAATGATCACGGCGGCTGCAATCGCGGCACCAGCAATGCGCTGTCCAGCCGTTACAACCTTGCCAGCGGTACTGGCTATGCCAATGCCGACTTCAACTACTCCAATTTCGATGGTGGCGGACTGAACTACAAGAAAGGCGACATCACGTCCATGGTATTGAAGGGGACGCACGAGCTGAGCCTGAAGACCGACAATGGCTGGAGCGCGCTGGGCCGCTTTACCTGGTTTGGCGATTCGCGTGTCTCCGATACCCGCAGCGAGGCGCTCTCGCAAGAGTCAAAGGACTACGCCAGCTCACGTATCGACCTGCTGGACCTGTGGGTCTCCAAGAGATTCGATCTCAATGGGCAGCCCGCCAAGGTGAAGGTGGGCAACCAGGTCATCAGCTGGGGCGAGGACATCTTCATTCCCGGCGGCGTCAACCAGATCAACGCGATCGACATGCAGAAGTTCCATACCCCCGGCACCCAGCTTAAGGAAATCTTCATTCCGGCGCCGATGGCCTCGTTCAATGTGGCACTCAATGAGAACATTAGCGTCGAGGGCTACTACCAGTTACGCTGGAATTCCTACCGTTTCGATAGCGTCGGTACCTTCTTCTCGACCTACAACGTGCTCGGCAAGGGTAACCGTCCCGGTTATTATCCGAGCTCGGTGGTCAATGATTTCAATGGCGCCGGTACCTGCCAGGCCACGACACCCACCGGGAAGTGCGGCGATCCGGCCACCTCCGGCCTGAGCGATGCCAGCATGGTGGCCGCCGGCCTGGCGGTGCCATTCGCGGGCGAAAACAAGCCCAGGAACAGTGGGCAATTCGGTTTCGCGTTGCGTTTCAATGCGCCCGACATCGACAGCGAATTCGCCCTCTACTACCAGCGATATCACGACAAGATCCCCTTCATCGGCTACACCAGCAACGGCACTCCGGGCGTGGTCACCTCCTACTCCTGGAACTATGGCGAAGACCGCAGCCTGTTTGGTGCATCGATGAACACCAAGGTGGGCCCGGTGGCAGTGGGGGCAGAGCTGAGCTACCGGCCCCGTGATGGGGTGGCGATCGACCCGACGGTGCCGTATGGTTCCAAGGGCGCCAGCGGCATCTTTGATCCCAACAGCGTCTATGACGTTGGCTTCCAGCCGGGTTACGTGAATGAACGCAAGTGGCAGGCGCACCTCACCGGCTTCTACACGTATTCGCGCAATGATCCCCTGGGCAGCCTGGTCAAGGCCATGGGCGCATCGGATGGCTTCCTGCTGGGCGAGATGGCGGGTACCTGGTATCCGCGCCTGGATACCAGCGGCGCGACTCCTTACTTCCTGCCCAATTATTCGCTGCCGTCACGCTTTTCCTGGGGTTACGTGGTCGAGGCCGGATTCAACTATCCGAACGTGCTCGACAGCGGCATCACCCTGACACCGCAAATCGACTGGTTCCAGAGCGTCAAGGGGACCAGTCCGAATGCGACGCCGTTTATCGAAGGCTCCAATTCGCTGTCGCTGTCCTTGTCGGCCAACTACCGGGACAAGTGGCGCGGCAACCTGCAATGGGTACGCTATGCCGGCGGCGGCGACAACAACCTCATGCGTGATCGGGGTTTTGTGGCGGCCAGCATTTCCTATTCCTTTTGATCGGGGGGACATGACATGTTGATTTCCCTCGTCAACCGTTTGCAGCGATGGCTGTTCTCGCATCGCCTGCCGGTATTGCTGCTGCTGGCGGCCCTCACGATGGTCATGGGCGTCTTCGCCGCACGGCTGACGATGTCGGCCGGCTTCGACAAGCAATTGCCGCAGCAGCATGCGTTCATCAAGACCTTCAACCAGTATCGTGACGTCCTGTTCGGGGCCAACCGGATTGTGGTGGTCCTGCACCGGAAGCGCGGTGACATCTGGGACGTGCCATCGCTGACGCGTCTCTACGATCTCACGCAGGCGCTCTTCTTCATGCCCGGCGTCGACCGCCGGACGGTCACGTCGCTCTGGACGCCCAATACGCGGACGGTACAGATCACCGAAGACGGCATGAAGGCCGAGGACGTCATCGGCGGTGATGTGACGGTGAAGACGCTGGACCAGGCGGCAGTCGATGGCATCCGCGAACGTACCATCGCCGGTGGCTTCATCGGCAGCCTGGTTGCCAATGACGGATCCGGTGCGATGGTGGTGGCGGAGCTGGCCGATCCCGATCCGGCCACCGGCCAGCCGCTCGATACGCTGGCCTTCAGCAGCAAGCTGGAGACGCAGTTGCGCGACCGGTTCTCCGACGCCGACTACGACGTGCAGATCATCGGCTTTGCCAAGCAGATGGGCGATATCGGCCAGGGCGCACTCAGCGTTGTGAAGTTCTTCGCCCTGGCGTTCGTGCTGACGGCCCTGGCGGTGTACTGGTACACGCGCTCGCTGGTGCTGACGGTGTTGCCACTGGTGTGCTCGCTGGTATCGGTGGTCTGGCAGTTCGGCACCATCACCTTGCTGGGCTTCGGCCTGGACCCGCTGGCGGTGCTGGTGCCTTTCCTGGTGTTTGCCATCGGCGTGTCGCACGGAGTGCAGCAGGTCAATACCATCTCCAAGGAAGTGTGCCAGGGCGCCGATGCACCACTGGCCGCGCGGCGCAGTTTCAGTGGCCTGCTGGTGCCCGGTACCTTGTCGCTGGTGACGGCCTTCGTCGGATTTGCCACGCTGGTGATGGTGCCCATTCCCATGATCCGCGAACTGGCCGTGACCGCGTCGGTGGGGGTGGCCTACAAGATCATCACCAACCTGGTGATGCTACCTCTGCTGGCCAGCTACTGCCGCTTCGATCCGCGCTATGTACGGCGCGTGGCGCAATTGCAGTCCAGGCGGGATCGCCTGATGAGCTGGCTGGGCCGGATCGCGCGCACCCGTAACGCGGTCGTGACCCTGGTCGTGGGAGTATCCCTGTTCGGGGTGGCGATCTGGCAGAGCCAGGGAAGGCACATCGGCCATGTGTTGCCCGGTGCCCCGGAGCTGCGCGACGATGCGCGCTATAACCGGGATGTGGAAAGCATCGTTTCCCATTTCGGGCTGGGACTGGACGTGTTCACGGTCGTGGTGGAAACGCCCAGGGATGGCTGTTACCGCAATGACCTGATGCGCTATGTGGATCGCCTGAGCTGGACGCTGGCCAATGTGCCCGGCGTCCTCTCGGTGCAGTCGCTGCCGGTGTTGACCAAGCTGGCCGCGTCGGGCGTGAACGAGGGCAATCCGCGCTGGGCCGCGCTGCCGCAGGATGAGTCGAGCCTGGCGGAGGCAGTGCGCCAGGTGCCGGATGCATTGCGGCTCTACAACCCGGAGTGCACGGTACTGCCCGTCAATCTCTATCTGGTCGATCACAAGGCGGCCACGCTCAAGCAGGTGGTGGCGGCAGTCGAGGCGTTTCGTCTCGCCAATCCGCTCCTGGGGGTGTCGGTGCGCATGGCCAGTGGCAATGCGGGCGTACAGGCCGCGACCAATGACGTGGTCGAGCATGCCGAATGGCCCATGATGCTCTACGTCTACCTGACCATCATCGCCCTGGTGCTGCTGGTGTACCGCGACTGGCGCGCCACGGTGGCGTGCTGTATGCCGCTGACGCTGGCGACCTTCCTCGGTTACTGGTTCATGAAGGTGCTCGACATTGGCCTCACGGTGGCGACGCTGCCGGTGATGGTGCTGGCCGTCGGGATCGGCGTGGATTACGCCTTCTACATCTACAACCGCTTGCAGACCCATCTGGCCAACGGACTGGTGATGGTCGAGGCCCTGCAGAAAGCCCTGCGCGAAGTCGGCATTGCCACCATCTTCACGGCACTGACGTTGTCGATCGGCGTGGCGACCTGGTCTTTCTCGCCATTGAAGTTCCAGGCCGACATGGGGATGTTGCTGGCCACCATGTTCATGGTGAACATGGTGATGGCCATCACCCTGTTGCCATCGCTGGCGGTGGTGCTGGAACTGGTCTTTCCCCGCAGGGGCGCGGTACGGGCGCCATTGGTTACACACTAGGATGACACATGAAACTGTTCAGATGGATAGGGTTGTTGCTGGCGGCTTTGCTGCAGATGGGAGGCGCCGGGGCCGCAGAGAGCATGCCGGCCGTCGCCGTGGTGGCACCGCTGGCAAGCAGGGCGCCGCTGGTTGCCGTGACACGGGCCGGCAGTCGGCTGGTGGCGCTGGGCGACGAAGGCGTGGTGATCTCCAGCGCCGATGGCCGCACCTGGAAGCAGGCACGGCAGGTGCCCTATGACGGCTTGCTCAACGCGGCCTGTTTTACCGACGCGCAACATGGCTGGGCGGTCGGTTACGGCGGCGTCATCCTCTCCAGCGCCGATGGTGGAGAGACCTGGCAGTTGCGCCAGCGCATGGGGCAGGGCGCCGTGCTGTTGTCGGTGGCCTGCGTGGACAAGACGCGGGTGATCGTCGTCGGTGCCTATGGCAAGGCGCTACAGACGCGTGATGGCGGCGACACCTGGACAGCGCTACAGATTGGCCAGGGGGCCGATGCCGACCTGCATCTCAATGCGATCCTGCTCACCCGCAAGGGCAGCCTGATGGTGGCTGCCGAAGGTGGTGCGGTGTTCCGTTCGGTCGATGACGGCAAGCACTGGGCACGCGTGAAGACGCCAGCCACCGGGTCGCTCTGGGGCGCGTTGGTATTGCACGATGGCCGCTTGCTGATGTACGGGATGAGTGGCCGCATCGTGCTCAGCCAGGATGATGGAGAGAGCTGGCAAAGCCTCGACGGTGGCACCCGCGAAGCCCTGACGGGCGCCACCCAACTGGACGACGGACGCGTCGTGCTGGTGGGCAATGGTGGTGTAGTGACGGTGTCTGCTCCGACCTCGCTGGACTTCACGGTCCAGGTACGGCCCGATCGCCAGGCACTGGCGGCCGTGGCGGCCAGCAGTGCAGGGGATCTGGTGGTGTTCGGGGCGCAGGGCGCCAGCACCCAGCAGATCGGGTCGGGTAGGGCGGCAATTTCCCGTTGAGCCCAGGCTGGCGTTGTGTAAGACTGTGCGGATCGCACGGCCGGAGGGGATGGTATCGAAGGGGGGCATTGCGCAAGCTTCGTATCGCCCACCTGCTCCGGGGAAAAGGACAGACTGTCATGGATCACGAATGGTGGCGTGCCGTACAAAGCGACGACGTGGAGCAGCATACCGAGCATCTGGGGCAGTTCCACTGGCGCTATGAACAACTGAGCGGGGGCAGCTTCCACGCCCGGATGGCCGAACTGATGATGCCCAGGGTAAGGGTGTTTCGCGAGCACATCACGCGCAGCACCGAGCAAAGCGGCCTGCTGCCGGCGGGAACGATCGGTGTCGGCCTGGCACTGTCTGCGGACAATCCCGTGTGGATGAATGGCATGCGCGTGTCCGGGGGACGCGTGGGGGTCTCCTGTGATGCGCAGATCGAGTTGTGCACGGCGCCCGATAGCGAACTCGGATTCATGGTGGCGGACGCGGCGGTGATCGGGGATTTCCTGTTGCGGACCGGATCAACCATGACGGCCTGTAGCAGTGGCAAGACCTCGGTGATCCAGTTGTCGGAGGCTTCCGAGCGTTCGTTGCGGCAGTTGCTGGCGATGGTGCACGGCAACCTGGGCGTGGCACCGGAGGCCCTGGTGCGAGAGGATGCCCGCCGTCTGATGGAAGACTACTTCCTCCTGGAACTGGTCGATGCCCTGACGGCCGCGACCAGCTTGCCGGAGGAACGCAACGCCCTGTTGCGCAAGCGTCTGGTGGACCGTGCGCGCGAGCAGATGCTGGCGAACCTGGACACACCGATGTCCATCCTGGAGGTCTGCAATCAGGTCGGTGCCAGCCGGCGCAAGCTGGAATACTGCTTCCAGGAAGTGCTCGGCACCACGCCGGTGGCCTATCTCCGGGCCATCCGCTTGAATGGGGTGCGACGTGCCCTGCTCACTGCCCGCCAGGGCGAGCGCATCTATGACATCGCCGTGCGCTGGGGATTCTGGCACTTCAGCCAGTTCTCCAACGACTACAAGCGGCAGTTTGGCGAGCTGCCCTCCCATACCTTGGCACGCGCATCCTGAGCCGGTGGCAGCGCCGGCATCCTTGCGCAAAATCGATAACGGAAACGCACGGTGACCCCTATGCTTTGATGATGGAGCCACGATAGGCTCCGCTTCAAAAAAGGGGACACATCACATGCGCGGACTTATGCAAAGCCAGCCGCTGCTGGTTTCAGACCTGCTCGTTTTTGCTGAGCGATTCCACGGCAACGTCGAGATCGTCAGCCGCCGGGTTGAGGGCGACATCCACCGCCATACCTTCCGGGACGCTGCCCGGCGTGCCCGCCAGGTGGCCGCGGCACTCGATGGCGAGGAGCTGCTGCGCGGCGAGCGGGTGGCGACACTGGCGTGGAATGGCTATCGCCATGTCGAACTGTATTTCGGCGTTTCCGGTTCCGGGCGGGTACTGCATACGATCAATCCGCGCCTGACGTCCGAGCAGATCCGCTGGATCGTCGAGCATGCACAGGACAGCGTGTTCTGCTTCGAATCGAGTTTCCTGCCTATCGTGCAGGCGATCTGGTCGGACTGCCCGAGCGTGCAGCGTTGGGTGATCCTGTGTGACCACGACAAGCTGCCAACCGACACCGGGATCGGCAACCTGATCAGCTACGAAGCCTGGATCGGCGAGCAGGAGGCGCAGTATCACTGGCCGCGCCTGGACGAAGAAAGCGCCTGCGGCCTGTGCTACACCAGCGGCACCTCGGGCGATCCCAAGGGTGTGCTCTACAGCCATCGCTCCACCGTATTGCACTCCTTTGCGGTGGCGATGCCGGATGCCTTGTGCCTCTCTGCGCGCGATACGGTGTTGCCGGTGGTACCGATGTTCCACGTCAATGCCTGGGGCCTCATCTATGCGGCCGCCGCAGTCGGTTTCAAGCTGGTCTTGCCGGGACCCTTGCTGGATGGCGCCTCGGTGTACCAGCTCATCGAGGAGGAAGGCGTCACGCTGGCCGCCGGTGTGCCCACGGTCTGGCAGATGCTGCTCGGCTATCTGCGGGACCATGGGCGGCGCTTCTCGACCCTGAGGCGTACCGTCATCGGCGGCTCCGCCGTACCGCCCTCGATGTACAACGAATTCGTCGACCAGCACGGCGTGGAAGTGATCCATGCCTGGGGGATGACCGAAACCTCGCCGGTGGGGGCGGTCGCCACCCTGAGGGCATCACAGCTGGGGCTGGACATGGCGCAACAACGCAGCTTGCGTCTCAAACAGGGGCATCCCCTGTTCGGCATCGACATGCGCATCATCGATGAGACAGGCCAGGCGCTGCACTGGGATGGCAAAGCCTGTGGTGACCTGCAGGTCAGGGGGCACTGGGTCATCCGTGCGTATTACCCGGGTGGCGACAGCGAGAAGGCATGCGATTTGCTGGAGGATGGCTGGTTTTCCACCGGTGATATCGCCACCATCGATGGCGACGGCTTCATGCAGATCACCGATCGCAGCAAGGACGTCATCAAGTCCGGTGGCGAATGGATCAGCTCGGTGGAGATGGAAAACATCGCCATGGCGCATCCGGCGGTGGCCATGGCGGCCTGCATCGGCGTGCGTCATCCGAAGTGGGATGAGCGGCCGGTGCTGGTGGTCATGCGCAAGCCCGGCGCCGAACTGAGCCGTGACGAGCTGCTGGCCCTGTATGAAGCACAGGTGGCGAAATGGCAGATACCCGACGATGTGCTGTTCGTCGAACAGATCCCGCTCGGTGCCACTGGCAAGGTGCAAAAGAACAAGCTGCGGGCCCTGTGCCGCGACTACGTCACCTGGGCCGCCTGATCCACACGCCACATCAGCACACAAGGATATTGAATGGATAAGCAAGCTACCCACCTGGCCGCGCTGGAACCCATGAGCGCATTGCTGGAAGCGCAGCGCCAGGCCTACCGCGCCGATCCTTACCCCAGCTGCGAGTTGCGCCTGGACCGGCTGCGCCGCCTGGGCGAGATCACCACCCACTACACCGATCAGCTGGTGGCGGCGATCGCGGAGGATTTCGGTCATCGCTCGCCGCATGAGACGCGGCTGACCGACCTGCTGATGATCGAGTCTGCCATCGTCCATGCCGCCCGCCACCTGCGCAGCTGGATGAAGACCCGACGTGTCCACACGGCGCTGCATTACCTGCCTGGCACCAATCGCCTGATGAGCCAGCCCCTGGGGTTGGTGGGAGTGATCGCTCCCTGGAACTATCCCTACCAGCTGGCGATGGGGCCGACGATTGCCGCCATCGCCGCCGGCAATCGCGTGATGATCAAGCCGTCGGAATACACTCCGATTTTTTCTGCGCTGCTGGAGCGTCTGGTGGCGCGCCACTTCAGCCAGGATGAGCTGGCAGTGGTGAATGGCGGCATGGAGGTGGCGCAGGCATTTTCGTCCCTGCCGTTCGATCATCTGGTCTTTACCGGCTCCACCGCAACCGGTCGCCATGTGGCGATGGCAGCAGCGCGCAATCTCACCCCGGTGACGCTGGAGCTGGGCGGAAAGTCGCCGGCCATCATCGATGCCAGCGCCGATCTTGCCAGTGCCGCACGCAGCCTCGCCTTCGGCAAGCTGCTCAATGCCGGTCAGACCTGTATCGCGCCGGACTACGTGCTGGTGCCAGCTCACCTGCGCGACGCCCTGGCTGAGCAGATAGCGCGGGCCATGCAGGACATGTATGGGCAGCAGGCCGGCAATGCCGATTACACCGCCATCATCAACCAACGCCATTTCGCGCGCCTGGACGTGCTGGTGGACGATGCCGTGGAACAGGGCGCGCGCGCCCTGTATCCGGTGTTCGGACGTGATGCCGCCGAGCGCGAGCAGGCCGGTCGCAAGTTCTCCCCGACGCTGCTGCTTGACGTCCGCCCGGACATGCGGGTGATGCAGGAAGAGATCTTTGGGCCGATCTTGCCGCTGGTGAGCTATGGCGGCGAGGTTGATGAGGCTATCGCCTTCGTCAATGCACGCGACCGGCCGCTGGCGCTGTACTGGTATGGACGCGACACCCGGCATCGCGACCGCGTGCTCACGCAGACCGTCTCCGGTGGCGTAACCGTCAACGACTGCATTTGGCATTTCGGCCAGGAGTCGCAGCCCTTTGGCGGCGTGGGCGCCAGCGGGATGGGGGCCTATCACGGCCAATGGGGGTTCCGCGCCTTCAGCAAGGAAAAGCCGGTGTTCCTGCAGTCCCGGATCAATGGCATCGGCCTGCTGCATCCGCCCTACGGGAAGACGATCGAATTCATGATGCGCCTGCTCAGGGCGATTGCGTAACAACAGGGAAGGATCTTCAGCATGGATGAGCAAAAAAACGGAATGAACCGGCGCGGCTTCCTGCGTGCCACCGGCGTCGGGGCCGTGGGGGTGGCCGGCATGACGGCAGCCACCGGCGCGGCTGCCGGCAACGCTGCCATCGCGGCCAGATCGGCCGGATGCGACTACGACGTGGTCGTCATCGGTGGTGGTTTTGCCGGCGTGACGGCAGCCCGCGACAGTCGCAAGAACGGCTACAAGACCTTGCTGCTGGAAGCGCGCAACCGTCTGGGCGGGCGTACCTTCAGTGCGACCTTCGCCGGCCACCACATCGAACTGGGAGGCGCCTGGATACACTGGAGCCAGCCCTATGTCTGGGCCGAAAAGGAACGTTACGGTCTGGCCGTCACGGAGACCCCGGAGGGCCTGGATCTGAGCGCAGAGACCATCGTGCTGGCCGCCGATGGCAAGCGCACCGTGCTCGGCGGTGACGACATGATGGCCGTGGGCGAAGCCTTCGAACAGTATTTCGCCGAGGCACGCCAGATGTGGGAGCGGCCCTACGACGCGCACTACACCTGGCCTGCCTTGCTGGAGCGCGACAGCCTCAGCGCGCGCGACCGTATCGCCGGGATGAAGCTGTCGACCATGCAGCGCGTGGCGCTGGAAGGCTACTTTGCCACCATGGGCCATGGCGACATCGGGCGCATCGGCTACAACGAGACCGCACGGTGCTGGGCGCTGGCCGGCTGGAACTTCGGCGCCACCAATGATGCGATGGGACGCTACGTGCTCAGGCAGGGCACGGCCGCGCTGATCAACGCCATGATGGAGGACGGCAAGCCCGAGCTGCGGCTGTCCACGCCGGTGCGCAAGGTCGAGGACAAGGGTGATCGCGTGATCGTCACCACTGGCAAGGGCAAGCGCATCGTGGCACGTACCGTGGTGGTGGCGCTGCCCATGAATGTCGTGCCGGATGTCGAATTTCATCCACCGCTGGATCCCGCGCTGGTCCAGGCCGGTCGGGAAAAACATGCCGGCGTCGGCTCCAAGGTCTACATCAAGACGCAGGGACGTTACGACGGCCCCGGGAAGACCCTGGGCATAGGCGATGCCAGCCAGGCCATCAGCCTGACCTTCACCTATGCCAAGGGCGAGGATCATTCGATCTATGTCGCCTTCGTTCCCGATCCATCGAAGCTGGATGTGCAGGACAAGCGCGCCGTCCAGGAAGCCATGCGCACCTATCTTCCCGATGTAGTGGTGCAGGAGTGCTTCGCCTACGAATGGACGCTGGATCCCTATAGCCGTGGCACATGGGCCGCTTACAAGCCCGGCTGGTACGGCAAGTACGCCGGGCATTTCGAGCAGGATAGCCAGAACATCCTGTTCGGGCAGGGAGACCATGGCGAGGGATGGCGGGGCTTCATCGACGGCGCCATCGGTGCCGGCAGCCGCGCGGCGCAACGTATCAAGAAAAAACTGGGGTAATCACATGTATCGCAAATCAGCTTTTGTATGCGCGGCGCTGGCCGTGCTTTCCACGGCCCATGCCGCCGATGAGCAGCGCATCCAGCAGGGCAAGGAGGTGTTCGAGACCAAGTGTTCGGCTTGCCACGCCATCGGCGAACACAAGGTCGGGCCGCGCCTGGACAATCTGCTGGGGCGACGCGCCGGCTCGGTCAAGGGTTTCGAATTCAGCGGCGCCATGAAGGCCGCAAACTATCGCTGGGATGCCGAGCACCTCTCTGCCTTCCTCTCCAATCCCCAGGCCACCGTCCCGGGGACCGCCATGGCCTTCGGCGGTATCCGCGCGAAGGAGGAGCGTGATGCGCTCATCGCCTATCTCAAGCGACGGGGAAAATAGGAGGCATGGCCAGCATGAAGATCCTGATCGTCCACGCACATCCTGAGCCGCAATCCTTTTGCGCAGCCTTGTGCCGGGAGGCCCAACTGGTTCTGGAGGCGCAGGGGCATGAGGTGCAGATATCCGATCTCTACGAGAACGGTTTCCAGCCCGTTGCCAGCGCCGTCGACTTTTCACGGCGCAAGAATCCGCACTATCTGGTGTACGCGCTGGAGCAACGGCACGCCCATGAAACCGCGACGATCGCGCCGGACATCCGGCGCGAACTCGACAAGCTCTTGTGGTGCGACCTCCTGATTCTCAATTTCCCCATCTTCTGGTGCGCACCGCCGGCGATCCTCAAGGGCTGGTTCGACCGGGTACTGCTATCGGGCGCGGTCTATGGCGGGATGCGCTTCTACGATCGTGGCGGCTTGCGCGGCAAGCGGGCAATGTGCGCCGTCACCATCGGTGCGCAGGAGCACATGTTCCAGCGCGACGGCATCCATGGCGATTTCCTGGAGATGCTCAAGCCCGTGCATCAGGGCACGCTGGCCTATACCGGCATGGATGTCCTGCCGCCCTTTGTGGGCTGGCATGTCCCCTACGTCAGCAATGCGGAGCGCAGCGTGATGCTGCAGCAATATCGCGACCGGCTGGCGGATCTGCAGGCGCTTGAGGCCCTGACGTTTCCCAGCCTGGACGACTACGACAAGCTGCTGCGCCCGCTGGGGCGGGAGCAGGCCGGCTGAGCTGGGGCTGCCTGGTTCCGAATGTCGATTCTTAATGCAAAGGAAAGAACATGTCTCGTGAAGTGGTTGTCGTCAGCGCAGTACGTACCGCCATTGGCAGCTTTGGTGGCGGCTTGAAAGATGTCGCCCCGACCACCCTGGGCGCGCTGGTCGTGCGTGATGCCCTGGGACGTGCCCAGGTCGATGGCCGGGACGTCGGCCAGGTGGTCTTTGGCCATGTCATCAATACCGAGCCCCGGGATATGTATCTGTCGCGCGTGGCGGCCATCGAAGGGGGATGCGGGGAAGGCACGCCGGCCTTCAATGTCAACCGCCTGTGCGGTTCCGGCCTGCAGGCCATCGTGACGGCCAGCCAGGCAATCCTGCTGGGTGATTGCGAAGTCGCCATTGGCGGGGGCGCCGAGAACATGAGCCGGGCGCCACTGGCCAGCCTCGACAGCCGCTGGGGTATCCGGATGGGGGATGCCAGGCTGGTGGACATGATGGCGGGCGCACTGCAAGACCCCTTCCATGCGATCCATATGGGGGTCACCGCAGAGAACGTCGCCGCCCGCTGGGATATCAGCCGGGAAGCGCAGGATGCGCTGGCCGTCGAGAGTCACCGGCGTGCCCAGCATGCGGTGGCGGCGGGTTATTTCCGGGAGCAGATCGTCCCGGTGCCGGTGAAGGGGAAGGGCAATGGCAATGGAAAGAGCGGCCCCCAATCCTTTGAGACCGATGAACATTTCCGCCCCGATGTGTCGCTGGAAGACATGAGCCGTCTCAGGCCGGTATTTCTTAAGGAGGGCGGCACGGTGACCGCAGGCAATGCCTCCGGCATCAATGATGCGGCGGCCGCGGTGTTGCTGATGGAAGCCTCGGCGGCGCGCGCCCGGGGCCTGGCGCCGATGGCCCGGCTGGTAGCCTACGCCCATTCCGGGGTCGACCCGCGCTATATGGGCATCGGCCCGGTGCCGGCGACGCAGCAGGCGCTGAAGAAGGCCAAGCTGCGTGTCGATGACCTGGACGTGATCGAAGCCAACGAGGCCTTTGCGGCCCAGGCTTGCGCCGTCATTCGTGACCTGGGGCTGGATCCGGCCAGGGTCAATCCCAATGGTTCCGGTATTTCGCTGGGCCATCCCATTGGTGCCACCGGTGCGCTCATCACGGTCAAGGCCCTGCATGAACTCGCGCGCATTGAGGGCCGCTATGCCCTGGTGACCATGTGCATCGGCGGCGGGCAGGGGATTGCGGCCATCTTCGAGCGCGTGTAGTCAGTACGCTGGCTGGTTTTTCGCGACGCTTGCCCCCTTGGCCCGGGCTTTCCGCCTGCCTGAGCGACTCCAACGGAATAAAGATGGCGAGATCTGGGGGAATCGTCGGGCACATCCAATAGAGTGACAGAGCCCATCTGCGCGCGCACTTTCAAGATAGATCTGAAACGCAATGTCGTAACGACTTCTGACTTGCCCGGGCAAGTCAGAAGTCTTGTGTACTCCGGAGATGGCCAGGATGCCCCCATCGGCAACTCAACAATAGATCAAGCTAGCGCTGCTTTAAAATCTCTGTTGGCAGCGTCCATTTTTATATGGTGAGTTACACCGAGCAAGGAAGAAGGGCGTGCCCAACTCGATGGTATTTGTCACCCTGACGGCCTTGGATACTGACGGCGGAAAACCTTTCTCGTGAGCATTGAGAAAGTCAGCGAATCCGGTGTCGATAAAGACGTCGTTGATTCGCCTGCCTACTTCGGTTGCAGCTGCCCGCGAATCTCGCCGCCAGGGTGGGCGGCGCTGTGGACGTTGACATACAGCGTACCAGCCACGTAGGCGGCGTATTGCTCCTCGGTCAGTTTGGCGCCCGCCGGGACGGTCCAGCCGTTGTCGCCGTTCTTGGTCAGGGCGACGATCACCGGACCGTTGCTTCCGATGGCGCCAGTGTGGATATGTGCTACGCGGCCTTCGATGCCGGTGGTGGTGATGTTGCCGGTCACGGTCTTGTCGGCCGCGACGTTGATGCTGCCGGTGCCGGTGGCAGCGGATGTATTGGCCGGGACTTCACTGCTGCCCTTGAGATCGACCTCGGCGGTTTGCGCCATGGCAAGGGTCGGGCCCAGCAACAAGGCAGCCAGCAATGCACGATGGATGATGGCGGATGCGGTCATGTTTTTCCTCTTCTGGTGGTGGTGGTGGTGCGGATGAAGGTGGCGAACGGACTTGCCGTTGCAGTATAGGCGTGCACCACTACGGCGTACAGGTTGGCCGCTGACGGCCTTGGCCGGAACAAGGTCCGCTACATCATGAATTGGCCCCCTCCGGACTATGGAATGCAATCCAAACGGAGGGAGGCCGACAGCGTAGAGACCTCAGTTCTCAGGCTTGAAATCAATGTGCTTGATGAACACGATCTTGCCCTTCTCGTTCTTGACGATGTTGTAGCCGTGCAGGCCGTCACCATTCTTGTCGAACTGGTAGCTGCCTTCCACCCCCTTGTAGTCCTTGATGGCGTGCAGGGCTTTCTTGATGTCGTCGGGCTTGGCGCTCTTGGCATTGTTGATCGCCAGCGCCAGCAGGTTGACGGCGTCATAGGCCCAGGCCGAGTAGAGGTCGGCGTCGAGCTTGTATTTCTCCTTGTATTTCTTGTCATAGGCACCGGCTTCGGCGCTGGAGGCAACCGCAAAGTCGGCGATCGAATAGGTGTCGTAGAGGGCTTCGACGGCCAGTTTCATGGCGGTATCCGTGGAGACCGAGGGCGAGCCCACCCAGGCCGCATTCACGCCCAGCTGGCGCAGCTGCTTGGCAAAGATCGCCACGTCGGTGGAGTTGGCGATATAGGTCGAGACGATGTCGGCGCCCGATTGCTTGATGGCCAGTACCACCGGTGTCATGTCCTGGGAGTTGCTGGTAAAGCCCTGCACCGTGACCGGCGTCACGCCCAGGGCCTTGAGTGCATTGGTCAGGTGGGTCTTGCCGCCGTTGCCGAAGGAATCGGTGGAGTGGACGATGGCCCACTTCTTCAGCTTCAGCGTGCTGACGCCATATTCGGCGATCACCTTGGCCGAGTAGCCGTCATTGGGGCGGGCGCGGAACAGCCAGGGATTGTTGGCATGGGTCAGGCCGTAGTCGGTGCCGCCTATCATCATCGGCAGGCCGGTCTTTTGCAGGGTCGGTGACATCGCCTGGATCTGGGTGCTGCGCACGGTCCCGATCAGCGCCGTCATGTCGCCGCCACTGGTGAGCTTGGACAGGGCCAGTACCGAGCCCGGATTGGTGCTCTGGTTGTCTTCCACCTTGAGCTCGACCTGCTTGCCCAGTACGCCGCCGGCCTTGTTGATTTCTTCCACGGCCAGTTTGGCGCCGTTGATCTGGTAGATGCCGGCTTCGGCATTGGCGCCGGTACTCTCGGCGATCATGCCGATCTTGATGGTGTCGGCGGCCTGGCTGAACTGCGTGACGGCGCCGAGCGTGACGACGGCGCACAGGGATGCGATGCTGCGTTTCATGATGGTCTGTCTCCTCTTGTCATGGAATGAATCGAAGGGCCGGCAAGGCCGGCCCTGGCTGGCACCGGCGATGCTTGCTGCGATCGGGGATCCTGCCTTGTTGCGCTACCTCAGTGCTTGTCAGTTTGCTGGCGCTTGTGCGCCACCAGTTGCATCAGTCGACCGTCGCGCCAGCGTTGCCGGGCTGGACGGTCGACGCCATCCAGTGCCTGCAGGCGCTCCCGTTCGAGCTGGTCCAGCAACGCGCTTTCCCAGGCGCGTGGTTGCGCCTGCCGGGCGATGTCGTGGTAGAGCGGGCCATAGCGCTGGCAATAGTCGCGGATACCACCGGGCGCGTTGAGGTCGATGGTCTCGAACGGGCCCATGAAGGCCCAGCGCAGGCCGAGTCCATCCTTGATGGCCTTGTCGCAGTCGATGCTGTCGACGTAGCCGTCCTCTACCAGCCGGAATGCCTCGGCCAGCAATGCGCCCTGCAGGCGGTTGACGATGAAGCCCTGGATCTCGCGCCTGACCATGATGGGGACCTGGCCGGCGCCGGCATAGAGGGCGCGCGCGCGTTCCATTACGCCGGGATCGGTCCAGGGGGCCGGGATCAGTTCCACCAGGGGCACCAGCGAGGGTGGGTTGATCGGATGGCCGACCAGGCAGCGGGTCCGGCCAGCGAGATGCTCGGTGAAGCTGGAGGCGGGGATGCCGGAGGTGGAGCTGGCCAGGATGGCGTCGGCCGGGGCCAATGCATCGAGCCGGGCAAAGATCTCCAGCTTGGCCTCCACCGTCTCGCGTACGTTCTCCTGCACCAGTCCGGCGCCTTGCAGTGCCTGCGCCAGATCGGGGACGAAGCGGATGCGCGGCATGACGACGGCCGGATCCTCGCTGATCAGGCCGGCCGTGCGCAGCGATTGCAGCGTGGATTCGATCTGCGCGGGAGCATTCTCCAGCGCCTTGGGATCGAGGTCATACAGGGCCACCGGGTAGCCGGCGCGGCTGAACACCGTGGCCCAGGCACAGCCGATCAGGCCGGCACCGATGATGGCGATTTTTTCCATGCGTAACTCCTGGTTGTGGATGTGTGGGTGAGTGGGCGAGGCAAGCCGCGCAAGCGCCTCGCGGTCCTAGACGTGATGGGCGCCTCCCAGGTAGGCGGCGCGGACTTCCGCGTTGTCTTGCAGCTGGCCAGGCGTACCCTCGACGATCAATTGCCCGGTCGAGAGCACGTAGCCACGATCGGCCACCGACAGCGCCATGTGGGCGTTCTGCTCCACCAGCAGGATGGTGGCGCCGCGATCGCGGATGGTGCGGATGGTGGCAAAGAGCTGTTGCACGATGATCGGCGCCAGTCCCAGCGAGGGCTCGTCCAGCAGCAACAGGCGCGGCCGCGACATCAGTCCGCGCGCCACCGCCAGCATCTGCTGCTGGCCGCCGGAGAGGCTCCAGCCATAGGCGCCGGAGAGCCTGCGCAGGTCGGGGAAGATGGCGAACATGGCGTCGATCTCCGACTCCATCGCTGCACGCGGCAGGCGGCCACGGGCCGAGGCCCCGATCATGATGTTCTCGCGCACGGTCAGGCCGGGGAAGATGCGCCGTCCTTCCGGGACATGGGCGATACCCATCCTGACGATGTGTTCGGGTTTGACCTGTGCCAGTGGCTTGCCCTCAAAGAGGATCTCGCCTTCGGTCACCGAGACCAGCCGCGAGATGCTGCGCAGCGTGGTGCTCTTGCCGGCGCCGTTGGCACCCAGCAGGGTGACGATCTCGCCTTCATTGACGCTCAGGCTGATGCCTCGCAAGGCCTTGACGTTGCCATAGGCGCTGTGGATGTTGCGCAGTTCAAGCAGTGGCATGGATGGATTCCCCCAGGTAAGCCGCAATCACATCGGGATTGCGCAGGACGTCGGCCGGTGTTCCCTCGGCGATGTTCTTGCCGAAGTTGAGCACCGTGATGCGGTCGGAGACCTGCTCGATCAGGCCGATGTCGTGTTCGATCAGGAACACCGTCAGGCCGTGGCCGCGCAGGCGCTTCAGGAGCTCGCCAAGTTCGCGCTTCTCGGTCTGGTTCAGGCCGGCGGCCGGCTCGTCCAGCAGCAGGAAGCGCGGATGACCGGCCAGCGCCCGGGCGATCTCCACCAGCCGCTGGTGGCCGTAGGGCAGGTTGCGTGCAATCAGCTCGGCCTTGTCGCTGATGCCGACGAACTTCAGCGCCGACAAGGCGCGCTCGCGCAAGGCTTCATCGCTGCGGCCGACCGGGTTGTTCTGGCGCTGGGCGCCCACCATCACGTTTTCCAGCACGCTCATGTTGGGGAACAGGCGGATGTTCTGGAAGGTGCGGCCCATGCCCAGGCCGGCGCGCTGGTGCGGTGTCAGCGCGGTGATGTCGACACCGTCCAGCAGCAGGCGGCCGCTGCTGGGTTGGTAGATGCCATTGAGGACGTTCAGCGTGGTGGTCTTGCCCGAGCCATTGGGCCCGATCAGGGCATGCACGGTGCCGCGCCTGACCTCCAGGCTCACACCGTCGACCGCCTTGACGCCGCCGAAGTGCTTGCGCATGGCCTCGATCTGGAAGATCGGTGAGCGCTCGCTGGCATCGACCGTCAGGTCGAGGTCGGGGATGGCGCTGGCGGGCGTGACTACCGGTTTGTGCCAGCGCTGCATCAGCTGGCGGATCAGGCCCCAGATGCCGGCCGGCAGGAACACCATGATCAGGATCACCGCCAGCCCGTAGACGGCCAGGTAGACCTCCTTGAGAAAGCGCAGCCACTCCGGCAACAGGATCAGCAGGCTGCTGCCGAGGATGCCGCCGAAGGCCGATTGCGCCCCGCCCAGCAGGGTCATGGTGAGGAACTCGATGGACCGTGCGAAGTTGAAATTGTCCGGGCTGATGTAGGCAAAGCCGGCCGCATAGAAGCCGCCACCCAGGCCAGCCAGCGCGGCGCTCATGGTGAAGGCGATCACCTTGATGCGCAGCGTATGCACGCCCGTCACCTCGGCCGCCAGTTCGTTCTCGCGCACGGCACGCATGGCGCGACCCAGGCGCGTGTGCGGTAACCACCACACCAGGAAGGCCGCCACGATCAGCGTGCACAGCGACAGCGCCAGGTAGGCGCGGTCGTCCGCCAGTGGCAGGCCGAACAGGGCAGGGCGTTCGATGCCTGCGATACCGTCGGGGCCATGCGTGACATCGGCCCAGTTCACCGCCACCAGGTCGAAGATTTGCTGGAAGCTGATGGTGATCATCGCCAGATAGTGGCCGCCCAGGCGCAGCGTGGTCATGCCCAGCACGAAGCCGGCCAGGGCGGCCACGCCAATGCCCAGCAATAGCGTGAGCCAGAAGTTCAGCCCCAGCGATACCGTGCCCAGCGCCACCGCATAGGCACCAAAGCCGAAGAAGGTAGCCTGGGCCAGGTTGATCTGGCCGGTATAGCCCAGCACCACGATCATGCCCAGCACGACGATGGAGTAGGTCGCCGCCTGCATGAACATGTTGAGCACGTAGGGGCTGAAGCTGAACAGGAAGGGCGCCGCCACCACGCAGGCGCCGATCGCGGTGAAGGCCGCCACGCGGATGGCCCGGTTCTTTTTGTAATGATCGATCTTGTGGCTCATGCTTTCTCCGAGATCTTTTCGCCGAAGATGCCTTGCGGCCGGCACAGCAGGAAGATGAACAGCAGCAGGAAGGCGAACGCATCCTTGTAGGGCACCGAGATGTACTGCGCCCCGAAGCTCTCCACCACGCCCAGCAGCAGGCCGCCGACGATGGCGCCCTTGACGTCGCCGAAACCGCCGATGATGGTGGCCGAGAAGGCCTTGAGCGCGATGATCGAGCCCATGCCGATGGAGACGAACAGGATCGGCGACACCAGGATCCCCGCCAGTCCGCCAAGCACCGCGCTGTAGATGAAGGTGAAGGCGATCATCGCCGCCACCGGGATGCCGACCAGGCGCGCCATGTCCTTGTCCTGCGAGGTGGCCTGCAGCTTCTTGCCCAGCATAGTGTGTTCGAACAGGAAGTACTGGAAGGCCACCGCGATGGCGGTCACGGCCAGGATCACCAGGTACTGCGAATCCATGAACACGCCGCCGATCTCCAGGCCCGGCGTATCGAACACGCGGCGCATCGGCTTGGGCTGGGGACCGAAGAAGAACAGCACGGAGTTCTGCAGGAAGATCGACGCCCCCAGCGTGCTGATGATGACCGGCAGGTAATTGCGGTGGCGCAGCGGGTAGTACACGCCCAGGTTGAACACCACGCCGAACGCGGCCATGAGGACCAGCGCGGCGATGATGGCCAGCCAGAACGGCACCCCCGCCCCCATGATGGCCACCAGGGCGAAGCTGCCCAGCATGGCGAAGTCACCCTGGGCGAAGTTGACCACGTTGGTGGCGCGGATGATCAGCACGAACCCCAGCGCCACCAGCGCATAGATCGCGCCCAGCGCCAGGCCGGCGAACAGGACCTGGAAGTTGATTGCCAAAAGCTCCATTGCGTCTCCTTGGTGAAGCACATTGTTTTTATGGATGCAGCCTGGTCTCAAGGCGGGACCATGGGGCGGTCTCGCCGTCATACGGAGGAAAAGCGGGCAAAGCGATGCTGCGGGGAACTGCACAAAAGCGAAATCGGACAGTGGTGCGACTTACTGCATCGGACATGCCATGCATGCCGGGCTCAACCAGTGCTGTTGCTTTGGTACTGATCCGCCGGTGCGAGGGCGGGGTAAGGCAGGGCCGGTGCGCAGCGCTCATCGGGGCGAATGCCGCTGGCAACGAGGGAAGGACGGGTGCTGTGTCTCAATCAGTCTGTTTTATGCGATATCCGATCGGATCGGAAATAATATTTTGGAGGAATGTAGCTTGACGGTATGATGGCGTCAAGAAAAAACACCAGCCAGATCTCCACCTTGCGCCGCACAACCATGTCCGAAGAAAACAGGAACGCCTTCTTCAAGGCCGCCGAGCAGCCAGATCGACCCGCCCTGCAGCGGCGGCCATCGTTGGGCGAGGAAATCTACGAGACCTTGCTGGCGCAACTGATCTCGCTGAAGATCGCGCCCGGCAATCGCATCGCGGTGGATGCACTGGTCCGCGAACTGGGCGTCTCGCAGACGCCGATCCGCGCGGCATTGATCCGGCTGGAGACCGAAGGGCTGGTGGTCAAGACCCACAACGTGGGCTACAGCGCCGCGCCCATGCCCTCGCGCCAGCACTTCGAGCAGATCTACGATCTGCGCCTGCTGCTGGAACCCTACGCAGCAAGGCGTACGGCGGAGAACCTGAGCGATGAGGTGAGGGATCAGCTGGAAGGGCTGGACCGGGCGATGTCAGATCCGGGCAGTGAGGATGCCAAGCGCGCCTATAGCCAGTTTGCGTTGCTGGATGCGCGCTTCCACAACCTGATCGCCACCGCCAGTGGCAATACCCTGGTCGCCGAAGCGCTGGCGCGCTCCTATGCGCACATGCACCTGTTCCGCCTGCGTTACCACTCGGTGGTAACGGAGGGGGCGGTGGAGGAACATGCCTTGATCCTGCGGGCGATCATCGATGGTGACGGCCTGGCTGCCCATCAGGCGATGGAGGCGCATCTGGTGCGGTCGCTGGAGAGGTGGCGGCCGTTCTTTGATGCGGGGATAGGGGGGTGAGCGGCGCGGGAGTTGCGTGTGCGCTGGCTTACACAAGCTGCTCCCAGCCATTCCTCATGGCGTTTGAAACATAGTTCAGGTGCTGCATCATGCCGTCGAAGGCCGTGGCATCGTCGCCGTCAATAATGGCCTGGCCGATGGCATCATGGTGTTCGATGAGCTTGGAGCGCACCTCCGACAGCTCGCCGAGATGCTGGTGGAATTTGAGGTCGATCTGTTTCGAACGCATTTCCCAGATCTGCTCAAGGATCTCGAACATGGCCGAATTCCCCGTGGCCTCGGCAATGATCAGATGAAACTCCCGGTCATTGGAGGGATTCCAGTGCTCCTTGCCCGCATTTTCTTTCACGAAATCAAGGTTCAAGCGAAGTTTCGCCTTTAACTCCGGATCGATATTCTGCGCCGCCAGCGCAGCGGCCCTCGGTTCCAGAAGCAGGCGAAGCTCCATCACCTCCGTCGGGGAGGGATGATTCTCAGGCAAGGGCGGCGTTTCCCGGACTGGAGAGCGGACGAAAGCGCCAATGCCAACCTTGACCTCCACCAGGCCCACCACTTCGAGAGCAATCAGCGCTTCGCGCACGGTGGGTCTGGACACCCCCAGACTCTGCGCAAGTTCGCGCTCTGCCGGCAATTGTTGGCCGGGCTTTACATCCCCTGAGTGAATCAGATCGCGCAACTGGTCCGCGATCTGTACGTAAAGTTTTCGCTGTTCTACAGCCTGAAGTTTTATCACGAAGTTTTCTCCTGCCGATTTGCTGCCCAGCACATTTTAACGAGTTCGCCCGGTTTCAACCAATCTACATCATCGGTGGCCTTACCACTTGACAGCCAGATTGCCAGGCAGCAATATGTGCTCGCAATTGACGTACGGCAACATTTTGACCTCGATGATTGCCAAAAACATTAACCAGCGGGGCGGACGAGTTCGTCGACGCGTTTGGAGGAGACCAGGTGAGTGCGAATAATTTGAAAGAACTTGTATTACCGCAGTCCAGCAAGGACTGGTTCGTGGGTGATCGATTTGGCATGTTCATCCATTTCGGCCTGTATGCATTGCCTGCCAGGCATGAATGGGTTCAGTCCTACGAAGAGATCACCGGCTCGGAATACCGCAAGTATTTCGAGAATTTCAATCCGGATCTCTACGATCCCAGGGAGTGGGCGCGCAAGGCGCGTGAAGCCGGGATGAAATATGTTGTGCTGACCGCCAAGCACCATGACGGCTTTTGTCTGTTTGATAGCGCTTACACCGACTACAAGTCGACGAACACGCCCTATGGAAAAGACCTCTTGCAGCCATTCGTGGAGGCCTTTCGGGCGGAAGGGCTGCGCATCGGCTTCTACTATTCGTTGATCGACTGGCATCATCCGGATTTCACGATCGATGTGTTTCACCCTGACCGAAACCACCCGGATGTCGCCAGGCTCAACGAGGGGCGCGACATGAAGCGCTATGCCTTATACATGCGCAATCAGGTCACCGAGCTGCTGTCCCGCTACGGCGAGATCGATATCCTGTGGTTCGATTTTTCCTATGCGCACAGGGACTACAAGGGGCTGCCCGGCAAGGGGCGCGACGACTGGCAGAGCGAGGAGCTGCTGAAGCACGTTCGCAGTCTGCAACCCGACGTGATCATCAATAACCGTCTCGATCTGATCGATCAGCCGGGCTATTTCCCCGACATCACAACGCCGGAACAGTATCAGCCGCGCAAGGCGCCCCTGATCAAGGAGCAGGCGGTGACGTGGGAATCCTGTCATACGTTCTCCGGTTCGTGGGGATACTTCCGCGACGAAGATGCCTGGAAAAGCCCGGAGCAGCTCATCAAGCTGCTGATCAACACCGTGGCATTGAACGGCAATTTGCTGATGAATGTGGGGCCGACAGGTCGCGGGACCTTCGATCATCGGGCCGATGTCGCCTTGAGCGCCTACGGCGACTGGATGAAATTGCATGGGCGCGCCATCTATGGCGCCGAGCCGAGCGAGCTCTCGCCGCCGGAAGGCTGCAGATTCACACAGAAGGGCAATCGCCTCTATCTGCATGTCATGGATTGGCCATTCCGCCATATCCATCTCGACGGGATGGCCGGAAAGATCGCCTATGCACAGTTTCTGCATGACGCCAGCGAGGTGCGCTGGCTGAGTCATGAGGAAGAAGTGGATCCGAATATCGGTGTCGCCGTTCCGGATGGCTCGATGACGCTCGAACTGCCAGTACGCAAGCCGAACGTCATCGTGCCGGTCATCGAAATCGTGCTCTCGGATCGCTGAATACAACGGGGGGCATCCCGCCACCCCATCTCAAAATTATTATCAATACAAGGGAGGAGACCCTATGAAATTCACCAGGATTCTGGCGTGCTGCATGCTGTTCGCATCCATGCTCAGTGGCGCCGTATCGGCAGCCGACACCACGTTGACATGGCGCATGTGGAGCAACAACGAGGCGGAAACAAAAGTGTGGCAGCACCTCGCTGACATGGTCACGGAAGCCCATCCCGACATCCGGCTGAAGCTCGAATTCGCGCCTTGGAACGACTATTGGACGAAGCTGCCGGTGCTGGCGGCGTCCGGCCATGCCGGCGATATCATCGGCATGCAATCGCTACGCATGCCGAACTTCTACAAGATCCTCGCGCCGCTGGATGGGAATGTCGCGGCCGACAAGATGGATCTCTCGGCCTTTGACAGCTCTATCATCGGCAGCATGAAAGCCGACGGGAAGCTCTACGGCATGCCCTACGATGTTGGCGCATGGGTGATTTTCTATAATCACGATCTCTTCGCCAAGAAGGGCGTCGCCGATCCCAAGCCGGGCTGGACCTATGACGACATGATCAAGACGGCAAAAGCGTTGACCGGCAATGGCACCTACGGCATCGGCATCGCGCCACAGAATTTCTCGGTTCTTGCCGCCGCCATGGGAGCGAGCTATGTCACGGGTGGCAAGCTTGATCTGGCCAATGCCGGGTCGGTCGATGCCGCCAGAAAGATGATCGATCTCGCGGCCAAGGAAAAAGTCGCGCCACTGGTCGCTGCCGCCGGCGTGCCAGTGCAGATGATTTCAGGCCGTTTCGATGGCGGCAATCTTGGCATGTACATTGATGGTCCCTGGGCGCTTCTCAGCAAGAAGGGAAAAGTCGATTTCAAACTGGGCGTTGCGACGCTTCCCGCCGGACCGAACGGCCTGTCGGCAGCGACGGCGGGTTCTGGCTTCGGTGTAGCGCGCAGCTCGAAGCATCCCGATGCAGCATGGAAGGCGATCAAGGTGCTGACCAGCGAGAAGGCGCTCAACTACCTGGCCTCCAACGGTCGCGCATTCCCTGCTCGCAAGTCGGAACAGAACGCCTGGTACGCCCTTGCCAAGGACGTCGTCAATGGCCGTGAGGCGCTGGATTATTCGATGGCGCATTCCCGGACCTATGAGATCACGGCCAACTTCAACACGGTCGAAAACCTCTTCGACCAATACTTCCCTCTTGCCTTCGCCGGATCCGCTACGCCGGAAAAGACCATGGCAACGATCCAGAGCCTTGCCAATAAATAAGCGGTGATTGCCGGCACGCCGACCGTGGCGTGCCGCTTCCCCAAGACAGGAGCATGTTTCATGACACGTTCGAATCTTTCCAGCGCCGCTGGACGGGTGGCACGCATGCCCGCGACATCGCCCAGCCCGATACGGCGGCGCGAGACACAGGCGGCGATCACCTTTCTGCTGCCCAGTTTCGTGGGTTTTGTGGTCTTTCTTCTCTTCCCCATTGCAGCATCCCTCTGGATGAGTTTCACGGATTGGAATCTGCTGGCAGAGCCCAATTTCGTGGGCGTTCAGAATTTCGTCCGCTTGCTGACGGCTGATCCGGCCTTCTCGACGGTGCTGGTCAATACCTTGGCGTTCACGGTCGAATATCTCGTTCTCAATCTCGTGATCTCCATGGTGCTCGCCCTCTGGATTTCATCGCTGAAGAGGGGGAAGACGGTCTTTCGCGTGATCTTCTTCATTCCGACCTTTGCGCCGGCGATTGCCGTGTCGATGGTCTGGATGCTGATGATGTCACCCGACGGGCTCGTCGACTACGTATCCCACCTTGTCCACCTCGACGTTCCCAACCTGCTGCTCAGCGAAAACCTCGCCATGCAGGCCATCGTGATCGTGACGCTCTGGGCCAATGTCGGCTACAACCTGCTGCTGTTCAATGCCGCTCTGGATCTCGTTCCTCCCTCCTATCTGGAGGCAGCGCGCATCGATGGCGCCAATGCCTGGCAGCGGCTCTGGGGTGTCAGGATTCCGCTGATTTCGCCGACCATATTCTTTGCCACCGTCATGACCGCCATTACTGCGCTGCAGGTCTTCGATCAGATTTTCGTGATGACGCGAGGTGGTCCGGGCGCTTCGACCCAGACACTCGGTTTTGCGATCTACACCAATGGCTTCCAGAACTACGAGATGGGCTATGCCTCTGCGCTTGCCTGGGTCATGTTCGTGATCATCATGGCGCTGACCGGCTTTCAGTTCTGGCTGCAACGGAAATGGGTACATTACGATGCATAAGCCAACTACATTGAATCTTTCCGGCGGGCGCTGGAAGTTCCACGATATCGTCAGCCTCGTCGCGCTGTCCCTGGTGGCATTGCTGTTCCTCTTTCCATTTTTCTGGATGCTGACGAACGCCGTCCGGCGCAATAGCGAAGTGCTCGCCATTCCGCCAAGGATGTTCCCGAGCACCTGGGAGTGGGGCAATTTCGCAGAGGCCCTGACCAATCTGCCTTTCGGCCAGTTTTTCATCAACAGCTTCGTGATGGCAACCGGGGTGACGGTGATTACGGTGATCGTGTCCGCGCTGGCCGCCTATGCCTTCGCCCGCTTGCGCTTTCCCGGGCGCGATGGTCTGTTGCTGGCCTATCTCGGCACGCTGATGATTCCGCAGATCATGCTGGTGATCCCGCTCTTCCTGGTGGTCAACTCGGTTGGCTGGATGAATACCTACCAGGGCCTGATCTTGCCGATGGCGTTTTCCTCCTTCGGCGCTTTCCTGCTAAGGCAATTCTTCCTGAGCATTCCTTGCGAACTGGAAGAAGCGGCCCGCATCGACGGCGCTTCACGGCTGAGGATATTGCTGGAAATTATTGCGCCGTTGTCCCTGCCAGCGATTGGTCTGCTCGCGCTGTTTACGTTCATTGCGCAGTGGAACAATTTCCTGTGGCCGCTGATTGTGGCGAACTCGACCGACTACGCCACCCTGCCTCTCGGTCTGACGCTGTTCCAGACCCAGCAGGGGACTTCCTGGAACTACATCATGGCCGGAGCCGCTCTTTCGGTGGTGCCAGGCGTCGTCCTTGCGATCGTCATGCAGAGGATTATTTACAAAGGAATCACCATTGGCTCCGGCTTTGGTGGTCGATAAAAAGGAACTGAGACATGGCATGCTTGAACATCAACAACGTCGTCAAGGCATATGGTGCATCCGAGATTCTTCACCGGGTAAACCTTGAAGTAAGGGACGGGGAATTCCTGGTCCTGGTAGGGCCGTCCGGCTGTGGCAAGTCGACACTGTTGCGCATGATTGCAGGGCTCGAAGACATTTCCGGCGGGGAGATCGTCATTGGCGATCGCGTCGTCAATACCCTGGAGCCGAAGGAACGCGATATCGCCATGGTGTTCCAGAACTATGCGCTGTACCCGCACAAGCGCGTACGCGACAACATGACTTTCTCACTCAAACTCGCAGGAAAATCCCGGGCCGAGATCGATGCCCTGGTTGAGCGGGCGGCTGAAATTCTGGATATCCGGCATTTGCTGGGCCGTTATCCTTCCGAACTGTCGGGCGGTCAGCGCCAGCGCGTTGCGATGGGACGTGCCATCGTGCGCGACCCCGCGGTTTTCCTGTTCGACGAGCCCCTGTCGAACCTTGACGCCAAGTTGCGAGTTCAGATGCGGACGGAAATCAAGGCCCTGCACCAACGTCTGGGCGCGACGATGGTCTATGTCACGCACGATCAGATCGAGGCGATGACGATGGCTGATCGTATCGTGGTCATGCGCGACGGGAAGGTCGAGCAGGTCGGGTCGCCACTGGAGCTCTACGACGACCCGGACAATATGTTCGTTGCGACATTTCTGGGATCCCCGGCGATGAACCTGCTTCCCGCCACGGTGGAAGACAGCAGGCTGAGAACGCCCGGAGGAGGGGACTGGCCGTTGCCTCAGACGGCCGGGCTCCCCGACGGCAAAGCGGTCATGATCGGCATCCGCCCGGAACACATCATTCTGGGCGAGTCGGGGATGCAGGGAGAAATCACGCTGATCGAACCCACAGGCGCCGAAACGCATGTGCTCATTGACGTGGACGGACACAAGGTGACGGCCGCCTTGCGGGACCGGTTCGACCTGACACTCGGTGATTGCGTGAGGATCGGTGTGAATCCCGAGAGGATGAAGATCTTCGATCCGGATTCGGGCCTGCGCCTGCGCTGCTAAACGTCCCCCTGTCGGGCCGGCATCGCTGTTCCTGAAACGACTTTGCCACCTTGCGAGCACTACAAAGCGCGTAGTCGTTCAAGGCAAGGATGCCGGCCTGGATTTCCCCGGGGACCAGATACTTTCCAGTCTGTTCGTGATTTTTTATTCAAAACTCAAATCATTCCCTCGCAGGTGATGAGATCCCCGGACGATCGCGAGGACCGCGACCTTGAAATGTGCAGCAAAGCCTTCGCTGAGGCGGCTGCCATGGTGACGCGGGCGAAGATCCGCGCGATAATTATTTAGATCATGGTGGGGGCGCACACTCAGTTCCGCTTGCCGTTGTGGCTGCTGCTGTGGCCAGCAAAGGCGGTGCCGTAGTATCGCAAGTGCTTGAAAAAAGGGAGTCGATCAACGACTCTTCAAGAAGGGCCGTCATACCGTCAGTGTCATCAATGTTCTGGCCTTGATCGCCGCCGTAGAGGCAGCGCGCGCTGATGGACAGGGACGAGATTTTGCTGCGGTGCGACCAGCCCGCGGTGACGAAGGTCAGACTCGTCGCTAGCGTCGTCGCACCGAAGATGAAGGAGGCGCTCGCATCGCCGAAAGCCAATGATAGCTGGGAAGAGTTTTAAGCTGTGATTGGGTGTGGTAACAACCGGCTGGAGACTTGGAGACCATCGGCCCCTAAGTCTGCAGTCCAGGCACGGCAGATTCAGGAATCGTGTTCCGTGCCTGCGCACCTGATCAGGGTATTTGCCTGGATGCCTGAAGAAGCTCAATTGGGTGCCAAGATGTCCTCTGAACTATCGTCTTCCAAATTGCTGGAAGTGATCCACATTCACCGACAGATCGTCCTGCAGGGACTGGATCTGGCAGGGCTGATGACATTGGTGGTCGAGCGCTCCATGGGGCTGGTGAACGCCGATGGTGCGGCCATCGAGCTCATTGATGGAAGCGAGATGGTCTATCGCGCGGTCTCCGGGATTGCCAGGCAATCGCTGGGATTGCGGATTCCGGTGGCCACCAGCCTGTCGGGGAAATGCATACTCGGTAATTCGGTGCTGTCATGCAGTGACTCTGAGCTGGATCCACGCGTTGACGTAGCCGCCTGCCGGGCAACCGGACTGCGCTCCATGATCGTGGTGCCGCTGCGGCATCACGATATGGTGGTCGGTGTGTTGAAGGCCACCTCCAGAAGCGTCGCGAAGTTCAATGAGCAAGACATGGAACTGCTCCTGCTGCTCTCGGATGTGGTGGGCGCCGCCATGCATTTTGCCGCGGAATACGGCAAGGACGAATTGCTGCATCGGGCCACGCATGATGAACTCACCGGGCTGGTCAACCGGTATCTTCTTTCCGATAAATTGCGTTCGCTGATGTCCCTGCATGAGCGGAAAGACGATGGATTCGCCCTGCTGGTGATCGATATGGATGGTTTGAAGCGGATCAACGATACGTTTGGCCATGCCGCTGGCGATGCCGCCCTGTGTGAGCTGGCCAGGCGCCTGAGCGCTGCGGCCAGACTGAATGATGTCGTCGCCAGAGTCGGCGGAGACGAGTTTGCGATGATTCTCAATCCGGTTGCTGCTTCCCAGGGCGTGCATCAGTTGGCCAGCCGGATAGGGGAGGCGATACGCGGCCACTTTACCTACGAGGGAAGAGAGCTGAGCCTGAGCGCGAGCATCGGAGCGGCTCGCTATCCTGAGGATGGAGCCGACATTTGCGCATTGATGGAATCTGCAGATACCCGCATGTATAAGACCAAGTCAAATCCGCGGTAGTTGGTGACCCACGGTATGCTGGTGCGGGACTTTTGCGAAAGACATCGGCAGGTGTCTGCTGAGCCGGGGGATCTTTTCCGTCAGTCTATTCGGCCGACTCAGGCAACCACGCTTTGAATCCATTCAGGTCGACGCCATGAGGCGCATACCATTTCTTCTTTGTCGCATCCCACCGGGCGCCCTTGGCTTTTGCCTTGTCCTTGTCGGCGAACGGGACGTTCAGGTACATCGCTGCCTTGCTGTTGCCCAATGAGGTGGATTTGACTGGAGAAGGTTTTCTTCTTTCCTCGTTGAACGAGGAAGCAGAAGCGATGCTGGCGTTGAAATCGCTAGTCTCTACCTTGCCCAGGTCGCGGGTGCTGCCGTCTGCGAGGGTTTCGACGGCGTAGGTGCCCGACTCCGTCGTGGTGAGGGTCTTGTAGGGCGGGTCGAAGGGGGGAGTGGTGTTCATGGGGTGTAGTTTAGCTGATGCGGGAGCACGAGGAGAGTCGATCTGTCTTTACTGTTTTTCAGCCGTCTCTGCGGTGATGAGCCATGCGCTATCTTGTAGGGATTTCTTAAATTGCCGGTACATCGGCCTCTCAACTGATATTCGCTTGGGCGCGGGAATATCTGCCAGATATTCAGGCGTCATCACAATTGCATTTGTGGGTATGTATGTGGCAGAAATGAAGAACGGGCCGATGAGGCCCGTTCTATTTGGTGTTCTGGCGGAGGCTGTGAGATTCGAACTCACGGACGGGTCACCCCGTCGGCAGTTTTCAAGACTGCTGGTTTAAACCGCTCACCCAAACCTCCTTGCGCGGCACCAGGCTAGACAGCCTGGTGCGCGAGGCCCGCATTATACATCACATCACTTGCTTTGCATCCATCTCTTTCCTGTCCGCAAGACAGCAATGCGACGCGGCAGCGAGCCCATCCCGATCAGAACGTCCCCGGATAAGCCCCGCCATCCATCAACAGGTTCTGCCCCGTGATGAAGCCGGCCTGCGCACTGCACAGGTAGGCGCAGGCATCGCCAAATTCCGCCGGGTCGCCAAAGCGGCCGGCCGGGTTGAGCTTGCGACGGTCGGCCAGCACTTCATCCACGCTGCGGCCACTCTCTTGCGCAGCGCCGGTGGCGGTGGAGCGCAGGCGATCCGTTTCGAAGGGGCCGGGCAACAGGTTGTTGATGGTGACGTTGTGCGCCACCGTCTTGCGCGAGAGGCCCGCCACAAATCCAGTCAGCCCCGAACGCGCGCCATTGGAGAGTCCCAGGATGTCGATCGGTGCGCGCACCGCGCTGGAGGTGATGTTGACGATGCGGCCAAAACGGCGGGCGATCATGCCGTCTACCGTGGCCTTGATGAGCTCGATGGGGGTGAGCATGTTGGCGTCCACGGCGGCGATCCAGTCGTCTCGCGTCCAGTCGCGGAAGTCGCCCGGCTTGGGGCCGCCGGCGTTGGTGACCAGGATGTCCGGGGCAGGGCAGGCGGCCAGCGCCAGGGCGCGGCCTTCCGGGGTGGTGATGTCGCAGGCGACCGTGGTGATGACGGCGCCGGTGGCGGCGGTCTCGTCACGGATCTCCTGGGCGGCGGCTTCCAGGGCGTCACGGCCGCGGGCCAGCATGGTCACGTGCACGCCTTCGCGCGCCAGCGACAGCGCGCAGGCGCGTCCCAGGCCCTTGCTCGATGCACATACCAGGGCGGTCTTGCCCTTGAGTCTCAAATCCATTGTGTTTCCTTTGTCCTTGTCTGAGGGGTGGCGTGACGCAGCGGCCGTCCGGGACAGCAACGGCCGCCTGCGCTAAACTGTCGGCCTGGCAGGCGGTGTCGGCTACTTCTTGACCACCATGTAGATGGCCAGCGCAATGATGGCGACCACACCCATCTCCAGCGCCACTACGATGATGCCGCTCATGCCAGTCTCCTTTTTTTATATATCGTTTATATCGTTCGATGCTGCCGCGACCCGGCTTGGGGCCGGCGGCAGAGGCATCACTTTACACCGATGACGGCTTCTCTGTTTTTCTCCGGCGTGCTCAACTTCCTGTTAGGCGGACTCCTTGGCGCCATGGGCGGCCTGTTCGGTATCGGCGGCGGTCTGATCGCCATTCCGGTGCTCGGTTATCTCTACGGCATGGACCAGCAACTGGCCCAGGGCACGGCCCTGGTCATGATCGTGCCCAACGTGGTGATCGCCTTCTGGCGCTACAGGCAACGCAATCGCATCGAGTGGAGCGCGGCGGCCATGATGTGCGTGCCGGCCGTGGTCACCACCTACCTGTCGGCGCGCGTGGCTACTGCCATGAATGCGCGCAGTCTGCATTTTTCCTTCGCGGTCTTCATGGGCTTGCTGGCGCTGTACTACCTGTGGACACTGCTGCGCCAGAAGCGCAGCGTGCAGACTTCCCTGATGCTGGGGCGCAAGTACATTCCCCTGGTGGGGATGTCGGCGGGAGCCTCGGCGGGCTTCTTCAGCGTGGGCGGGGCTATTGTCGCGGTGCCCATGCTGACGGCCTTCTTCGGGGCCACGCAGACGGCGGCGCAAGGCCTGGGGCTGGCCATGGTCACGCCCGGCACCCTGGTAGCCCTGTGGACCTATGCCCAGGCCGGCCACGTCAACTGGTCGGTCGGCCTGCCCATGGCGCTGGGCGGTGTGCTCAGCATCTCCTGGGGCGTGGCGCTGGCCCATCACCTGCCGGAGCGGCGCCTGCGCATCCTGTTCTGCGGGGCGCTGCTGCTCCTGTCCCTGTGGATGATGATTGCCGGCTGAGGCTGTCGTCGACGCAGTCATCGCCTTTGTCATTGCAGTGCTCATGATCTGCGGCCGGTACGTCTTCCTGTACCGGTTTTTCTCTCCTGTCTGATAGCCTGGCCGTGCTTTTCCTGTGGGATGGCAACGGCCTTTCCTGCCCAGCCAGAGCCTATCTCCGTATATTCGCATCGAAAACGCTGCGATACAGATCGAAATATTTCATCAGGCGATAACCGGTTTCCCAGGCTGTGGATTCTTGTTGTCCTCGCATAATTCGGATAACCTATCTGACAGGTTGTTGGTCTGACCACTGCTGACGCACTGATCGCGCCGGCGCTGCGTCCACACCCTCGACCCCTATCAGATCCGCGCATGCCGCCTGGCGTGACGCGGGCATATCCGACGACAACATTTTCTGGAGACAAGCCCATGGCGCACACAGGCCAGGCCGGTGGCACGCATTTCGACGCGTTGTACAAAAAAGTGACCTGGAAGATCCTTCCATGGCTTCTGCTGGGTTACATCATTGCTTACCTCGACCGGGTCAACATCGGCTTTGCCAAGCTGGCCATGCTCAGCGACCTGGGCATGTCCGACGCGGCCTACGGGCTGGGGGCGGGGATCTTCTTCGTGGGTTATTTCATCTTCGAGGTGCCCAGCAACCTGATGCTGCACAAGGTCGGTGCCAAGATGTGGATCGCCCGCATCATGGTGACCTGGGGCCTGGTGTCGGCAACCATGGCCTTCACCGTCCCCATCGCCCAGGCACTGGGCGTGAGCAACGAGTCGGTCTTCTATGTGATGCGCTTCCTGCTGGGCGTGTCCGAGGCCGGCTTCTTCCCGGGCGTGATCCTGTACCTGACCTACTGGTATCCGTCGTCCATGCATAGCCGCGTGATGTCCATCGTGCTGCTGGGCAATCCCTGCTCCTACATCCTGGGTGGCCCGATCAGCGGTGCGCTGATGTACTTCATGGGCAAGGGCGCGACCCTGTCGGGCTGGCAGTGGATGTTCATCATCGAGGCGGCCCCGGCTGTCCTGCTGGGCGTGGTGGTGCTGTTCGTGCTGTCCGATGGCATCCATAGCGCCAAGTGGCTCAGCGCTGCCGAGAAGACCGAACTGGTGCGCCGCATCGCCGCCGATTCGTCCGAGAAGGTCAATGTGCCGCTCAAGAGCCTGTACTCGCTGCCGGTGCTGTGGTTCCTGACGCTGATCTATGTGCTCATGCAGATCGGCATCTATGGCATCAACTTCTGGGCGCCGACCATCATCCGCGATGCGGGCGTGAATTCGGTGCTGGATGTGGGCCTCATCGCAGCGCTGCCGTATATCCTGGGCGCCACGGCCATGGTGCTGATCTCGCGCCAGGCCGAGCGTTCGGGCAAGCATCGTACCTATGCGGTGTGGGTGTCCATCATCGCGGCCGTGGGCCTGCTCCTGTGCACGCTGTTCCCGCACAACCTGGTCTTCACGCTGGCGGGCATCGCCATCGCCGTCGGTGGCAGCCTGACCGCCATCGCGCTGTTCTGGGGTTTCCCGGGTACCTACTTCACCGGTGCCACGGCGGCTGCCGGCATCGCCATCATCAACTCGGTGGGCAACCTGGGCGGCTTCATCGGTCCCTATCTGCTGGGTGCGCTGACGACGCTGTTCGGTTCACCGCGCTATGGCCTCATGATCCTGGGCGCGTCGTTGCTGCTGTCGGGATTGCTGATGGCCTTTGCCGGCAAGAAGTCATCCGGCCCTGACGGCGCCAACATGGTCGCGAGCCGCTAAGCCACCCGGCGGCGACTGCGACAGCAAGACTGGCGGGCCTGCTCCCTTGCGGATCAGGCTCGCTGCCGTTTGAGCCGTCCCCGATGCATCACGCCGGCCGGTCTCATCTCTCATGCAAAAGAACGAACATGGATCTCATCAAGACACTGGAGCAGGCCGTCGGCGGCCCGCACGTCCTCACCGGCGACGCCCAGACGCGGCGCTTCCGCCGTGGTATCCGCTATGGCGGTGGCGAGGTCGCGGCGGTGGTGCGGCCGGGCAGCCTGCTGGAATTGTGGCGGGTACTCAAGGTCTGCCATGCGGCCGGTACGGTGGTGATCTGCCAGGCCGCCAACACGGGCCTGACGGGTGGTTCGACGCCCGTCGAGGAGGGCTATGACCGGCCCGTGGTGCTGGTCAATACCATGCGCCTGACGCGCCTGACCATGCTTGACGGAGGCCGCCAGGTACTCTCGCATCCTGGCGTGACACTGGATCAGCTGGAGCGCGCCCTGAAGCCCCTCGGGCGCGAGCCGCATTCGGTGATCGGGTCCAGCTGCATCGGCGCCTCCATCACCGGGGGCGTGTGCAACAACTCCGGTGGCTACCTGATCCGTCGCGGCCCGGCCTTTACCCAGTATGCGCTGTATGCCCGCATCAACGAGCAGGGCCAGCTGGAGCTGGTCAATCACCTGGGCATCGCACTGGGCACGGATCCCGAGGCGATGCTGGCGCAGCTCGATGGCGGCCAGGTCACGGCGCAGCAGGTGGAGACCATCGCGGGTCGCATGGCCTCCGACCAGGAGTATGCCGAGCACGTGCGCGACATCGCTTCGCCAGTGCCGGCGCGTTTCAACGGCGATACGCGGCGGCTGTACGAAGCCTCGGGCTCGGCCGGCAAGGTGGCGGTCTTTGCGCTGCGGCTCGATACCTTCGTCGCCGATACGCAGACCCGGGTCTTCTACATCGGCACCAACGATCCCGACGATCTGCAGGAGATCCGCCGCCACATCCTCAGCCATTTCAAGTCGCTTCCGGTGGCGGGTGAATACATGCATCGCGGCGCCTACGACCTGGCCAGCAAATATGGCAAGGACTTGTACCTCTACATCAGGAAGCTGGGGACCGAGAAGATCCCGCTGGCCTTCGCCATGAAGAGCCGTTTCGATACGCTGGCCGAGAAGCTGGGACTGGGCCAGAACCTCGGTGACCGCGTGCTGCAGCGTATCGCCGACCTGCTGCCCAACCACCTGCCACGTCGCCTCAATGCGCTGCGCGACCGTTATGAGCATCACCTGCTGCTGAAGATGAGCGACGAAGGCATCGCCGAGGCGCGCGCCTATCTGCAGGCGCGGCTGCCGACGGCGCAGGCCGACTTCATCGAGTGCGACAGCGAGGAAGGCGAGGCGGCTTTCCTGAACCGCTTTGCCGTGGGCAGTGCCACCAATCGCTATCGCGCCGTGCATCGCGATACCGTGGAAGACCTGGTGGCCCTGGATATCGCCTTGCCGCGCAATACCACGCAATGGTTCGAGACCCTGCCCGAGGACCTGGCGGCGCAGATCGACTACACCATGTATTGCGGGCATTTCTTCTGCCACGTGATGCACCAGGAATACCTGGTCCGGAAGGGCGGCGATTGCGATGCCATCAAGGCCCGCCTGCTGGCGGCGTTGGAGGCACGCGGGGCGCGCTATCCGGCTGAGCACAATTTCGGCCACCTGTATCAGGCGCCCGAGGAGGTGCAGCATTTCTATCGCAAGCTGGATCCGACCAATGCCTTCAACCCCGGCATCGGCAAGGCCAGCACCCGGCACTGCTGGGAGCCGGGGTGTGGCGGCGCCTCCCACGCACCTCATTGATGCCCGTGCCGGCGGCGTTCTGACTCAGGTATAGCGGCCGAAGGCGGCCTTGAAGTGGGCGTCCACGCGCTTGCGGGCCAGCGCGGCATTGCCCTTGATGATGGCCTCGGCCAGTTCCAGGTGGGTGGATAGCACGATATCCCACTCGGCCTGGTCGCGTGCGCGCGCCAGTCCCGAGCGGGCCGATTCGAAGGTGATCTCGCCCAGTCCCATGATGATGGCCGAGAGCAGCACGTTCTGGGTGGCGCGTGCGATGGCTTCGTGGAAGGCCGCATCCAGCGGAGAGAATTTCTCGACATCGCCCACTGCCGCCGGCATCTGGGCGGTGATCAGGTTCAGGCATTCGATGTCGGTTTCGCTGCGATGCAGGGCGGCCAGCGCGGCTGCTTGCAGTTCCAGGCTGTGGCGTACCTCGAGGATCTGGGTCGGCGTCACCTGCTGCGTGGCCAGGCCATGGCGCACCAGGTTGGAGAAGGGCGCCTTCGACAATCCCAGTACGATGGGCGTCTTGCCGCTGGAGACCGCGATCAGGCCGCGTCCCACCAGGGCATTGGTGGCTTCGCGTACGGTGGGGCGGCTCACGCCGAGGATGCGCGTCAGTTCGCCTTCGCTGGGCAGGCTTTGTCCTGGCTCCAGGCGATGCTCGGCGATATAGCGCACGATGTGATCGGCGACCTGGTCCGACATCCGGGTCGGCTGGAGCGGCCGCAGTGGTGAAGACGATTTGCTGGACATGACGGCGTGTGAGATGCAGTAGCGCAGGTGCTGTGACTGAGCGCGTAGTCTAGCCTACCTTGCGGCCCGGCTCCATCGTCTTCCACGACTAGGCGGCGGCCTTGTCCTCCTCGGCCAGCGGCACCGCCTGCGCCATCTGCTCGCTGATGAAATCCACCAGGTTGCGGGCATGCGGCGAGAGGGTGTCCAGGTTCTGCACCACCATGCTGCGCTCGCGCACGCTCCACGGATCGCTCAATTCCACCACCGACAACTGCATGGTCTGCTGGTGCCGCTGCGCCGCCGAACGCGGGACGATGCCGATGCCCACATTGGTCTCGATCATGCGGCACATGGCTTCGAAGCTGCGCACCTGGATGCGCAGCTTGAGACGCTGGCCATTCTCGGAGACGATGCGGTTGAGGAAGTGGTGCAGGGTGCTGCCTTCGTGCAGGCCGATGTGTTCGTACTCCAGTGTGTCGAGGAAGGGGATGCTGCCGGCGCCGGCCAGCGGGTGTTCCAGCGCGGTGGCCAGGACCAGCCGGTCGGTCGAGAAGTTGATCACCTGCAGGCCATCGCCTTGCACGGGACCGGCGACGATGCCGATGTCGGCCGTGCCTTCCTGGATGCCGCGCATGATGTCGTGGTTCAGACGCTCTTCCAGCGCCACGTTGACTTGGGGATGGCGGGCCAGGAACTTGCCCAGGATCTCCGGCATGAACTCGGTCACGGCGGTGGTGTTGGCGAAGATGCGGATGTAACCCTTGATGCCATTGTTGTACTGCTGCATGTCGCTCTTGAGATGCTCGACCTGCTGCATGAACAGCTGCGCATGATGCAGCAGCGTCTGTCCGGCCGGCGTCAGCTGTACGCCCTTGCTCTCGCGATAGAGCAGCCGTGTGCCGAAGCGTGCTTCCAGTTCCTTGATGCGGTTGCTGGTGGCGGCCAGCGAGAGGTTCATGCGCTCGGCGCTACGCGTGAGGCTATTGAGTTCGGCGATGAGGATGAACAGGCGCAGGTCGGTCAGGTCGAAGAGCATGGCGGATTCCGGCGGTCGTTGAGGGGGAGGTGCATGCTGCGGCGTAGCGTTTGGCGGCCGTGGCTGCGTGCGTGATCGCGCTTCATGTTACGCCGATTTCCCGTGACGCTGGCAGGCTTTGCGTGCTGCGCCGCCGCATGTCACCTCCATGCCTGATCAAGGACTGACTTCAGTTTTGCGAAAGCCCCCCTTCCAAAATGAGAGATTGTTCTTGTCTCCCTGGCACGACAGACTTGCCGCCAACAAACAAAGAACAAGCGAGGAGACATGGCCCACCCTGATCTCGACCTCACCCTGTTACGGCAGTGGCTGGACAAGACCGAAACCCATCACGACCTTATCAACCCGGTGAGCGCTGCGGCGCTGGCGGCGACCCTGGATGGCCCGCGCCAGCCGCGTGCCGGCGATGCCTTGCCACCGCTGTGGCACTGGATTTATTTCTGGAGCATCTGCCGCCAGTCCGAAGTGGGGCCGGACGGCCACCCGCAGCGTGGTGGCTTCCTGCCGCCGGTACCGCTGCCGCGCCGCATGTGGGCGGGAGGGCGTCTGCGCTTTTCCGCGCCGCTGCCCATTGGCGCGATGGCGCAGAAGCGCTCTCGCATCACCAGCATCGATGTCAAGCAGGGGCGCACCGGTGCGCTGGCCTTTGTCACCGTGCGTCACGAGATCAGTCACGAAGGCCAGCTCTGCCTGAGCGAGGAACACGACATCGTCTATCGCGACCTGCCCCAGCCGGGCGCGGTCGCCGTCGTTCCCCGGAGTGCGCCGGAGGGTGCGCAATGGCGTCGCCGTGTCGAGCCCGATCCGGTGCTGCTGTTCCGCTATTCGGCGCTGACCTTCAATGGCCATCGCATCCATTACGACCGCAGCTACGTCACCGCTGTGGAGGGCTATCCCGGCCTGATCGTGCACGGGCCGCTGATCGCCACGCTGCTGGCCGACCTGCTGGCGCGGGAGCTGCCGCAGGCGGTGCTGCGCGAATTCAATTTCCGCGCCGTCGGCAGCCTGTTCGATATCGAGCCTTTCACCCTTTGCGGCAGGCTGGCCGCCGATGGTCGCAGCGCCGAACTGTGGGCGCAGAACGAACGCGGTGAACTGGCCATGCAGGCCGAGGCCATCCTGGCCTGAAACCCGGAACACATTTTCATCGGAGACCCATCCATGTCCATCCAGGCGCCCAATGACGCTTATGGTGATCTGCGCGATGCCGTGCGCGATCTGTGCAATACCTTCCCGCCCGAATACTGGCGCAAGATCGACGAGGCACGCGGCTATCCCGAGCAGTTTGTCGATGCGCTGACCCGCGCCGGCTGGATGGCCGCGCTGATCCCGCAGGAGTATGGCGGCTCCGGCCTGGGCCTGACCGAAGCCTCGGTCATCATGGAAGAGATCAATCGCACCGGTGGCAATTCCGGCGCCTGTCACGGCCAGATGTACAACATGGGCACGCTGTTGCGGCATGGCTCCGAGGCTCAGAAGCAGCGCTATCTTCCCAGGATCGCCACCGGCGAATTGCGCCTGCAGTCCATGGGCGTGACCGAGCCCACCACCGGCACCGATACCACGCGCATCAAGACGGTGGCGGTGAAGAAGGGCGACCGCTACGTGGTCAATGGCCAGAAGGTCTGGATCTCGCGCATCCAGCATTCCGACCTGATGATCCTGCTGGCGCGCACCACGCCGCTGGACCAGGTCAGGAAGAAGTCCGAGGGCATGTCCATCTTCATCGTCGACCTCAAGGAGGCCATCGGCCATGGCATGGAAGTGCGGCCCATCCTCAACATGGTCAACCACGAGACCAATGAACTCTTCTTCGACAACCTGGAAATCCCGGCCGAGAACCTGATCGGCGAGGAAGGGCGCGGCTTCAGGTACATCCTCGACGGCCTCAATGCCGAGCGCACCCTGATTGCCGCCGAATGCATCGGCGACGGTTACTGGTTCATCGACAAGGCCACGCACTATGCCAATGAGCGGGTGGTGTTCGACCGTCCCATCGGCATGAACCAGGGCGTGCAGTTCCCCATCGCCGATGCCTACATCGAGATCGAGGCCGCCAACCTGATGCGCTACAAGGCCTGTGAACTCTTCGACGCCCACCAGAACTGCGGCGCCCAGGCCAACATGGCCAAGTACCTGGCCGCCAAGGCCTCGTGGGAGGCGGCCAATGTCTGCCTGCAGACCCACGGCGGTTTCGGCTTCGCCTGCGAATACGACGTCGAGCGCAAATTCCGCGAGACCCGCCTGTACCAGGTGGCGCCGATCTCGACCAACCTGATTTTCTCTTACGTGGCCGAGCACATCCTCGGCCTGCCACGTTCCTTCTGAGGCCCATCATGCAGGCAGCCCACAAAACCTCACCCGGTGGTGCAGAAAACGTCAACGCAGCCGACCATCCTTCGCGCATCCTGGCCACCTTCCTGGCGGGCCTGCGCTATCAGGACATCCCGCCGGCGGTGATCGCCCGTACCGAAGACCTGTTCCTGGACTGGTTCGCGTCAGCCCTGGCCGGCAAGGGCGCGCGCCAGATCGGGATCATCGAGCGCTATGCCGCCACCATGGGGCCGCAGCAGGGGCCCGCCACCATCCTCACCAGCCGGCGCAGCACCTCGCCTTACTTTGCGGCGCTGGTCAATGGCGCCTCCTCGCATCTGGTGGAGCAGGACGATGTCCATAACGGCTCGGTGTTCCATCCGGCAGCCGTGGTCTTCCCGGCGGCGCTGGCCGCCGCCCAGGACCTGGGCAAGTCGGGCGCGGACCTGCTGGTGGCGGCCGTTGCCGGTTACGAGGCAGGCATCCGCATCGGCGAATTCATGGGGCGCTCGCACTATCGGGTCTTCCACACCACCGGCACGGTGGGTACGCTGGCCGCTGCCGTGGCGGTGGGCAAGCTGATGGATTTTGACGTGTCGCAATTCCTGCATGCGCTGGGCTCGGCAGGCACGCAGGCGGCGGGTCTGTGGGAGTTCCTGCGCGACGCCGCCGACTCCAAGCAGCTGCACACCGGCAAGGCCGCCGCCGATGGCTTGCTGGCCGCCTACCTGACGCGCGATGGTTTCACCGGTGCGCAGCGCATCCTGGAAGGCGCGCAGGGCATGGCCGCCGGCATGTCGTCGGACGCCGATGCCACCCGGCTGACCGATGGCCTGGGCACGCGCTGGGCTACTGCCGAGACTTCCTTCAAGTTCCATGCCTCCTGCCGCCATACGCATCCGGCCGCCGATGCCCTGCAATTGCTGATGCAGCGCGAAGGCCTGCGCCACGACCAGATTGCCGCCGTCAATACCCGCGTGCATCAGGGCGCCATCGATGTGCTGGGGCCGGTGGTCGATCCGCAGACGGTGCACCAGGCCAAGTTTTCCATGGGCACCGTGCTGGGACTGATCGCCGTGCACCAGCAGGCCGGGCTGGGCGAATTCGAGCAGCAGGCCCTGCAGGATCCGCGCGTGGCGCAGTTTCGCCAGAAGGTGCGCATGACGCTCGATGACGAAGTCGATGGCGCCTATCCGGCGCGCTGGCTTGGACGGGTCGAGGTCGAGACCACCGATGGCCGGCACTTCTCGGCCGCCGTGGACGTCCCCAAGGGCGACCCCGACAACACCCTGTCGCGGCCCGAACTGGAACACAAGGCGGCCAAGCTGATCGCCTTCTCGGGCGCGGCCACCGACGAGGAGGTCGGCCGCATCATCGCGCGCGCCTGGCAGCTGCATGAACAGCGGACGCTGGACCAGCTGTTCTGAGTTACCGACCACATTGCCCATCGACTGCACTGACCGTCACGAGGATTGACCATGTCGCAAGCCAACCGCCCGCTGGAGGGCATTACCGTCATCAGCCTGGAACACGCTATTGCCGCGCCGTTCTGCACGCGCCAGCTGGCCGACCTGGGTGCGCGCGTCATCAAGATCGAACGCCCCGGCGTGGGGGACTTCGCACGCGGCTATGACACCCGCGTCAGCGGCCTGTCCTCGCATTTCGTCTGGACCAACCGCTCCAAGGAAAGCCTGACCCTGAACCTCAAGGACGAGGAGGGCAAGCGCATCATCGACCAGTTGCTGCAGGAGGCCGACGTCCTGGTGCAGAACCTGGCACCGGGCGCCGCCGCCGGGCTGGGCCTGTCGGCAGCGGTGCTGCAGCAGAAGCATCCGCGCCTGATCGTCTGCGACATCTCCGGCTATGGCGAAGACGGGCCTTACCGCGACAAGAAGGCCTATGACCTGCTGATCCAGAGCGAGGCCGGTTTCCTCGCGGTGACCGGAACCCGCGAGGACGTGGTCAAGGCCGGTTGCTCGATCGCCGATATCGCCGCCGGCATGTACGCCTATTCCAATATCCTGGCGGCCCTGATCAAGCGTGGTCGTGATGGCCGTGGCAGCCACATCGACCTGTCCATGCTGGAGGCCTTGACCGAGTGGATGAGCTTCCCGCTGTACTACGCCTACCAGGGTGCGTCGGCGCCGGTACGTTCCGGGGCGGAACACGCCACCATCTACCCCTACGGTCCCTTCACCGCAGGCGATGGCAAGACCGTCATGCTGGGCCTGCAGAACGAGCGTGAGTGGAAGGTGTTTTGCGAGGTGGTGCTGCAGGATGGAGCGCTGGCACTCGACGAGCGCTTCTCCAACAATTCGCGCCGCCACGAGAACCGCGATGCCTTGCGCCGCCTGATCCTGGACATGTTTGCCGATATGACGGCCGAGCAGGTCGTGGCACGGCTGGACCAGGCCCAGATCGCCAATTCGCGTGTGAACACCATGCAAGACCTGTGGGACCACCCGCAACTGGCCGCCCGTGCGCGCTGGGCCGAGATCGGTTCGCCTGCGGGGCCGCTGCCGGCCTTGCTGCCGCCGGGTGTCAACGACAGCTACGACTATCGCATGGAGGCCATTCCCTCCCTGGGCCAGCATACCGATGCCATCCTCGCGCATCTCGGCTACGACGCCAGCCGCATCGCCGCGCTGCGTGAGCGGGGAGCCGTGTGATGGCCCCGCAGATCGCCACGGCCAGCAGTTATCTGTTCGTGCCGGCCAACCGGCCCGATCGCTATGCCAAGGCCCTGGCCAGCGGTGCCGATGCCGTCATCGTCGATCTGGAAGATGCGGTGGCCCTGCCGCAGAAGGAAGAGGCACGCGCCACCCTGGCGCGCTGGCTGCGCGAGAGCGGGCCGCAGCCGCGCCTGTGGGTGCGCATCAATGCCGCCGATACGGTCTGGCATGCCGATGACCTGAGCACGTTTTCAGCACTGCCTTTGGCCGGCATCGTGCTGCCCAAGGCGGAAGAGCCCAAGGCCTTGTCGGTCATTGCGCGCGGCCTGGGCACGGGACGTGGCCTGATCGCCCTGATCGAGAGCGCCACCGGACTGGCCGCCATGCGCGCCATCGCCGCCGTGCCGGGGGTGCAGCGGCTGGCGTTCGGCTCCATCGATGCACAGGTCGACCTGGGCATGCAATGCGGACCGGAAGAGGAGGAGCTGGCGCATTTCCGTGTGGAGATGGTGCTGGCTTCGCGCCTGGGCGGGATCGCGCCGCCCATCGATGGCGTGACCACGGCCTTTGATGACGATGCCTTCCTGGCGCGCATGGTGCTGCGCGCGCGGCGCCTGGGCTTCGGCGCCAAGCTGTGCATCCACCCGCGCCAGGTGGCCACGGTCAGGCAGGGTTTCATGCCCAGCGAGGCCGAGCTGGCCTGGGCCGAGGAAGTCATGGAAGCGGTACGCCGCAGCGATGGCGGCGCCATTTCACTGAAGGGCAGGATGATCGACAAGCCGGTGATCCTGCAGGCGGAGAAGTTCCTGCACCAGGTCGGCAGGCTGGTGGACTGAGCCGGCAAGAGCACACAAGAGCACACAAGCGCACACAAGAAATCGCATCGCAGAGACCGCCATGGACAGGCCATGGCGCCGAGGTCCCATCAACAGGAGGAGATATGTTCAAGAAAAAAATCATCAGCACCATGCTGGCGGCGGTGTCCGCGCTGGCATTCGCGGGGGCCGCACAGGCCCAGTCCAAGCCGGCCGAACTGAAGATCGGCATTACCACCTTCATCTCTGGCCCGGCCTCGGTATTCGGGGTGCCGGCCAAGCAGGCGGCGGAGCTGTATCTTGAGGACCTCAATGCCCGGGGCGGCATCAATGGCGTGAAGGTGGTGCCGACCTTCATCGATGAAGGCGTGGGGGGCGACAAGCTGCTCTCCGAGTATCGCCGCGTGGTGCAGGAGCAGAACGTGCGCGTGATGCTGGGCTCCATCTCCAGTGGTAGCTGCAACACGCTGGCGCCGGTGGCTGAAGACCTGAAGGTGCTCAACATCCTCTGGGATTGCGGTACCGAGAAGGTGCTGGAAGAGCGTCGCTACAAGTACGTGGTGCGCACCCAGGCCAATGCCACCACCGAGATGGTGGCCAGTGTGCTCTACCTGCTGCGCCAGAAGCCCAACTTCAAGACCATCGCCGTGGTAAACCAGGACTATGCCTGGGGCCGTGACTCCTGGGAACTGTTCTCCCAGACCCTGAAGGTGCTGAAACCCGACGTCAAGGTGGTGGCGGAGCTCTTCCCCAAGTTCGGCGCCTCCGATTTCTCGACCGAGATCAGCCGCCTGCAGGCCTTGCGTCCGGACGTGATCCTGTCCACCTCCTGGGGCGGTGACCTCGATACCTTCGTGCGGCAGTCGGCCCAGCGCGGCCTGATCAAGAACTCGCAGTTCATCCTGCCACTGGCTGAAAGCTCGCTGGAGCGGCTGGGCACGACCTTGCCCGATGGCGTCATCATCGGCGCGCGTGGCGACCATTACTTCCTGCATCCGGAGTTGAAGGACGATCCCAAGCTCAAGGGCTTCGTCGAGAAGTTCAAGGCCAAGACCGGCGCCTATCCGATCTATTCGGTGTACCACATGATCCAGGCGCTGGATGGACTGGTGGCGGGTTATGACAAGGCCATCAAGGCCAACAAGGGCCAGTGGCCGAGCACCGAACAACTGGCCGACGCCATGCATGGCCTGAAGTTCCGTGGCCTGACCGACCAGGTCACCATCCGCGACGATGGCCAGGGCCTGGAAGACCAGCTGCTGGGGGTGACCAAGAAGGTGGCGGCCTATCCTTTCCCTATCCTCGACAAGATCGAGATCTACCCGGCCGAGATGGCGATCGCCCCGGTGGGCCAGAAGTCGGTGGACTGGGTGAAGACGATCAAGCCCGAGATCCTCAAGGATGCCCGCATCAAGACCTATCCCGCGCTGAAGTAAGCACGGCAACGTTTCGGGAAAGAAGATCATGAATCAGGAATTATTCCTGCTGGCGGTGCTCGACGGCATCTCCTATGCGGCGCTGCTGTTCCTGGTGGCGCTGGGCATGACGCTGGTGTTCGGCGTCATGCGCATCCTCAACATGGCGCATGGCAGCCTGTATGCCTTCGGAGGTTATTTCGCCGCCACGCTGGGGTTGTGGGCGGTCTCGCGCGGGCTCTCGCCGGCCTGGTCCTTCCTGTGGCTGGTGCTGGCGGCGCTGGTCATCGGTGCACTGCTGGGCAGCGTGATGGAAGTGCTGCTGCTGCGCCGGCTCTACGACAAGGAGCAGATCCTGCAATTGCTGGTGACCTTTGCCGCCTTCATGATCTTCGAGGACTTGCAGCGCATGATCTGGGGCGCCCAGCCGTATTTCGTCTCGGACATCGTCAACTACCTGGGCGTGGCCGAGATCCTGGGCATCACCTACACCCGCTACCAGTTGATGGTCTTGCCGGGCGTGGCGCTGGTGGTGTTCGTGGGTCTGCGCTGGTTCCTCAAGTCCAGCCGTACCGGCCGCCAGATCGTGGCGGTGGCGCACAACCGCGAAGTGGCGATGGCCATGGGCATCGACGCCAAACGCATCTGCCTGCTGACCTTCGTGGCCGGCTCCATGCTGGGTGCGCTGGGCGGTGCGCTGGCCTCGCCCACGACTTCGCTGGTGCCTGGCATCGGCGCCGAGATGATCGTGCTGTCCTTTGCCGTGGTGGCGACTGCCGGGCTGGGCCAGATCGAGGGCACGCTGGTGACGGCGCTGCTGATCGGCCTGGCGCGCTCCTTCGCGATCTACCTGCAACCCGAGCTGGAGGTGCTGGTGCCTTACCTGATCATGGTGCTGGTGCTGCTGTTGCGTCCGCAGGGACTGTTTTCCGTGGCACAAGCGAGGAGGGTGTGATGACGCGAGCCAATCTTGCCGGCCTGGTGCTGGCCTTGCTGGCACTGCTGGCCCCGCTGGCCTTCCCCTGGCTGAAGACGCCGGTGGTGATCGCCGCCAGCTTCGGCGTGGCGGCCCTGGGGGTCTCGATCCTGATCCGCGCCGGCCAACTGTCGTTCGGCCATGCGATGTTTTCCTGTGCCGCCGGTTACGTGGCGGCCTTCCTGGCACGTGCCGTGCCGCAGCTGGACAGTGCCGTGCTGCTGCTGGCCGGAGCGCTGTGCGGCGCGCTCATGGGCATGGTGATCGGCCTGTTCGTGGTGCGCTATCGCGCCATCTTTTTCGGCATGCTCAACCTGGCGCTGTCGATGGTGTTGTTCTCCATCCTCGGCAAGTTCTATAGCTGGACCGGCGGCACCGATGGCATCCGCCTGGCGCGCTCAAGCTTCTTCGGCATGCAGCTCGACCGCGACGGCTTCGAGACCGCACTGTTGGTGGTGGCGGTGCTGCTGTCGGTGCTGGTGGCGGCGCTGGTGCAGCGCTACCAGCGCTCCATCGCCGGCCAGGCGCTGGCGGCAGTCAAGACCAACGAGACGCGCCTGGAATACATCGGTCTCTCGTCCAACCACGCACTGTGGATCGGCTACGTGTTTTCGGCCGCGCTGTGCGGTCTGTCCGGTGCCATGTTTGCGCTGATGCAGGGCCTGGTCACGCCCGAGATGGGCTACTGGGTGCGTTCGGGCGAGATCGTCTTCATCGCCATCCTGGGCGGCGTGGGCCATCCGGTCGGCGCCTTCCTGGGCGCGGTGGTGTTCGAGTTCGTCAAGCTCTACTCGGCCGCGCTCTTTACCGGCGCCTGGCAGATGGTCTTGGGCTTCGTGTTGATCGGGCTGGTGTTCTTCATTCCCAGCGGCTTGTCGGGCCTGCTGTTTCCCAAGGCCAGGCCGCGTCGTCAGCACGAGGACAAGGGCGAGCAGGCCAGCGCCGTCATCAAGGAGTTGCGCCCATGAGTGCATTGTTACAGACCCGGGGCCTGCAACTGGCTTTCGGCGGGGTGGTGGTGGCCGATAGCATCGATTTCGAACTGCAGGCAGGCGAGCGCCTGGCCGTGATCGGCCAGAACGGCGCCGGCAAGACCACCTTCATCAATATCTGCACCGGCTTCATCCGGCCCACCGGCGGCAGCGTGCATTTCGATGGCGGCGACATCACCCGCATGACGCCGCGTGCCATCGTCCAGCGTGGCATCGGGCGCTCGTTCCAGCTGCCGCAGCTGTTCCTGGAGCATTCGGTGCGTGACTGCATCCGCCTGGCCGCCGCCGGACGCAGCGGCGTGCTGCGCCTGTGGACGCCGCTGGCGCGGGTGCTGCCGGAGAGCGAGATCGACCGCATCCTGGAACTGGTCGGCCTGCGCCAGCGCGCCGACGACCCTTGCGCGCTGCTGCCCGAAGGCCAGCGCAAGCTGCTCGACATCGCCATGGCCCTGGTGCTGCAGCCCAAGCTGCTGATCATGGATGAGCCCACCAGCGGCGTCTCCACCGAAGAAAAGCATGGCCTCATGGCCATCATCATGCGCGTGCTCGACGAGCAGAAGATCACCTCCATCTTCGTGGAGCACGACGTCGATATCGTGACCCGCTACGCCACCCGCGTGGCGGCCTGGATCTCCGGGCGCATCGCCGCCGATGGCAAGCCGCAGGAGGTGCTGGGCAATCCGGACATCCGTCGCAACGTGTTAGGGGAATGAGATGCTGAAGATCAATCGCATCAGCGTACGCATCGCCGGCATCACGGTACTGCGCCACATCGAGACCGAATTCCCGGCCGGCGCCCTGCTGGCCGTGGTGGGCCGCAACGGCGCCGGCAAGACCACGTTGCTGCGTGCCGTCATGGGTTTGCTGCCGCTGCAGGAGGGCAGCATCAGCTTCGATGGCCGCGACCTGGCCACGCTGCCGGCCCATGGCCGCGCCGCGCTGGGCATCGGCTATGCGCCGGAGGACCGGGTCATGTTCCCGACCTTCACGGTGGAGGAAAACCTGCGCCTGCCCTGCGACGTGCTGGGTTTGCCGCGCAGCGAGATCGACCGCCGCCTGCAGAAGGCGGTGGAGGTCGTGCCGCAGTTGAAGGAGATGCTGCCGCGCTCAGGCGCGGCACTCTCGGGCGGGCAGGGCAAGATCGCCGCGCTGGGCCGGGCCCTGATGGCGGGCACCCGGCTGGTGCTGCTCGACGAACCCTTCCAGGGCCTGGCGCCGGTGCTGGCCACCCAATATGGCGAATCGCTGCGCCGCCTGCGCGAGATCGACAGCGAGGTCTGCGTGGTGGTGACCGAATCCAACCGCAGCCTCCTGCGCGACCTGCCGGACGACACCCTGACGCTGGAACGTGGCGAACTCACCGCCACCGGCGAACACGCCGCCACGCATTGACGCATTCATTTCTACCCAGACCGGACCCTACAAAGGAAGACACCATGCAATCCCCCAAGACCCTGTTGATCGATGGCCGCTGGCAGGCGGCCCAGGACGGGCAGGCGATCGATGTCATCGATCCCAGCCATGCCAAGGTATTTACGCAGATCTCGCGCGGCGGCAAGGCCGACATCGACCTGGCCGTGGCCGCCGCGCGGCGTGCGCTTTCCGGCGACTGGGGCCGGCTGACCGCCACCGAACGCGGCCGCCTGCTCATGCGCCTGGGCGAGCTGATCCTGGCCAATGCCGAGGACATCGCGCAACTGGAGGCGCGCGATACCGGCAAGCCCATCACGGTGGCACGCAATGACGTCAAGGTGGTGGCGCGCTATTTCGAGTTCTATGGCAGCGCGGCCGACAAGATCCATGGCCAGACCATTCCCTACCTGGATGGCTACAACGTCAGCCTGGTGCGCGTGCCGCATGGCGTGACCGCCCACATCATCCCCTGGAACTACCCGGCCCAGATGTTCGGCCGTTCGCTGGCGCCGGCGCTGGCCATGGGCAATGCCACCGTGCTCAAGCCCTCGGAAGATGCCTGCCTGTCCGGCATCAAGCTGGGCGAGCTGGCGCTGGAGGCGGGCTTCCCGGCGGGCGCACTCAACATCGTCACCGGCTATGGCCATGAAGCGGGGGCGGCGCTGACGGCGCATCCGGGCATCGACTTCGCCACCTTCACCGGCTCGCCCGAGGTCGGCGTGATGGTGCAGGAAGCCACCGCCAGGAACCATATTCCCTGCGTGCTGGAGCTGGGGGGCAAGTCGCCGCAGATCGTCTTCGATGATGTCGACATGGACAAGGCTGTGCCCATCATCGTCAAGGCCATCACCCAGAACGCCGGCCAGACCTGCTCGGCCGGTAGCCGCCTGCTGGTACAGGAAGGCATCTACGAGCGCTTCGTGGCACGCGTGGCCGAGCGCTTCCAGCAGGTGCAGGTGGGGACACCCGAGATGGACCTGGATTGCGGCCCCATCGTCAACCGCAAGCAGCGTGACCGCGTGCAGGCCTTCATCGACGAGGCCGTGGCGTCGGGTGTGCCGGTGCTGGCGCAGGGCGGGCTGGGCAGCGACGTGCCGGGCGAAGGTTACTTCGTGCGGCCGACCCTGTTCGGGCGCGTGCCGCGCGATCACAAGCTGGCCTGCCGTGAGGTGTTTGGTCCCGTGCTCTCGGCCATGTCCTTCAAGGATGAGGAAGATGCGATCGCCCTGGCCAATGCCACCGAGTACGGGCTGGCCGCCGGCATCTGGACCGAGAACGGCGGTCGCCAGGCGCGGCTGGCGCGGCGCGTGCTGTCGGGCCAGGTCTTCATCAATTGCTATGGCGCCGGCGGCGGGGTGGAACTGCCCTTCGGTGGCGTCAAGAAGAGCGGCCATGGCCGCGAGAAGGGCTTGCTGGCGCTGGAAGAGATGAGCACCACCAAGACCATCGTCCACCACTACCAATAATGACCGGTAGTTACCCGGTTACTCATCAGGAGAAGTCATGTCGCAACTTGCAGGCAAGGTCGCCATCGTCACCGGCGCGGCCGGAGGATTCGGCGCGGAAATCGCCCGTGCCTATGTGCGCGAAGGCGCCAGCGTACTGATCGCCGACATCAATGGCGAAGGCGCGCAGGCGCTGGCGCGCGAACTCGGCCCCAAGGCCGCCGCGGCGCTCTGTGATGTCACCAGCGCCGAGGCCGTCCAGGCGGCCGTGCGCCAATGCGTCGAGGCCTTCGGTATCCCCGATATCGTGGTCAACAATGCCGGCGCCACCCATCGCAACCAGCCCATGTTGCAGGTGGATGAAAAGACCTTCGACCGCGTTTTCGCGATCAACGTCAAGTCCATCTTCCACATGACCCATGCCGTGGTGCCGCTGCTGCGCGAGCGCAACCAGGCCGAACCGGGGCGTGGTGGCGTGATCCTCAATGTCGGCTCGGTGGCGGGGATCCGTCCACGCCCGGGGCTGACCTGGTACAACAGCTCCAAGGGCGCGGTCAACATGCTCTCCAAGTCGATGGCGGTGGAGCTGGCGCCGGATCGCATCCGGGTCAACGCGATCTGCCCGGTCATGGGGGCCACCGGCTTGCTGGAACAGTTCATGGGCGTACCCGATACCCCCGAGAACCGCGCGCGTTTCGTCGCCACCATTCCGCTGGGCCGCATGTGCGAGGCTACCGATGTGGCCAATGTGGCCGTGTTCCTGGCCACCGATGCCTCGCATTTCTTGACCGGGATGGAAGTTCCGGTCGACGGTGGTCGTGTAATCTAGGTGTTTTGCCAACCACAAGGGAGACAGACACATGAAGATCCAGGCCGCCGTCCTGCGCGAGATGACCGATGCGCATCCGTTTGCCGTGAGCCAGCCACTGAAGATCGAGGAGCTCGATCTCGATCCGCCCGGCCCCGGCGAGGTACTGGTCAAGATGAAGGCCGCCGGCCTGTGCCATTCGGACCTGTCGGTGATCACCGGCGTGCGTCCGCGCCCGGTGCCCATGGCGCTGGGCCACGAAGCCTCGGCCGAAGTGGTGGAGGTGGGCAGTGGCGTGACCGACCTGCGTGCCGGCGACCTGGTGGTGCTGGTCTTCGTGCCCAGCTGCGGCCATTGCATGCCCTGCATGGAGGGGCGACCGGCGCTGTGTGAACCGGGTGCGGCCACCAATACCCTGGGGGAGCTGCTGTCGGGCCAGCGCCGCCTGCATGATCATGCCCAGCACGTCCATCACCACATGGGCGTATCGGCCTTTGCCGATCATGCGGTGGTCTCGCGTCGCTCCTGCGTGAAGATCGAGGCCGATATCGATCCGGTGCAGGCGGCCCTGTTCGGTTGCGCGGTGCTGACCGGTGTGGGGGCGGCGGTCAATACCGCCGAGGTCAAGGCCGGTACCACGGCGGCGGTGCTGGGGCTGGGTGGCGTGGGCCTGTGCACCATGCTGGGCGCGCTGGCCTCTGGTGCGCGCGAGGTCATCGCGGTCGACCTGCACGACAGCAAGCTGGAAGTGGCGCGTGCACTGGGTGCGACCGCCACCATCAACGCCCGCGACCCCGATGCGGTGGAAAAGGTCAAGGCCTTGACCAAGGGCGGCGTCGACTATGCCTTCGAGATGGCCGGTTCGGTGCAGGCCATGGAAGCCGCCTATCGCATGACCCGCCGGGGCGGCATGACGGTCACGGCCGGCCTGCCGGCACCAAACCAGAACTGGGCGCTGCAACAGGTCAGCCTGGTGGCGGAGGAACGCACCGTCAAGGGCAGCTACATCGGCTCGTGCGTACCGCTGCGCGATATCCCGCGCTACATCGGCCTGTTCCAGGCCGGTCGCCTGCCGGTGGACAAGCTCATGGGCGAGCGCCTGGCGCTGGCCGATATCAATCGCGGTTTCGACCGCCTGCATAGCGGGGAGGGGCTGCGCGACCTGATCGTCTTTTAACGCCGGAGGGCCGAATGCATCGGCCTCCGGCTTCACCCGGAGGAGACACGCATGACCATCATCACCATGCGGGCGGCACTGACCGCCTGCGCCTTTGCCACACTGACGCTATCGGCCACGATGGCGCAGGCCCAGCAGACCATCGTCATCAAGTTCAGCCACGTGGTGGCCAATGACACGCCCAAGGGCAAGGGCGCGGAACGCTTCAAGGAACTGGCCGAGAAGGCGACCCGGGGGCGCGTGAAGGTGGAGGTCTATCCCAACAGCACGCTCTACAAGGACAAGGAAGAGCTGGAGGCGCTGCAACTGGGGTCGGTGCAGATGCTGGCGCCTTCGCTGGCCAAGTTCGGCCCGCTGGGCGCCCGCGAGTTCGAGGTGTTCGACCTGCCTTACATCTTCCCCAACAAGGCCGTGCTGAAGCGGGTCACCGAGGGGCCGATCGGGCAGGGCCTGTTCCAGCGCCTGGAGAGCAAGGGCATCAAGGGCCTGGCCTACTGGGATAACGGCATGAAGGTGATGACGGCCAACCGTCCGCTGCACAAGGTGGCCGACTTCCGGGCGCTGAAGATGCGCATCCAGTCTTCCAAGGTGCTGGACGAGCAGTTCCGCGCGCTCAAGGCCAATCCGCAGGTGCTGGCCTTCTCCGAGGTCTACCAGGCCATGCAGACCGGGGTGGTCGATGGCAGCGAGAACACGCCTTCCAACGTGTACACGCAGAAGATGCATGAGGTGCAATCCAACCTGACCGTCTCTGACCATGGGTATATCGGCTACGCGGTGATCGTCAACAAGAAGTTCTGGGAGAGCCTGCCGGCCGATGTGCGCAGCCAGCTGGAGGGCGCCATGAAGGAAGCCACGATCTACGCCAACACCATCGCGCAAAAGGAAAACGACGATGCGCTGGAGGCCATCAAGGCCAGTGGCAAGACCAAGGTCTACTACCTGAGCGAAGACGAGAAGGCCGAATGGCGCCGTGCCCTCTTGCCGGTACACAAGAGCATGGCCGGGCGGGTGGGGCAGGATCTGATCGATGCCATCTACAAGGAGAGCGAGGCCGCCGGCGTGAAGGTCAATTGAGCGCCGCGTGGTCCCCGGCTGAGAAGAACATGGCTCGCGCCGATGCGAGCCATTTTTTATGCGACAGCGGCCCAGGCCCGGTTAGCCCATGCGATGGGCGATGTAGCCCTCGGCGCCAGTGACGGCATTCTGCAGGGCTTCCATCTTGGTGTTGCCGGCCTTGAAATCGCCGAAGTCGTGGGTGGTGCGGTCAGGAAAGGCGATATGGACGAACGCGCTCCATTTGCCATCGGTACGCAGGACCGGGGTCAGGTTGATGGTCGCGCCTCGGAACTGGCAGGCGATCTTGCCGATGATGGTGGGCATGTGCTTCGGGACGAGGCGTGTGGCCCAAGCTCTGCAATGGGCCCGCGCCTGCGGGACAGTGTTGGCGAATCAGGGTGCCATGATGCCATAGCCCGCTTGATCCTGCCCTGAGCAGGATCAAGCCTTTTCAGGATTTTACGAGTTCGCCTCCGCATTGCGCCGGTCAGGCTGCGGCAGCGATTGCAATGCCGCCGCAGCCGGTGACGCGAGTCAGTACTGGCCCAGCATCAGTTCCAGGTTCTGTACCGCGGCACCCGAGGCACCCTTGCCAAGATTGTCGAAGACGGCACACAGCAGTAAATGGCCTTCGTCGGCATTGCCGAACACACCCAGTGTCACGTCGTTGCTGCCGTTGTGGCGGGTCGGATCGAGACGATCGGTGGCGGCGCTCTGCGCGGCATCGAGCACGCTGATGTAACGGCTGCCGGCATAGTGCGCCTGCAATGCGGCACGCAGGCTGTCCAGGCTGGCCTGGGGCGGCAGCAGGCGGGTCTGCAGTGCAATGGTGAGCACGATGCCCTGGCGGAATGCACCGTAGGAGGGGACAAAGATGGGACGCTGCGTCAGGCCCGCGTGCAGCTGCATCTCGGGCGGATGCTTGTGGTGCAGGCCCAGGCCATACACCACGAAGGGCGCGGCGCTGGCGGCCTCGGCGCCTTCGTATTGCTCCACCTGGGCGCGGCCTCCGCCGGAGTAGCCGGAGACCGCCTGGATGGCCAGCGGATAGTCGGCCGGCACCAGGCCCGCCTGCACCAGCGGACGCAGCAGGGCGATGGCCCCGGTGGGATAGCAGCCGGGATTGGTAACGCGCTGTGCGGTGGCAATGGCCTCGGCCTGGCCGGCCGCCAGTTCCGGGAAGCCATAGACCCAGCCGGGGCTGGTGCGATGGGCCGAGCTGGCGTCGATGACGCGCACCTTGGGATTCTCGATCCACGACACCGCTTCGCGGGCCGCCGGATCGGGCAGGCACAGCACGGCGATATCGGCGCTGTTGAGGGCCTCTGCGCGGCGTAGCGGGTCCTTGCGCTCGGTGGCCGGCAAGCTCAACAGGCGCAGGTCGTTGCGACCGCGCAGGCGTTCGTGGATCAGCAGGCCGGTGGTGCCTTGGTCGCCGTCGATGAAGATCAGGGGAGAATTGCTCACGGTAGGACTCCTGTGATCGCGCCTTGGAAAAAAGGAAAGGCCGGCATGGCGCGGTAGTGCCGATGGAGTGCCATATTGCGGTAAACCGTATAATTGGAAAAGTTGAATATCACAAAGAGATGATTCAGTTTTTCTGAATCAACTTTCTCGTCTATGGAGCCGCTCACCCATGCGTGAACTCAGCCTGGACCGTCTGCGCACCCTGGTGGCCATTGCCGACCTGGGGTCCTTTGCCGCTGCCGCGCGCGCCCTGCACCTGGCGCCGCCCACGGTAAGCCTGCACATCAGCGAACTGGAGGAGCGTATCGGCGCGCCCTTGCTGTTGCGCCAGCGCAGCCAGGTGCGGCCCTCCGGCATCGGCGAGACGCTCATCGCCCGCGCGCGCCAGTTGCTGGCCGATGCCGAGCAGGCGCTGGAAGAAGTCGGGCGCCAGGTGCAGGGGCTGGAAGGGCGGGTCAGGCTGGGCGCCTCCACCGGCGCCATTGCCTACCTGCTGCCGCAGGCATTGGCGCGGCTGGGGGCCAGCCACCCGGGCATCGATGTGCAGGTGATGGTGCTGACCTCGCAGGAAACCCTGTCGCGGCTGGCTGCCGGGGCGCTCGATATCGGCCTGGTGGCGCTGCCGCAGACGCCGGTGGGCGGGCTGGCGGTCAAGCCGTGGCGACGCGATCCGGTGGTGGCTTTCCTGCCGGCGGCATGGCAGGCACCGCGCACGGTGACGCCGGCTTGGCTGGCGGCGCAACCGCTGATCCTCAATGCGCCCGAGACACGCCTGTCGCGCCTGACCACCGAATGGTTTGCCGGTGGCGGCCAGCATCCGGCCGCGCGCATCCAGCTCAATTTCAATGACGCGATCAAGAGCCTGGTGGCAGCCGGCTATGGCGCCACGCTGCTGCCGCACGAGGCCAGCGCCCAGGGGCAGGCCGTGCCGCTGGATCCGCGTATCGCCATGCGGCCCTTGCGGCCGGCATTGTGGCGGCCACTGGGCATCGCCCACCGCGCCGGCCGGCCGGAGCCAGCCACCCAGCATGTGCTCGATGCCCTGTGGGAATTGAAGCAGCTCAAGCCGTGAGCTTGCCCAGCGGCTGGCGCTGGCGTCCTGCGGCGTCGAAGTTGGACGCGTCCAGCCAGCCTTCGAAAGCCACGCGCAGGTCCGGCCATTCGCTGTCGATGATGGAGAACCAGGCCGTATCGCGGCTGCGCCCACGGTAGACCACCGCCTGGCGGAAGATGCCCTCGAACTGGAAGCCCAGCCGCTGTGCGGCCTGCCGCGAGGGGGCATTGAGACTGTCGCACTTCCATTCGTAGCGGCGATAGCCCAGGTCGTCGAAGACATGGCGCATCAGCAGGTAGTGCGCCTCGGTGGCGATGCGGGTGCGCTTGAGCAATGGCGAGAAAGCGATATGCCCGACCTCGATGCCCCCGCCGGCCGAATTGATGCGCATGAGTGACATGGTGCCCAGGGCCTGGCCGCTGGCCTGGTCGATGACGGCGTAGTGCAGGGGATCCTGGCTGGCCTGCAGGCTCTGGGCATGCAGCAGGTAGGTAGCCTCGTCGGGGAAGGGGCCGCTCATCATGTAGGTCCAGTCGCGGCCGTCCTGCGCCTGGGCGTAGGCACGGTAGAGCTGCTGGCCGTGGCGTGCGACGTCGATGTGCTCCAGGCGGCAGTATTGACCCTGCAGGCTGATGCCCGACGGGTAAGGGCAGGCTTGCCAGTCGGGCAGGGCGGGGCCGATGGGTTGCTGGAATTCGTTGTAGCGTTGCGGGGTCTGCTCGGTCATGGCGTTGTGAGGTCGTAAGGTCGTGAAGGGGTGGGGTCGTACTGTGGATGGCTTGCCGATGCCGTGACGATAGCGTTTTCGTGGCATCATCATAAGTGCCATTGATGGCCATTTTGATGGAGCCACGAATTTCGCCGACCATGTCTGTTTCCCTGCTGTCTTCCCCGCTGCAATCGGCTGCCGGCGCGGCATCGCGCCAGCAGCAGCTGTTGTCCCGCCTCAAGCACGCTATCCTCGACGGCCGGCTGCCGGCGGGCAGCCGCCTGCCGTCTACCCGTAGCCTGTGCGCCGAGCTGCAGGTGGCGCGCAATACCGTGCTGGCGGTCTATGAACAACTGGTGGCCGAGGGCTATGCCCAGGCCGATCGCCAGGGCACGCGGGTCGCCTCGCTGGCCCATGCTCCGCCACCGCAGCAGCGTGCTGCAAGCGAGGACGTCGCCACGGTCAGCGCACCGCGCCAGTCGCGCCGCGTCAGCACCATGACACCGACCCGCGATGCCGGCGACCGCACCCTGCCGCTCACGCCGGGCATGCCGGCCTTGAGCCGCTTTCCGCTCAACGCCTGGTTGCGCGCCCAGGAGCGGGCCTTGAAGCGGGCATCGCCGCAAGTGCTGGCCTATGGCGATCCGCTGGGCGAGCCAGCCCTGCGCGAGGCCATCGCGCAATACCTGCGGGTGGCGCGCGGGGTGCGCTGTACACCTGGCCAGGTGGTGGTGACCGAGGGCGCGCAGGGGGCCTTGTCGCTGTGCGTGCGCCTGTTCGCCAATCCGGGCGAGCGCGCCTGGATGGAGGATCCGGGCTATGGTGGTGTGCGTGCGGCCTTTCATGCGGGGGACTTGAAGATCCAGGCCATGCCGGTCGATGGCGAGGGCATCCTGATTCCGGCACGTGCCTGGCGCCGGCAAGCGCCACGGCTGGTGCATGTGACGCCGTCGCACCAGTATCCGACCGGGGCGGTGCTGTCGCTGTCGCGTCGGCTGGAGCTGATCGCCCGGGCGCGCCAGGCCGGCAGCTGGATCATCGAGGACGACTACGACAGCGAGTTCCGCCATCGCGGCCACCCGGTGCCGGCCATGCAGGGGCTGGTGGCCGATGCGCCGGTGCTGTATGTGGGGACCTTCAGCAAGACCATGTTCCCGGCCCTGCGCATCGGTTTCCTGGTCTTGCCGGCGTCGGCGGGGGCGGGGGCCTATCCGGCATTGGCCGAGCTATTGCGAGGGGGGCACCGGCTGGAGCAACTGGCCCTGGCCGAATTCATTGCCGGGGGCCAGTTTGCCCGTCACCTGGGGCGCATGCGGCGTCTCTATCGCGAGCGGCAGCAGGCCTTGCGGCTGGCGCTGCAAGCGCACTTGCCGGCGTCCTATGCGGTACGGGGAGGGGAGAGCGGCCTGCACCTGACGGTGCAGTTGCCGCCGGCGCTGGAGGATGTTGCCATCAGTACGGCGGCGCGCGCGGCGGGCATGAATGTGGGGGCGCTGTCCTCGTTCTCGGCACAGCGCCGGCAGGCCGACAACAATGGCCTGGTGATCGGTTACGGCAATACATCCTCGGAGCAGTTCGATGCCCTCATCGGGCGTCTGGCACGTCTGCTGCGGCCGTCGCCACGTTAATGGAATTCAGGCTGGCGCAGGCGCTTCTGTACGCAACGGGTGACCAGGTCCATATGGTCGGCGGCCAGTGCGGGCTTGGCGGCATACCAGATGCGGCTGTCCTGCTCCTGGGCAAAGTCGCTGCACAGGGGCGATTCGGTGAACAGCACCAGGGGGATGTGGGCCAGCTGCTGGTACACGCACAGGGTGCGCAGCAGTTCATAGCCTTCGGTGCCAGGGAACTTGCGCGGATCCAGCAGGATCAGCGCCGGCAGGTCGCGCGAGCGGCACAGGGCCTGGGTCAGCAGGGAGGCATTGGCCACCTCGGCATCGTCGAACCATTCGAAGCGGCAGGCGGTATGACTGCGCCACAGGGCGAAGCGGGCGGTTTCGATGGCGTCCAGATCGGCGTCGATGACGAGGATGCGGGGGGTAGCGTGAGATGTGGACATGATGGCCTCCTTGCTGTGTTGAGGCCATCTTCGCAGATGGGAGTGCGGCTGGGTATCAGGCGCTTCCTGATGCGCGCCTGTCACGCATCAGGCGATATCGGGACGGATCAGCCCTGGTCGCTGGCGGCGCTGGCTTCGAATTGCTTGCTGTACTCGGCGCGACGGGCCTGGTCGGACTCGATGAGCAGGCGATAGCGGGTCTCGGAGACCCGTTGTTGCAGCACGGCAGCATAGCGTTCGCGTTGCAGCCACTCGATGATCAGCGCCGCGGTGGCGACGATGGTGGTGTAGACCAGGATCAGGAAGATGTCCTTGTCGTTGAGCCCGTCCATCGTGTAGTAGGGCTTGCGGAAGAAGAACATGGCCGTCGGGATGCTGATGGCCAGCAGGCCCAGCGAGTACAGGTAGCCGAACAGGTAGCTGATGACGATGCTGTTGATGGCGAAGAACAGCATCGACAGTGAATCCTCCACGAACGGCGCCAGCGCGTAGCGCAGGCCGAAGGCGGCAATGAAGCCGAGCGCGCTCACATACAGGGGGCGAAAACCCTGCGGGCGCCAGCTTTTGGCGTTCTTCAGTCGGATCAATCCCATGATGGTTGTTGAATGGTTGTGGGTCGTATCCATCTTCTCTTGCGTTGCACCGCAGCGCAATGCCCTCATGTTAAGGAAGCAGTCTTTCAAAACACTGACGCACAACACATCTGCGTCATGATGTTGCATTTGCGTATCTGTCTGCGCGGCTAGTGACGGCGATCCTTCAGCGGCGACGAGTGCGCCAGGTACTTGCGCGACAGTTCGTTGCCATGGATGTCGATGCTGCGCTTGAGGAACATCACCGTTTCGTTGGTGACGATCTCGCGTTCGTTGTCCACCGTGATGATGTGATAGCAATCGCCCAGCCAGATCACCTTGCGCACCTCGGCGTTGATGTGCTGCAAGATCACCTCCGCATTGCGCGGGGAGGCGGTTTCGTCGTCGATGGAGTGGATGATCAGCGTGTCGGCACGTACCAGCGGCAGCGACTTGCGCACGAAATCGATCATGTGCAGCGCCGCCCGCAGGTGACGGGCGGGAATCGAGGCGGCGCCCACGGCGGCCACGCCATCCTTTTCGAGGGCGCTGGCCACGCGCCGGCGCATCTCGTAGTTCTTGATGCCGTAGGGTTCGCTTTCCTTGTAGGACCAGTTGCGCACGCCCAGGTCATAGACCACGGTGAGCAGCTTCCAGTACCAGGGCACCGACCAGCCGTCGTATTGCAGCACCGGCGAGAGCAGCACCACCGACAGCAGTTCCTTGCTGCGCGCGGCCACCGCCAGGGCCAGCGTGGCGCCCATGGACAGGCCGCAGATGGAGACGGTCTTGAATTCTTCCTTGAGGCGCGCCACGCGGCTTTCGACCACGGCACACCAGTCTTCCCAGTTGGGGGAGACGCGGGGATTGGTCAGCGCGGCCGAGTAATTCTCGATGCTCAGGGGAATGACGGTACAGCCGGCCTTCTTGAGCTGCTTGGGAATGGAGCCCATCTCAAGCTGGGAACCGCACAGGCCGTGCAGCAGGATGACGGCATGGTCCTTGTGCGGGCCGCCATGGCGCTCTTCAGCCGGGGCGGCCGTAGACAGGCCGCTGGAGTCGATGGATGACAGTGAGTCCATAAATCAAAAACACGCATTCGAGCCGGTAAGCCCGTACTGGCGAATCGTTCGCCCCCCGTTAGTCAGGAGGATGCGGGCCGACGCATTGGCTTGGATGCGTTCTGTATCCCGACAACCAACATTCTGCTTCTGTCTCCGGCAGATGAATTAATTTACAAAAGTCTAACTGCCCGGGAGGAATGTTGCCAGCATTTATCGAATTCCGTCCCGCCAGGTCAGGAACAGGAGTCAATGTTGCCCCATTTGACAGGAATATGACAGTTTTGTGTCGTTCCAATGTTGTATTACAACAATCGGTGCACAAGCATGAATATTACCCCGAGTTAATTTTTTTTGCTTGTCGTTGGCATGTCGCCCTGAAAGCAAAAAGCCCTTCGAGCGGACTCGAAGGGCTGGTGTTGAGGGAGCGGAGGGCGAGGTAATCAGCCGCGGCTCTCCAGGTGGCCATTGATCACGCGCACCTGGTCGCCTACGCGCCAGTTGGCACCGCTTTGCGGGAAGCTGCGCGACTTGCCGTTGTCCATGCGCACATCAACCATGTAGGTGGTGGTGGTGCGGACATTCTTCTCGACCTCGTTACCGGCATAGCCGCCACCGACGGCGCCGGCGATGGTGGCCAGGGTACGGCCGGTGCCGCCACCGATCTGGTTGCCCAGCAGGCCGCCGACCACGGCGCCACCGGCAATGCCTACGCCGCTGGTGCTGGGGGTATGTTGCACGGCGCGCACGGCGACCACTTCACCGCAACTGCTGCAGACGGCCGCTGCACGCTGGGCCACCGGGGCTGCGGCCTGGGCCGGATAGGCTTGCTGTTGCTGGCCGGCCGGCGCAGCCTGCGACGGCATCAGTGCGGCCTGCTGTTGCTGGTTCATCGGCTGGCCGGGCTGTTGCGCATTTTGTTCCATCGACGCCAGTTGCTGCGGCGAATTGGCACTCTTGGAGCTGGGCAGCAAGCCGGTCATGGCGGCCACGCCCAGAAGGCTGACCAGGATGACGGCGATAGCGGCGCCTGCAACGAGGGGATGCAGACGATTTGCGCTGGGTTTGGTGACAATGTTGGTTTCCATGATGACCTCTCTAGTTGTTCTGGTGTCCACCCTAAGTGGATGACTGGATTATGGAGTGCTCATCGGGCAAAAAAAATCCCGATTCTGTGAGAGTTGTAAAAACTTGTAATGCCATGCGCAGCGGCGCAGGAGGCGGGTTTGCAGCGCGACAGCAGCATTCTTGCCATGTCGGCAAGTCTGGCGGTGAGGCAGGCAGGGAGAGGAAAGCGGAGGGCGGGAGGGAGGCGGGAGGGAAAATCCGCATCCCGGGCGGGATGCGGACAAGACAGCACAGCGGGCCGGATCAGTCTTCGCGACGCAGGTGCGGGAACAGGATCACGTCACGGATGTTGGGCGAGTCGGTGATGAGCATCATCAGGCGGTCGATGCCGATGCCGCAGCCGCCGGCCGGGGGCATGCCGTACTCCAGCGCGCGGATGTAGTCGGCGTCGTAGTACATGGCTTCTTCATCGCCGGCATCCTTGGCGGCCACCTGGGCCTGGAAGCGGGCGGCCTGGTCTTCGGCGTCGTTCAACTCCGAGAAGCCGTTGGCGATTTCGCGGCCGGTGATGAACAGCTCGAAGCGCTCGGTGATGCCCGGCACCGTGTCGGAGGCGCGCGCCAGCGGCGAGACTTCGACCGGGTAGTCGATGATGTAGGTCGGGTTCCACAGCTGCGACTCGGCGGTCTCTTCGAACAGGGCCAGTTGCAGGGCGCCGATGCCGGCGCCAGCCAGCGGGGCCTGGTCGGTCTTGACGCCGAACTTCTTCAGTTCGGTGCGCAGGAAGTCGATGTCGGCCAGTTGCTCGGCGGTGTAGCCCGGTGCGTACTTGAGGATGGCGCCGGTGATGGTCAGGCGGTCGAAGGGCTTGGACAGGTCCAGCTCGCGGCCCTGGTAGGTCAGCACAGCGGTGCCGTGGGCATCGATGGCAGCCTGGCGGATCACCTGTTCGGTGAAGCCCATCAGCCACTGGTAATCCACGTAGGCGGCGTAGAACTCCATCATCGTGAATTCGGGATTGTGACGCGGCGAGACGCCTTCGTTACGGAAGTTGCGGTTGATCTCGAAGACGCGTTCGAAGCCGCCCACCACCAGGCGCTTCAGGTACAGCTCGGGGGCGATACGCATGAACATCTGCATGTCCAGCGCATTGTGGTGGGTGATGAAGGGCTTGGCCGCGGCGCCGCCCGGGATCGGGTGCAGCATCGGGGTTTCGACTTCCATGAAGTCGTTGGTTTCCATGAAGCGGCGGATCGACGACATCGCGGCAGTACGGGCCTTGAAGGTGCGACGGGTTTCCTCGCTCATGATCAGGTCGACGTAGCGCTGGCGGTACTTCATTTCCTGGTCGGCCAGGCCGTGGAACTTGTCGGGCAGCGGACGCAGCGACTTGGTGATCAGCTTCAGCTTGGTGACCTTCACCGACAGTTCGCCGGTCTTGGTCTTGAAGAGGGTACCTTCGGCGCCCAGGATGTCGCCCAGGTCATAGTGCTTGAAGGCGGCCATGGCTTCTTCGCCGGTGACGTCACGGGTCACGTAGAGCTGGATGCGGCCATCGGCGCGCACGCCCGAGGCATCCTGCAGGGTGGCGAAAGCCGCCTTGCCCATGACCCGCTTCAACATCATGCGGCCGGCCACGGTCACGTTGACCGGTTCGGCTTCCAGGGCTTCGTTCTCGACGCCGTCGTACTTGGCGTGCAGGTCGGCGGCGGTGTTGGCCGGGCGGAAATCGTTGGGGAAGGCGATACCCTGTTCGCGGATGGCGGCCAGCTTGGCGCGGCGCTCGGCGATGATGCTGTTCTCGTCGGCTGCCGGCTGGGCGGCGGGGGTGTTTTGCGTGGTCATGGTTGGAATTCTTGAGTGTTGAACGGTCGGTCAGGCAACTGCCGGCCACGCAAGGCTTGCGCGGCCGGCGTGGATCAGACGCCCTGTTTCAGCGAGGCAGCGATGAAGTCGTCGATGTCGCCATCGAGCACTGCCTTGGTATTGCCGGTTTCGAAGTTGGTGCGCAAGTCCTTGATGCGGGACTGGTCCAGCACGTAGGAGCGGATCTGGTGACCCCAGCCGACGTCGGTCTTGGAGTCTTCCAGCTTCTGCTGCTCGCTCATGCGCTTGCGCAGTTCCAGTTCGAACAGCTTGGCGCGCAGCATGTCCCAGGCTTCGGCACGGTTGCGGTGCTGGCTGCGGTCGTTCTGGCATTGCACGACGATGCCCGACGGTGCGTGCGTCAGGCGCACTGCGGAGTCGGTCTTGTTGATGTGCTGGCCACCGGCACCGGAGGCGCGATAGGTATCCACGCGCACGTCGGCCGGGTTGATCTCGATCTCGAAGGATTCATCCACTTCCGGGTAGACGAACAGGCTCGAGAAGGAGGTGTGGCGACCATTGGACGAGTCGAACGGCGACTTGCGCACCAGGCGGTGCACGCCGGTTTCGGTGCGCAGGAAGCCATAGGCGTAGTCGCCCTCGACCTTGATGGTGGCGGTCTTGATGCCGGCCACTTCACCGTCGGACTGTTCCATGATCTCGGCCTTGAAGCCCTTGCGTTCGCAATAGCGCAGGTACTGGCGCAGCAGCATGGAGGCCCAGTCCTGGGCTTCGGTGCCGCCGGCGCCAGCCTGGATGTCGATGAAGCAGTTGTTGGCATCCATGGGGCCGCTGAACATGCGGCGGAACTCCATGTCTTCGACCAGCTTCTTCAGACCTTCGGTATCGCCTTCGATGGCGACGATGGTGTCCTCGTCCTTTTCCTCGCGCGCCATCTCGAAGAGGTCGCGGGCATCGGTCAGTTCACTGTCGATCTTGATGAGGGTATGGACGATCGCTTCCAGCGATTTCTTTTCCTTGCCGAGATCCTGGGCCCGTTTCTGGTCGTTCCAGACGTTGGGGTCTTCCAGTTCGGCGTTGACTTGTTCGAGTTTCTCCGACTTCACATCGAAGTCAAAGATACCTCCGTAGCTCGGTGGCGCGGGTGGCCAGATCGTCGAGCAGGGATTGGAGGGAATTGAGGCGTTCTGCTTCCATGATGGTTTCTTTTGCGATCAAACCTCGAATTATACAAGAGGAGAGGGGGAGTTTCATCTCCGTCACGGGCCTGTCATTTTCGCTCGTTACCATCGGCGCGCCTGTTTTGCTGACAAAAGCCTGACGAATACGCCAGCCGTCGACCGCGAACTACTGATCAACCCGGAGAATACTAGATGAGACAGCCCGCCCACACCCCCCTCCCATCGGACGCCGATCTGCCGCAGGCCGGCCGCCGCAACCTGCTCAAGGCCTTTGCCACCGCGCCGCTGCTGCCGCTGGCCGGCGGCCTGTCGGCCTCGGCCCTGCTGGCGGCCTGCGCCACCCCGGGCAGCAGCAAGCCGTTCGCCTCGGCGCGCTTCACCGGCATGCCCGCGCCCACGCTGGACAATCCGGCCGCCATGGCCAGCACCACCGTGGGCTCGGCCCTGGAGGTGACCTTTGCCGATGGCAGCAAGCAGAGCTACAAACTGGCCTACCAGCCTTTCTTCATGACCGGCGACATGGTGCCGGACGGCAAAGGGGGCAGTATCCTGGCCGGCGGCTACGTCGATATCAACAACCGTCCCATCATCGACCGCTCGGTGGCCGGGCGCGAGCGCCAGTTCTACTCGGACTGCCCGGACGGCTCTTCGCTGTTGACCGTGAAGGGCGCCAGTGTACCCGGCGTGAAGGGCAATGCGGTGTTTGCCGTGGTGCAATTCGAATACACCACCCGCGACCAGAAGCAGGCCGCCATGTATGGCCAGCTGCCTTCGCCGATCGCCGTGCTGACGCTGGACCAGGATCCGTCCTCGGGCAAGCTGACCCTGGTGAAGTACCACAACGTCGATACCGCCCAGGTCAATGGCTTGTGGATCACCTGCGGCGCCAGCCTGTCGCCGTGGAACACCCACCTGTCTTCCGAAGAGTACGAGCCGGATGCCGCGGCCATTGCCTCCAACCCGCAATTCAAGGCCTTCAGCAAGAACCTGTACGGCGACGAAACGCGCGCCAATCCCTACCACTACGGCCACCTGCCGGAGGTGACCGTCAACCCGGATGGCACCGGCTCGATCAAGAAGCATTATTGCCTGGGTCGTATCTCGCACGAACTGGTGCAGGTCATGCCCGACCAGCGTACCGTGCTGATGGGTGACGATGCTACCAATGGCGGCCTGTTCATGTTCATCGCCGACCGCGCCGCCGATCTGTCCTCGGGCAGCCTCTTCGTGGCGCGCTGGGAGCAGGTCTCGGGCGTGGGCCCGGGCGCCGGCAAGCTCTCCTGGGTGCGCCTGGGCAGTGCCACCAGCGCGGAAATCCAGGCCATGGCGGAGCGCTACAAGGCGGCCGACATCATGGATATCCGCACCAGCGATCCGGCCGACGCGTCCTTCACCCGCATCCCCTTCGGCGGCAAGCCCAACTGGGTGCGCATCAAGCCGGGCATGGAGAAGGCCGCAGCCTTCCTGGAAACCCACCGCTATGCGGCGCTGGCCGGCGGCAGCCTGGGCTTCACCAAGATGGAAGGCACCACCGTCAATGCGCGTGACAAGATCGCCTATTCGGCCATGTCCTACGTACAGACCTCGATGCTGGACGGTTCAGGCCACATCAAGGTACAGGGCCCCAAGGCGGGCGCCGTCTATGCGCTGAACCTGCGCGGCGAGCAGCGTGACCTCAACGGCCATGCCATCGACAGCCAGTGGGTCCCGGTCGACATGGCCCCGCCGGCCGCGCTGGTGGGCGTGGACCTGAAGACGCCAGACGCCCTGGGCAACCTGGCCGACCAGGAGCACATCGCCAATCCGGACAACATCAAGTTCTCTGAAAAGCTGCGTACGCTCTTCATCGGCGAAGACAGCGGCATGCACGTCAACAACTTCCTGTGGGCCTACAACGTCGATACCAAGGCGCTCACGCGCGTGCTGTCCTGCCCGGCAGGGGCGGAGTCGACCGGCCTGCATGCGGTCGACGAGATCCATGGCTGGACCTATGTGATGAGCAACTTCCAGCACGCCGGCGACTGGGAAAAGGGCTTGCACGACAAGGTCAAGGACAAGCTCGATCCCCTGGTACGGGCCAACTACAAGGACCGCTTCGGCGCGACCGTCGGCTACCTGACCGGCTTGCCTTACTCCGCCCGGGCCTAGTCCGGCGTATCGCTGCCGCACACGGCGGGCCGGTGCGGAACGCATTCTGATAGGATCGGTCCTATCAGCTCGTTTCGTCCTGCCCGCCGATGACAAGAAGAAAGCTGCTTCCTCTCCTGCTACCCTGTGCCGCGCTGATGGTGGCCTGCGCCAGCTCACCTGCGCCGCACGGCGAGGTTCGTGGCGCCGATGCCAGCTCGCGCGAGATGGGGCAGTCCGATACCAACCGCGTGGCCACCCTGGCCATGCGGGCCAATCTGGATAGCCTGTACCTGCTGATGTCCAAGCTGTACCGGCGCAATCCGGCCGAGTGGAAGAAGACCGCTGCCAGCCGCGAGGAGGCCGAAAAGAAGGTGCAGCAAGCCATCGAGCAGCGCCAGACCTGGCCGGAGCTGCAGGGCAAGCGCGATATCCTGGCCATGGCGCTGGCCTTGTCACCGGAGTTCAAGGGGGATAGGGTGGCGGCCTTCATCGATGCCACGGCCGACATGATCATCGTGGCCCATGGCAACAAGATCGAGTTCTTCCTGGTCGACGGGCTGGACGCCCAGCATCTCTACAACGCCGCCCGCAATGTCGAAATCGCCGCCTGGATCCTGTCCAGCCGCCGCAATGCGGCGGGTGCGCCGCTGCTGTTCTCCGACGAGATCGGCGGGGACGTGCGCAATCTCAGTTTCGAGCGGGAGTTCGGCAAGATCGTCGGGCGCCTGGACCTGATGGCCGAATTCACCACCGAACGTTACCGCCGTGCCGGCATCAGCTATGTGCAGAACCTGCTGGGCGGGTCGTTCCTGCAGTTCCTTCCGGTACGCTGAACGGGGTGACGTTGCAACCCGGGCGCGCGGGCGCGATCACGTAGCAGCCGCGGCCATTGTTCTTGGCGGCATACATGGCCTTGTCGGCGGCCTGCAGCAGGCTATCGGCGTCGCAGCTGCCATCGCAGACCGCAATCCCCACCGACACCCCCAGCAGGAAGTCGCCCTGCAGCAGGTGCAGCGGTTCGGAGACGGCCTTGATGCATTTCTCGGCCAGCACCTGGGCGCCATGCTCGAAGGGTTGCGCCAGGTCGGTCACCAGCAGCACGAATTCGTCGCCGCCCACGCGCGCCAGGGTATCGCCATGGCGCGCCACCTGGCGCAGGCGCCGGGTCACTTCCTGCAGGACCTGGTCACCGGCCTTGTGGCCCAGCGAGTCATTGATGGGCTTGAAGCCATCCAGGTCCAGGAACAGCAGGGCCACGCCGCTACCTTCGCGGCAGGCATGGGTGAGGGCGGCCTGCATGCGCTCGGCCAGCATCATGCGATTGGGCAGGCCGGTGAGCATGTCGTGATGGGCCTGGTGCTGCAGTTCGGCCTGGTGCAGCTTGAGCCGGGCCAGCAGGCCGTTGAAGGCCATGGTCAGGTGGCCCACTTCATCGCGCCGTTCCACCGGTAGCGGCGAAAGCGGCAGGTCGCCCCGGGTCATGCGCTCGGCCAGCGCGGCGGCGCGACGCAAGGGCCGGAAGAACCAGAGGTAGGCCAGTATCACCAGCAGCACGATCATGCTGCCCTGGATCACGGCGCCGCGTGCGATCAGCGCGCGCATGCGCTCGACGGTGGGCAGGGCCGAAGCCAGGGGCAGGGTCACCGCCACCAGCCAGCTGGTGTCCGGCACAGAGGCAAAGGCCTTGATCTCGGTCACGCCATTGGCGGCCACGCCCACGCCGCTGCCGCGCAGGCCATGCATGGCCTGATCCATCAATACATCCTTGCCCACCGGCGGCAATTGCGTATAGACCAGCACCTCGTCGCTGGAGGCGATGATGAGGCGTTGTCCGGGAGAAATCAGCAGGAAGCTGCCGGAAGGCCCCAGCCTGGCCTGTTGCAGGTGGTCCAGGAAGCCCGGCGCGGTCAGTTCGGTACTGCCACCGAGGATGCCCACGATGCGGCCACTGCCATCGCGCAGCGGAGTCAGCATGACCAGCACGGGCTTGCCGGTGGCGGGGCTGTGCATGGGCGGGCAGATCAGGGTGGCACCCTGCAGCACGCGCTTGAAATCGGGAAAGTCGGCCAGCGTCAGCTTGCGCCGACCCTCGATGCGGGGGTAGTCGACCAGGATGTTGCCTTCTGCATCGGCCGTAAACAGGCCCTGGGAAAACAGCGGCTGCAATTGCTGGTGATCGCGCAGCCAGTCGGTCAGGCCGGCGTGGTCATTGAGCAGATCAGGTGGTACGTGGGCCGACAGGCGCTCCAGGTAACGCGCGCGCTCCTGGACCCGGTAACCGATATCCTGAGCCAGGTAACTGGCGATGGTGTTTTGCTGGTCGGCGGCCACTTGCGCCTGGTCGCGTTGCAGGAAGTCGATCAGGATGGTGTAGCGCAGGGCAGCACTCACCGCGATCAGCACGACGCCGAACAGGACGAGGCGAGTCACCAGGCTGCAATTGATGCGCTTGATCTTCATCGACGACTTGATCTTCTTGTTATTGATGGGAACGGGAGCGCTACCAATGACAGTGCAATTGCCGGCTGGAAGGTACTCCAAGCCGGCATTGTGCCACTGTGGCAAGGATTTGTCGGTTTTTTCGCATCACCGTCGCTTCCTGCCATGGGCTTGTCAGTCGTGCGTCAGGGCGATGTCAGGCGCCTTCGGCGTGCTCCACCATCAGCTGCACCGTGGTCTTGCCGTTGTACTCGTTGGCGTCCAGCCGGAAGGCCACACGGGCGTGCTCCGGCAGCGAGTCGGTGTGGCCGAACCAGATGGCGTCGAACTTGCGGCCCTCTTTTTCCAGCTGGAGCTTGAGATGCTTCTCCTTGAGGATGCGCTGGTTGAGCACGCGGAAATGATCGCAGAACACCGGCGGCGCAAAGCCCTGGCCCCAGACCTGCTGGTCCATCAGGGTGATGAAGGGGACTGAGTAATACTCGTCTTCCAGCACGCCATCGGTCTCGATGACGCGCTCCAGCTGGTTCTGGGTGAGCCAGTCACGACCGACCGCCTCGAAGGCCTCCGAGAAGGCATCGAAAGCCTCGGCGTGGATGGTCAGGCCGGCTGCCATGGCGTGGCCGCCGAACTTGGTCATCACCGAGGGGGCATGCTTGGAGACCAGGTCCAGTGCATCGCGCAAATGGAAGCCAGCGATGGAGCGGCCCGAGCCCTTGAGGAAGCCCTCGTCGCCGGGAGCGAAGGTGATGGTGGGGCGATAGAACTTGTCCTTCAGGCGCGAGGCCACGATGCCGATCACGCCCTGGTGCCAGGACGGGTCGAAGACGGCAATGGTGCGGCGGTCGGCGGGATTGAAGTCGTCCAGCAGCAGCATGGCGGTGTCCTGCATGCCGGCCTCGATGTCGCGGCGCTCGCGGTTGATGGCGTCGAGCTGCTGGGCGATGGCCCAGGCGCGGCCTTCGTCGTCGGTGGTCAGGCATTCGATGCCCAGGGCCATGTCGGCCAGGCGGCCGGCCGCGTTCAGGCGCGGGCCGACGGCAAAGCCGAGGTCGAAGGGGGTGGCGCGGCGGGCCTCGCGGCCGGCGGCACGGAACAGCGCGGCGATGCCGGGATGCATCTTGCCGCTGCGCATGCGCTTCAAGCCCTGTGCCACCAGGATGCGGTTGTTGGCGTCCAGCTTGACCACGTCGGCCACGGTCCCCAGCGCCACCAGGTCCAGCAGGGTATCCAGGCGCGGCTGGGTCTGGGCATCGAAGAGGCCGCGCTTGCGCATTTCGGCGCGCACGGCCAGCAGCACATAGAACATCACCCCCACGCCCGCCAGGTTCTTGCTGGGGAAGCCGCATTGCGGCTGGTTCGGGTTGACGATCACGCGTGCCTCGGGCAGCGTGTCGCCGGGCAGGTGGTGGTCGGTCACGACCACATCGATGCCGCGCCGCTTGGCCTCGGCCACGCCATCGATGCTGGCGATGCCATTGTCGACGGTGACGATGATGTCGGGATTCTTTTCGCGCACGGTCAACTCGACGATCTCGGGCGTCAAGCCATAGCCGTATTCGAAGCGGTTGGGGACGATGTAGTCGACCTGCGCGCCCAGGAGGCGCAGGCCGCGCAGGCCCACGGCGCAGGCGGTGGCGCCGTCGCAGTCATAGTCGGCGACGATGACCAGCTTCTTGCCGGCGGCGATGGCGTCGGCCAGGTAGACGGCGGCGGCTTCGATATGCAGCAGGCCCGAGGGCGCGAAGAGGGCATTGAGTTCGCTGGCCAGTTCGCGCGCGCTGGACAGGCCGCGCGCGGCATAGACACGCGCCAGTACCGGATGCACGCCCTCGGCGATGAGCTGGTCGGCCTGTTGTGGCGAATAGGAGCGGGTGGTGACGCGGATCATGCTGCCAGCCCCGCCAGCGACGCGGGCCGCCAGAAGCGGCGCAGCGAGCCCCGCGTGACCGCGGTCCGGGTGAGGCGGTCGGGGCCGCTCAGGATCAGTTCGATGGCATCCACCGAGCCGGCACGCAGCGACACCAGCAGCGGCGCCAGCCAGTCGCGGTCCAGGTGTTGCAGGTGTTGCAGCCACAGGCCCCATTCCTCGGCCAGGGCCGCTTCAGCCAGCGCATCGAGCACCAGCAGGCGCTGGCCGCTGCCTTGCACGACCTGTGCTGCACCGGTGTCGCCCGTCTCAGCACCGAAGGCGCGCATCCAGCCGCGCAGGCCGAAGCTGCCGGCATAGGCCGACTGCGCCATGGCGCCGTTGCCGGCGCCGCCCCAGATCCAGATCGAATTGATGGCCTTCTGGCCGCGCATCTCACGCTGTTCGTTGAGGGACTCGGCGAACCACTGCATCTGCACTTCGTTTTGCAGCTTGCGCCAGGCCAGTTCGCCCGGGCCTTCCGGCATCCAGATGTCGACGTTGCGACCGCTGGCGGCCGACGGCGTGGAGGTGCGCAGGCCGGCCCAGGCATCGGCGCGGATGAACCAGGTGCGGGCGTCGCCGTAGACCAGCTCATGGCCGATCTCGGTGAACAGCGGCAGGGCCGCCGCGAACAGGCGCCGGGATTCGTCCTCTTCCAGTTGCAGCTGGCCGATGTCGGTGAGCACCAGATGGTCGCGGGCGACGTGGATATGGGCCGGATGCAGCACGAACCAGTGTCCGGCCTGCGGCGTGTGGCCCAGTTGCTGCATCAGGGCGGCGGCCGCGGCAGGGCTGCTGTCCTGGGCGGGGGCGGGCAGGCCGAAGCGTTGTGCCAGCCAGTGCTCATGCGGCAGGGCGCGCGAGAACGGGTCGTGGGACTGGCGCGGGGCGGCGGCCTTGCCACGGCCCAGCAGCATGGCCAGCGCCGGCGCCTGGCACTGGCGCAGCAGGTCGCGCGCGAGTTCGGCCGGCGGCAGCGCGAAGGGAATGAGGATGTCGAGTTGATTCATGGGGCGATATTTTAGCGGCTGGCGGGCCGCTTGGCCCGGCCGACCTGCCCGGAACTTCACTTAGGGCTTTTTCCAGGCGCTTTTGGCGCGTTGCCGCACCAGCATCCTGACGCTGTCGGGCATGGGGGTGCGGGCGCCGTTGGTCTCGGCCGAGAGCCACAGGCTGTCCTCGAAATGCGGCAGCATGCGGGGCGTGATGAAGCGGCTGCGGATGCCGTTCACATGGCGGTCGCCCTGCGGCGTCTGCTGGGTGATGTAGAAGCGCTGCGGCACGATCAGGTGCAGATGCTCGCGGGCGCGTGTCATGGCCACGTAGAGCAGGCGGCGTTCTTCAGCGATCTCGGCTTCGCTGCCGGTGGCCAGGTCCGAGGGGATGCAGCCGTCGACCACGTTCAGGACATGCACCGAGCGCCACTCCTGGCCCTTGGCCGAATGGATGGTGGAGAGCGTCAGGTAATCCTCGTCGCGATAGGGCGGGGCCGAATAGTCGCTGCTGGACTCGGGCGGGTCCAGGGTCAGCTCGGTGAGGAATTTCTCGCGCGAGGCATAGCCCTTGGCCAGCGCGGCCAGTTGCTCGATGTCGGCGGCGCGGGCGTCGGCGTCTTGATAGCGTTGTTCCAGCTGCGGCAGGTACCAGTCGCGGGCGGCATTGATATCGGTCGGCCAGGCGGCACTGGCGCGGCGCATCAGGGCATAGGTATCGGCAAAGGCTTGCCACTGCAGGGCGATGCTGGCCGGTGCGCCGAAGTTCAGCAGGGCATCGGCCGGGTCGCTGGCGGCGCCCATCAGGTCCAGCACTTTCCTGGCCGTGGCCGGCCCCACGCCGGGGATCAGCTGCAGCGCGCGGAACCCGGCCATGCGCCCGCTCGGGTTGTGCGCCAGGCGCAGCAGCGAGAGCAGGTCCTTGATATGGGTGCTTTCTAGGAATTTGAGCCCGCCGAACTTGACGAAGGGGATGTTGCGGCGGACCAGTTCCAGTTCCAGCGCGGCGCTGTGGGTGGCGGTACGGAAGAGCACCGCCTGCGACTTCAGCGTCAGCCCTTCCTCACGATGGGCCAGGATGCGGTTGGCGACCCAGCGCGCCTGTTCGGCTTCGTCGGGAATGACCACCAGCTGCGGCCGTTGCGAGGAGGGGCGGTCGCTCCAGAGGTTCTTGAAGTGACGCTCGGGGGCGTCGGCGATGACCGCGTTGGAAGCCTGCAGGATGGGTTGCGTGGAACGGTAGTTCTGCTCCAGCGTCAAGAGCCGCGCCGGTTGCGAGAACAGCGACGGGAAGTCGAGGATATTGCGCACCGTGGCGCCGCGGAAGGAATAGATGGATTGCGCATCGTCGCCCACGGCGGTGACGCCGGCGCCATCGGGCTTCATCCGCTGCAGGATCTCGGCCTGCAGGCGGTTGGTGTCCTGGTATTCATCGACCAGCACATGATCGAAACGCGCGCCCACCAGCTGAGCGATCTGCGCATCCGACATCATGTCGGCCCAGAACAGCAGCAGGTCGTCGTAATCCAGGACGTGCTGGGCCTCCTTGGCGTCCACGTAGCGGCTGAAGAGTTCGCCCAGTTGCCTTTCCCATTCGCGGCACCAGGGAAACTGGCCCTGCAGCACCTGGTCCAGGTCCTGGCGGGTATTGACGGCGCGCGAGTAGATGGCCAGGCAGGTTGCCTTGAGCGGAAAGCGCTTGTCGGTGGCTGACAAGCCCATTTCATGGCGCAGCAGGCCCATCAGGTCTTCGGCGTCGCCGCGATCCTGGATGGTGAAGTCGTCTTCCAGCCCGATATGGGCGGCATATTCACGTAACAGGCGCGCCCCGATGGCGTGGAAGGTGCCCGACCAGGGCAGTTGCGGCGGCGTGTCGGTAGCGGCCAGCCCCAGTACCTGGCGGATCACCTGGCCCACGCGCCGGCCCATGTCGGCGGCGGCACGGCGCGAAAAGGTCAGCAGCAGGATGCGCTGCGGATCGGCGCCTTCCAGCACCAACCGCGCCACCCGGTGCGCCAGGGTATTGGTCTTGCCCGAACCGGCCCCGGCCACGATCAAGAGCGGTGCCTGCTGCGCCGGCGCCAGGCCGCTGCCATGGTCGACGGCGGCACGCTGCTCGGCATTGAGGCGGGCGAAGGGATCCTTCTCCGGCGCCTGCTCGGTGGCGCTGCTGGCGTGGGGATCGTCCTGGGCGAGTTCGGGCGGCATGGCAGGAAGCTTCAGATGGCAAAGGCGGGAAAACGCATACTGTATATATAACCAGTCATGCGCGCAACTTCATGGATGAAATGGGCGTCAATGCGCAGGAATGTAAGCCTTGGTATCTATGCAGAACCTCTGCCGGGGAAGTGAATCTATTAGCTGCACGTCGGGGCGCGTGCCGCTGACAGGAGGTGTAGAGGGTGGTGGCCGGGGATGGGCCGCCTGCACATTCTGTGGCAAACTTCGCGCTTCGCCCGTGTTGGCGTGCGGTCATGATCTTGTCTCTATGACATGATTGGCCGTGCTTCTCCAGGCCCACTCTCGGAGCAATTTTTGAGTCTGATTAAAAACCTGCCGTTCGAATGGCTGGTCGGTATCCGCTATACGCGGGCCGGCAAGCGCAGCGGCCGCAATAGTTTCATTTCCTTCATTTCCCTCATTTCCATGGCCGGCATCGCGCTGGGCGTGGCCGCGCTGATCGTGGTGCTGTCGGTCATGAACGGCTTCCAGAAGGAAGTCCGTGACCGCATGCTCTCGGTGCTGGCGCATATCGAGGTGTTCGATGCCTCCGGCTCCATGCATGACTGGCAGGCGGTGGCCAAGCAGACCTTCCAGAACAAGGAAGTGCTGGGCGCGGCCCCCTACGTGGCGGCACAAGCCATGATCACGCGCGACGACACGCTGCGCGGCGTGGTGGTGCGCGGCGTCATGCCCGAGGAAGAACCCAAGGTCTCGGATGTGGCCAAGCAGGTCAAGCAGGGCAGTTTCGATTCGCTCAAGGCCGGTGAATTCAATATCGTCATCGGTGGCGAACTGGCGCGTGGCCTGCGTGTGGGCCTGGGCGACAAGGTCACCCTGATCGCGCCGCAAGGGCAGGTAACGCCGGCGGGCGTATTGCCGCGCCTGAAGCAGTTCACCGTGTCGGGCATCTTCGAGGCTGGCCATTACGAGTTCGATTCCACGCTGGCCTTCATCCAGATGCAGGATGCGGAAACCCTGTTCCGCCAGGACGCGCCCACCGGCGTGCGCCTGCGCATCCGCGACATGCTGCAGGCGCCGCAGGTGACCCAGCAGCTGGCCAGTACCCTGACCGGTGATCTTTACCTGCGCGACTGGTCGCAGCAGAACAGCAACTGGTTCGCCGCCGTGAAGACCGAGAAGCGCATGATGTTCATCATCTTGACCCTGATCATCGCCGTGGCGGCCTTCAACCTGGTCTCCACGCTGGTCATGACGGTCACCGACAAGCAGGCCGACATTGCCATCCTGCGTACCCTGGGGGCATCGCCGGGGTCGATCATGAAGATCTTCGTGATCCAGGGCGCCCTGGTGGGCTTGATCGGCACGGCCATCGGCATCGGCCTGGGCGTGCTGGTGGCGCTGAACATCGATGTGGTGGTGCCGGCCATCGAGCGCCTGTTCCATGTGCAGTTCCTGCCCAAGAGCGTGTATGTGATTTCCGAGCTGCCGTCCGACCTGATCTGGTCCGACGTCTATACCATCGGTGGCGTGGCCGTGGTGCTGGCCTTCCTGGCGACGCTCTACCCGAGCTGGTCGGCCGCCCGCGTCAAACCGGCGGAGGCGCTGCGCTATGAGTGATGCCATGAACACAATGAGCGACAAGAAAATCGTGCTGGCCGCGCGCGGCCTGGGCAAGACCTTCACGCAAGGCAAGTATTCGGTGAAGGTGCTGGGCAATATCGATATCGACGTCCATCCCGGTGAGCAGGTCGCCATCGTCGGCGCTTCCGGCTCCGGCAAGTCCACGCTGCTGCACCTGCTGGGTGGGCTGGATACCCCCAGTTCCGGCACCGTGACCCTGCTGGGCAAGGATTTCGCCAACCTGGGCGAGCGCGAACGCGGCAACTTGCGCAACCAGTCGCTGGGCTTCGTCTACCAGTTCCACCACCTGTTGCCGGAATTTTCGGCGCTGGACAACGTGGCCATGCCGCTGATGATCCGTCGCGTCAAGCGTGCCGAGGCACAGGCGCAGGCGCGCGAGATGCTGGAGAAGGTCGGCCTGGCGCAGCGCGTGACGCACGTGCCGGGCGAACTCTCGGGTGGTGAACGCCAGCGCGTGGCGCTGGCGCGCGCGCTGGTCACGCGTCCGGCCTGTGTGCTGGCCGACGAGCCCACCGGCAACCTCGATCGCGGCACCGCCGACAAGACCTTCGAACTGATGATCGAGCTGTCCCGCACCCTGGGCACGGCTTTTGTCATCGTCACCCACGATAGCGAGCTGGCCGGCCGTTGCGGCCGGCTCCTGCGCTTGTCCGAACAGGGCTTGCAGCAGGACTGACGCAATCCGGGTAAGCTTGCAGTTTCTCGCCGCCGTCTCCAGAAGGGACGGCGGCGTGCCTTTGAACAACGGAGTACGAGAACATGAACACCCGCCAATGGCTAGAGACCCTGGTCGCCTTTGATACCACCAGCCGCAATTCCAACCTGGAGCTGATCGCCACAGTGCGCGACAGCCTGGAAAAGCAGGGCATCTCCTCCTGGCTCGCCCACAACAAGGAAAAGACCAAGGCCAACCTGTTTGCCACCCTGCCGGCCACGGCCGGCCCCAATGCTGGCAGCACCGAGGGCGGCATCGTCCTCTCCGGTCACACCGACGTGGTACCGGTGGACGGCCAGAAGTGGGATACCGATCCCTTCAAGATCACCGAGAAGGATGGCAGCCTGTACGGTCGTGGTACCTGCGACATGAAGGGCTTCATCGCCACCTCGCTGGCGCTGGTGCCGGAATTCCTGGCCATGCCGCGTGCCAAGCCCATCCACCTGGCTTTTTCCTACGACGAGGAAATCGGCTGCATCGGCGCGCCGGTGATGCTGGAAGAAATCGTCAAGCGCGGCATCAAGGTCGATGGCTGCGTGGTGGGTGAACCCACCAGCATGAACGTGGTGGTGGCTCACAAGGGCATCAACGTGTTCGCCTGCAAGGTGCATGGCAAGTCGGCCCACTCCTCGCTGACCCCGCAGGGCTGCAATGCCATTGAGCATGCCGCCCGCCTGATCTGCGCCATCCGCGACTTCGCCGATGGTTACAAGGCCAATGGTCCTTACGACCAGTTCTTCGATGTGCCTTTCAGCACCATGACCACTAACCAGATCCGTGGCGGCATCGCGGTCAACACCATCCCCGAGCTGTGCGAGTTCACCTATGAATTCCGCAACCTGCCGGGCATGAGCGTGGCCGACATCCAGGCGCAGATCGACAAGTACATTGCCGAGATCCTGTTGCCGAAGATGCGCACCGAATTCCCCGAAGCCCGTATCGAGATCGACAACTTCGCCGGCAGCCCGGCGCTGGAAGCGGCCGAGCAGGCCGCCGTGACCGAGCTGGTGCGCGCCCTCACCGGTGACCGCGAGACCCGTAAGGTGGCCTATGGCACCGAGGCCGGCCTGTTCCAGCAGATCGGCATCCCCACCATCGTCTGCGGTCCCGGCGACATCGGCAACGCCCACAAGCCCAACGAGTTCGTGACGCTGGCGCAGATGGAGCGCTGCGAGCAGTTCCTGCGCAAGCTGGGCAAGTCGCTGCAGGTCGCCTGAACCCTGGTTCCGGCCCTCATGAAAAAGGACGCATCGCATGCGTCCTTTTTTTTGGCCTTGTAATGACAATCTTTACGTTTGTTAATAGTTGCAAGGGCCGGTTAGACTGTAAACTGCCACGTTCGAATCCGGTCCAAACCGGATATGCTGTCCAAAAGCTGTACAAAAGAACAAGACGCTTCGGGGGAAGCACGCCAGGCTGAGCCAGGGTAGGTCCTCCGTTGCGTGCGTCGTCATCCGGAACCGGCGCTGTGATGATCCGGTCTTCCGATTTTCGCCATACCAGCCAGCACATGTGGGTCGATACGCACTGCCATCTCGACGCCGGAGAATTCGGCGACCGTTCCGCCAGCCTTGCCGATGAGGCAGCGCAGGCGGGCGTGCGGGTCATCGTCATCCCGGCCATTGCCCGTGTCAATTTCAGCGAAGTGGCGCAACTGGCGCGCCGGGTCGGCAATGCCGTCTATGCGCTGGGCATCCATCCGCTGTACGTGCCGACGGCCAGCGAGGGTGATCTGGTGAGCCTGCGCGAGGCGGTCGGCGCGGCCATGGCTGATCCCCTGTTCGTGGGTATCGGCGAGATCGGTCTGGACTTCTTCGTGCCGGCCCTGAAGGAGCCGCCGCTGCGTGAGAAGCAGGAATTCTTCTTCGCCGAGCAGCTCAAGCTGGCCCGCGAGTTCGACTTGCCGGTATTGCTGCACGTGCGCCGCTCGCAGGACATCATCCTCAAGTACCTGCGTCGCATCCGCGTGCCGGGCGGCATCGCCCATGCCTTCAATGGCAGCTTCCAGCAGGCCGAGACCTTCATCGAACTGGGCCTGCACCTGGGTTTTGGCGGTGCCATGACCTTCCCTCGCTCGCTGCAGATCCGTCGTCTGGCAGCCGAATTGCCGCTGTCGTCCATCGTGCTGGAGACCGACGCGCCGGATATTTCGCCGGCCTGGCGTCATCCCGACATCAATACCCCCGACCAGATCCCGCGTATCGGCGAGGTGCTGGCCGGATTGCGTAGCCTGCCGCCGCAAGAGATCGCCGCCGCCACCAGCGCCAACGCCCGCGCCGCACTGCCACGGCTGGTCGCGTCGGGAGTGGGGCACTGATGCGCGCCCTGATCATCGGCTTTGCCATCGGCGTGGGCCTGCTCCAGGTCCAGGGGCAGTTGCCCGGCGTGGAGTGGTATGCGGTGGGCGGGGTGATGGCGGCCTTGCTGGCCTTCACCGCCTGGAAGTTCTGGCAACCTTTCCTGCGCCTGCCCTTGCTGCTGACTTGCGGAGCCTGGCTGGGCTTCCTGTGGGCGGCCTCGTTTGCGCTCTACTACCTGGATCAGGAGTTGCCTGCGGCCTGGGAAGGTCACGACATCACCGTCATCGGCACTGTCGCCGACCTGCCTGACCATACCGAGCAGGGCCTGCGCATGCGCTTCGAGGTCGAGCAGGTGGTCATGCAGGGAGACGTCAAGCCCCCCGTGCCGCCGCGCCTGGCACTGGCCTGGTACGGCAACCAGCGTTACCAGATGCCGGTAGAAGATGGCGAAGCGGCCGCGCCGGCGCGCATGGCTGTGCCCGACATGCGTCCCGGCGAGCGCTGGCGGCTGAAGGTGCGCCTGAAGCGTCCGCATGGCAATGCCAATCCCGGTGGTTTCGATTATGAAGTGTGGCTGCTGCAGGATGATGTGCGCGCTACCGGTTATGTGGTGGGGGCGCCGGCACCGGCCGGGGCACCCGTCACGGCCATCAACCGGCGCATCGACGACTTCGTCTGGACGCCCGGCCATGTCATCGACACCGTGCGTGGCTGGCTGCGCGACCGCATCTACGCGGCCTTGCCGGGCGAGCAGTATGCCGGCGTGATCGCGGCACTGGTCATGGGAGATCAGCGCGGCATCAGCCAGTCCGACTGGAGCATCTTCAATCGCACCGGCATCGGCCACCTGATGGCCATCTCGGGTTTGCATATCACCATGCTGGCGGCCCTGTTCGGCGGCCTGGCGAGCTGGCTGTGGCGGCGCTCCTTCTTCACCGGCGCGCAGTTGCCCCTGCGCATGCCGGCGCAAAAGGTGGCCGTGCTGGTGGGGATGGCGACGGCGCTGCTCTATGTCCTGCTGGCTGGTTTTGGGGTGCCGGCCCAGCGCACCCTCTATATGCTGGTGGTGGTCGGTATCGCCTTCTGGCGCGCACGCATCGTGCGCGTGTCGGTGGTGCTGTGCCTGGCCCTGGGGCTGGTCCTGCTGGCCGACCCCTGGTCCTTGCTGTGGCCGGGCTTCTGGCTTTCCTTCGGTGCGGTGGGTTTGCTGATGTACGGCACCGTGGGGCGCATGCAGCCGCGCCATGCCATGGCCTCGGCGGCATCGCGCAAGCACTGGTGGCCGGCACTGGTGCAGCAGCTAGGCCAGGCCGCGCATGCCCAGTACATTGTCACGCTGGGGCTGGTGCCGCTGACGGTGCTGCTGTTCGGGCAGTATTCGCTGGTCAGCCCGATTGCCAATGCCATCGCCATTCCGCTGGTGTCGCTGGTGATCACGCCGCTGGCGCTGCTGGGCAGTCTGCTGCCGACGGTGGTGGCCCAGTTCGTGCTGCAGTTGCCGCATCTGCTGCTGGTCTGGCTGGCTGATTTCCTGCGCGAACTCAATGCCATGCCCTGGGCGGTCTGGGAGACGCCCCGCCCGAGCTGGTGGATGTTTGTGCTGGCGCTGGGCGGCACCGTGCTGCTGCTGGCGCCGCGTGGCTGGCCGGCGCGCTGGCTGGGCCTGTTCGGCTGGCTGCCCCTGATCGTCAATGCCCCGTTGGGGCCGGTGGAAGGCAGCATGCGCGTGACCGCCTTCGACGTCGGCCAGGGTATGGCGGTGCTGGTGGAAACCCCCGGCCATCGCCTGCTCTATGACACCGGGCCTTACTTCACTTCGGCGTCCGACGGCGCGACCCGGGTCATCCTGCCTTACCTGCGCGAGCGTGGCATCGATCACCTGGACCGCGTGGTGATCTCGCACAATGACAATGACCACTCGGGTGGCACCGTGTCTATCTTCAAGAACATCGCCGTCGATAGCGTGTACTCGTCGCTGTCGCCGGCCAGCCCCATCTTGAAGGTCGCACCCCTCCACCAGCGCTGCGAGGCCGGACAGTCGTGGAACTGGGATGGCATCGGCTTCACCATGCTGCATCCGACCCCGGATAGCTACGACAGCGACAAATGGCGCCCCAATGCACGCAGTTGCGTGCTGAAGGTGCAAATCGGCCGCCAGTCACTGCTGCTGGCCGGTGACATCGAGGCGGTGCAAGAAGATGAACTGGTCAACGGCCCCATGGCCGAGCGGCTGCCGTCGACGGTACTGATGGCGCCGCATCATGGCAGTGGCACGTCCTCCACCGAGCCCTTCCTGCGGGCCGTGCATCCGGAGCTGGCGGTGTTCCAGGTCGGCTATCGCAATCGCTTCAACCATCCCAAGGCGGACGTGCTGGCGCGCTACCAGCGCCTGGGTATCCGCGCCTTGCGGACCGACGAATCGGGTGCGCTGACCATGACGCTGGGCGACCAGTTGCACACCGAGCAATATCGCAAGGAGCACGCGCGCTACTGGTACGGCCGCTGAAGGCTGAAGGCTGAAACAGCGGGGGAGAAGGGCAATCCTGTCCGCATTTCGCGATGCGGGAAAATAGCACGCTCGCGGCGTGAGCGGTTTTGCTATGCTGCCGCCATCGAGTCCAGCGAGTCGCTCCATGAGCCTTCCCATCCTGCATTTCGCCCATGCCAACAGCTATCCGGCCGGCACCTATGGCGTCTTCTTTGAACAATTGCGCCAGCACTATGACGTGCGTGCCTTGCCGGTCCATGCCCACAATCCGCGTTTTCCGGTCGACGATGGCTGGCGCAAGCTGGCACGCGAACTGCGCGAGGAAATCGAGCGCAGCTATACCGAGCCGGTGATCCTGGTCGGACATTCCATGGGCGGCATCCTCTCGCTGATGGCCGCGCGCCGTCGTCCCGAGCTGGTGCGCTGCGTGGTGCTGCTGGATTCGCCCATCGTGGCCGGCTGGCGCGCCCATGTCTTGCGGCTGTCGAAGTTCTTCAAGTACGAGAGCCGCTATTCGCCATCAGTGGCGTCGGCGCGCCGTCGTGACCATTGGCCCGACCTGGAAGCGGCCTACCAGCATTACGCCGCCAAGGCGCTCTTTGCCGCCTGGCCGCAGCAGGTCTTGCGCGATTACGTGCAACACGGTCTGGTGCCCGGCGCAGGTGGCGGCGTGCGCCTGCGCTTTTCGCGCGAGACCGAGACGGCGGTCTATCGCACCATTCCCCATCATCTGGGGCGGCTGGTGCGGCAGACCTATCCGGTACCGGTCGGTTTCGTGGGCGGTGCCGATTCGGTCGAGTGCCGCCTGGCTGGGCTGGAGGCGACCCGGCGTCTGGTCGGGCCACACTTCCGGCAGATTCCGGGTGGCCATCTGTTCCCCATGGAAAGCCCGGCGCCGGCGGCCCAGGCCACCCACCAGATGATAGGCGAGCTGTTGCAGGGCAGGGCGGTGGTCTAGCCTGGCGCAGGTCGCGCAGAACCAAACAGTTGGCGGGTGGTCAAGAGTGACGATCCTGACGCGCATGTTTTCTTCCTGCAAGTTTCGCGAAGGCGAGACACTTATCGAGTGGGGGATTAAAAAACGAGCGCGTTTTGGGGTATAATTTGAATTTCCCGCATGTGCCGTTCGGCACTCATCTGTAATGACCAAGTTTGTATTTGTCACTGGCGGCGTCGTGTCTTCCCTGGGTAAAGGGATTGCCGCCGCGTCCCTGGCTGCGATCCTCGAATCGCGTGGCCTCAAAGTCACCCTCCTCAAGCTCGATCCCTACATCAACGTCGACCCCGGCACCATGAGTCCGTTGCAGCACGGTGAAGTCTTCGTCACCGACGACGGCGCCGAGACCGACCTTGACCTGGGCCACTACGAGCGTTTCATCTCGGCCAAGATGAAGAAGGTGAATAACTTCACCACCGGCCAGGTGTATGAATCGGTCATCCGCAAGGAGCGCCGTGGCGAATACCTGGGCAAGACCGTCCAGGTGATCCCGCACATCACCAACGAGATCCAGGAATTCATCCACCGTGGCGCCGAAGGCTACGACGTGGCGCTGGTGGAAATCGGCGGCACCGTCGGTGACATCGAGTCGCTGCCCTTCCTGGAAGCCGCGCGCCAGCTGAGCCTGCGCTCGGGTCGCAACGCCACTGCCTTCGTGCACCTGACCCTGGTGCCGTTCCTGGCCTCGGCCGGCGAACTGAAGACCAAGCCGACCCAGCACAGCGTGCAGAAGCTGCGCGAGATCGGTATCTCGCCCGACGCGCTGCTGTGCCGCGCCGACCGCCGCATCCCCGACGACGAACGCGACAAGATCTCGCTGTTCTCCAACGTCGCCGTCGATGCCGTCATCTCGGTCTGGGATGCCGATACCATCTATAAGATTCCGCAGATGCTGCATGACCAGGGTTTGGATACCATCATCTGCGAAAAGCTGGGCCTGTCGCCGAAGGCGGCCGACCTGTCGATGTGGGACAAGCTGATCGATGCGCAGAACAATCCTTCGCACGAAGTCACCATCGGCATGGTGGGCAAGTATGTCGACCTGACCGAGTCCTACAAGTCGCTGACCGAGGCGCTGCGCCACGCCGGCATCCATACCGGCAGCCGCGTCAACATCGAGTACCTGGATTCGGAAGAAATCGAAGCCAACGGCACCGACACTCTCGACAAGTACGATGCCATCCTGGTGCCGGGCGGCTTCGGCAAGCGCGGCGTGGAAGGCAAGATCGCCGCTGCCCGCTATGCCCGCGAAAACAAGGTGCCTTACCTGGGCATCTGCCTGGGCATGCAAGTGGCGCTGCTGGAGTACGCACGCAACAAGGCCGGCCTGGCCAAGGCCAACTCGACCGAGTTCGACCCCGACACCGAGCAACCGGTGGTGGCGCTGATCGACGAATGGCAGAACCACGACGGCAAGGTCGAGCGCCGCGATGCCAACTCCGACCTGGGCGGCACCATGCGCCTGGGCGCGCAGACCTGCGCGGTCAAGCCGGGTACGCTGGCAGCGGAAATCTACGGCGACAGCGTGACCGAACGTCACCGCCATCGCTATGAAGCAAACAATTTCTATCTCGGCCGCGTGGAAGAGGCCGGCATGGTGGTCTCGGCTCGTACCCCGTCCGAGGATCTGTGCGAAATCATGGAATTGCCGCGCACCGGCGAGAACGCTCACCCGTTCTACATCGGCGTGCAGTATCACCCGGAGTTCAAGTCCACTCCGCGTGACGGCCATCCCCTGTTCATTTCGTACATCCGCGCGGCACTGGCACATCATGCCCAGGTCCAGCAGGACGCGGCGGCAAAGGGTAAAGCATGAAACTGTGCGGTTTTGAAGTAGGTCTGGACCAGCCGTTCTTCCTCATCGCTGGTACCTGCGTGATCGAGTCCGAGCAGATGGCACTCGATACCGCCGGCACCCTGAAGGAAATCACGGGCGAGCTGGGCATCCCCTTCATCTACAAGTCCTCCTTCGACAAGGCCAACCGCTCCTCGGGTTCGTCCTTCCGCGGCCTGGGCATGGAGAAGGGCCTGGAGATCCTGGCCAAGGTGAAGAAAGAGATCGGCGTGCCGGTCCTCACCGACATCCACGAGATCGACGAGATCAAGCCCGTGGCGGCGGTGGTGGACGTGCTGCAGACGCCGGCCTTCCTGTGCCGCCAGACCGACTTCATCCGCGCCTGCGCGCAGTCGGGCAAGCCGGTCAACATCAAGAAGGGCCAGTTCCTGGCGCCGCACGACATGGTCAACGTGATCGACAAGGCCCGTGCCGCTGCCAAGGAAGTCGGCCTGCCGGACCAGTTCATGGCCTGCGAGCGCGGTGTCTCCTTCGGTTACAACAACCTGGTGTCGGACATGCGCAGCCTGGCCATCATGCGCGAGACCGGTGCTCCGGTGGTGTTCGATGCCACCCACTCGGTGCAATTGCCGGGCGGGCAGGGCACGTCCTCGGGCGGCCAGCGCGAGTTCGTGCCGGTGCTGGCCCGCGCGGCCATCGCCGCGGGTATTTCGGGCGTGTTCATGGAAACCCACCCGAACCCGGCCGAGGCCAAGTCGGATGGTCCCAATGCCGTGCCGCTGGCACGCATGAAGGATCTGCTGGGCACGATGATCGACCTGGATCGCATCGTGAAGAAGGCGGGCTTCCTGGAAAATAACTTTTCCTGAGCGCGTGCATGAAACGGCTGCCGCCCGGCGGCCGTTTCATCATGGGCGCATCGGTCTGGACTGATGCCCCGGCCACCGGGCCTGCACCCGCCAACAATTTTTAAAACCTCGATGGAGATGTGGAATGAGTGCAATCGTTGATATTATCGGCCGCGAAGTGATCGACTCGCGCGGCAATCCCACCGTGGAATGCGATGTGCTGCTGGAATCCGGCGTGCTGGGTCGCGCTGCCGTGCCTTCGGGCGCGTCCACCGGTTCGCGCGAAGCGATCGAACTGCGTGACGGCGACAAGAGCCGTTACTTCGGCAAGGGCGTGCTGCAAGCCTGCGAAAACATCAACACCGAAATCTCGGAAGCCATCATGGGCCTGGACGCCAATGAGCAAGCCTTCCTGGATCGCACCCTGATCGACCTGGACGGTACCGAGAACAAGAGCCGCCTGGGCGCCAACGCCATGCTGGCCGTCTCCATGGCCGTGGCCAAGGCCGCCGCCGAAGAGTCGGGCCTGCCGCTGTATCGCTACTTCGGTGGCAGCGGTTCCATGCAGATGCCGGTGCCGATGATGAACGTCATCAACGGCGGCGCCCACGCCGACAACAACCTGGACATCCAGGAATTCATGATCATCCCCGTGGGTGCACCGAGCTTCCGTGAAGCCCTGCGCTACGGCGCCGAGGTGTTCCACACCCTGAAGAAGATCCTGCACGACCGCGGCCTGGCCACGTCGGTCGGCGACGAAGGCGGCTTCGCTCCCAACGTCTCCAGCCACGAAGAAGCCATCAAGCTGATCATCGAAGCCATCGAGAAGGCTGGCTACGAGCCGGGTACCCAGATCGCCCTGGGCCTGGACTGCGCCGCCTCCGAGTACTACAAGGACGGCAACTACCACCTGGCCGGTGAAAACATGGTGCTGACCCCGGCCCAGAAGACGGGTCTGCTGGCGTCGTGGTGCGACAAGTACCCCATCATCAGCATCGAAGACGGCATGGCCGAGAACGACTGGGCTGGCTGGAAGCTCCTGACCGAAACCCTGGGCAAGAAGGTGCAGCTGGTGGGCGACGACCTGTTCGTCACCAACACCAAGATCCTGAAGGAAGGCATCGACAAGGAAATCGCCAACTCGATCCTGATCAAGATCAACCAGATCGGTACCCTGACCGAGACCTTCGCCGCCATCGAAATGGCCAAGCGCGCCGGCTACACCGCCGTGATCTCGCACCGTTCGGGCGAAACCGAAGACTCGACCATCGCCGATATCGCCGTTGGCATGAACGCCCTGCAGATCAAGACCGGCTCCATGTCGCGTTCGGATCGCATGGCCAAGTACAACCAGCTGCTGCGTATCGAGGAAGACCTGGGCGACATCGCCAGCTATCCGGGCCGCGCTGCGTTCTACAACCTGAAGTAAGAAGCCCGCGGCGCCTGCTCCTCCTGCAGGACAGGCGCCGCAACGAGAGCTCCCGGCTATGCGCCTGATCATCCTTTGCCTGTCTTTCCTGCTGGTGCTGATCCAGTATCCGCTTTGGCTTGGCAAGGGCGGCTGGTTCAAGGTCTGGGAGCTCGACCGTCAGGTCCAGCAAGCGCACAAGAAGAACGACGAACTCAAGGAGCGCAACGACAAGCTGGCCTCCGAAGTGGACGACCTGAAGCAGTCCAAGGGTGCCGTCGAAGAGCGTGCGCGTTTCGAGCTGGGCATGATCAAGCAGAACGAGATCTTCATCCAGCTGCTCGATGGCAGTTCCGGCAAGCCCGCCACTGCACTCAATCCCAATCCCTATATGCCCGGTTCGGGGCAGCCCAACAGCGTTTCCGTGCCCGCCGTGGCACCGGCCGGTCGTACCGCCGAGCGTTGATGGCCTGATTTGTCCTGTCATTGAACCGTCGTTTCCGGCTGCATGAGTCCTGATACCCCGCTGACCCTGTTCGGCCTGTCCACCACGCCGCTGGAACTGGTTTCCTTCGTGCTGGCGGTGCTCACCGTCTGGCTCAATATCCGCCAGAACCATTGGGCCTGGCTGTTTTCCATTACCTCTTCGCTGCTCTATGCGGCCGTCTTTGCCGATGCCCGCCTGTATGGTGATGCCGGCTTGCAGTTCGTCTTCGTGGCCGTGTCCGTCTGGGGCTGGTACCAGTGGCTGCGCGGCGGTGAGCAGCATCGTCCCTTGCAGGTCTCATCGCTGGCACGCCAGGGCTGGGCCATGATGCTGGCGGCCTGGCTGGCGGGATGGGGGCTGCTGTCCTGGTTCCTGCAGCGTTTCACCGACACCGATGTGCCGCACATGGATGGCTTCCTGACCGCCGGCAGCCTGGTCGGCCAATTCCTGCTCTCGCGCAAGAAGCGCGAGAACTGGCTGGTCTGGATCGCGGTGGATGTGCTCTACGTGGGCCTGTACGTGTACAAGCACCTGGCCCTGACGGCCATGCTCTATGCCCTGTTCGTGGTGATGGCCGTGGCCGGCTGGCGCCGCTGGCGCGGCTGATCAGTTGCCGTCGGGCGCCGTGGCCGGCACGTCGGCTGCCGGCGGATCGGCAAAGACGATGCGGTTCTTGCCGGCGTTCTTGGCCCGGTAGAGCGCCACGTCGGCGCGCTTCAAGAGATCGGCCTGGTTTTCGCCGGGATAGTAGACGGCCACGCCGGCGCTGAAGGTGATCAGCAGGCGCTGGCTTTCATGCATGAAGATGCGCTTGGTCAGCTCGCGCTGCACGCGGGTGATGATCTGCACGGCGTCCTGGGGAGCGGTCTCCGGCATCAGCACCAGGAATTCCTCGCCGCCGAAACGGGCGATCACATCCAGCTTGCGCAAGGTTTCACGGATCACCTGCACCAAATGCACCAGCACCTCGTCGCCGGTGGCGTGGCCGTGGGTATCGTTGATGCGCTTGAAGTCGTCCAGGTCCAGCAGGGCCACGCACAGCGGCGTTTCGCGGCGCTGCGCATTGGTGATCTCGCGGTCCAGCGATTCATCCATGCCGCGCCGGTTCAGGCTGCCGGTCAACTGGTCTTCGCGCACCAGCTCACCCATCTGCACCAGTTGCTGCTCCAGCGTATGGATGCGTTCTTCCGCCTTCTCCACTTCCTGGCGCGCATCTTCCATGGCGTCGCGCGAGCGGGTGGCTTCTTCCTGGGCGTTCTGCGTCTCGCGCATGATCTCGCCGAGCACGCTGTTGAGATCGCTGATGTTGCCCGCCTGGCTGATCTGCTGCGAGAAGCCGCGGATGGTGCGCTGGTAGTTGTCGGTGGTGGAGACCATGGCCGAGAGGCGGTCCACGAAGGTCAGCATCATGTTCTTGACCACCACCTTCTCTTCGGACAGGGTGTTCTTCAGCAGACCCTGCTTGTAGATCACTTCCTTGAGGTTCTTGGTGGCGTCCGACAGCGAGGTGCTGCTCAAGGGGCCGGCGATGAGGCTTTGCACCGTCTCGATCTGGCTGGACAGCCAGGATCCTTGTTCCAGCAGGCCGTTGATGTTTTCCAGCAGCAACTGGAACAGGCGCATCAGCAGCTCCTGTTGCTGCGCCATGTCGTCGGTCTTGAGTTCGATCTGGAAGCTCAACTGCTTGACGCGGGCGATGATCTCGTTCATCGCCTGTTCCGAAAAGGCCGTCTTGATTTCCTGACCGCTGTTGCGCGCCTCGCCCGCCAGTTCGGGAGCGGTGGAGAGCAGCGACGGCAGGTTGAAGACCAGGACCCGCGCCAGCATCTCGCGCAGCATCTTTTCCTTTTTGCTATCGCGGATGAACTGCCGCTCCAGGTCGACCGGCACGAGCTCGCCCACCGGTACGACCGGTACGATGGGGCGGTTGTGCCAGTTCTTCTCGACCAGTTCGTTGAGATGGCGTTCGAATTCGGCCAGGTCGCCGCTGTCCTTGGCCCGTACCAGGCGGGTGCCGATCAGGCCGCTTTCTCCCGGCTGCCTGGCCAGCTTGCTGGCCAGATTGGCCAGCAGGGCGTCTGCGCTCAGTCCCGGCTGGTCGCCCAGGATTTCTTCATAGGCGATGCGATAGGCCTCGGGAGTGGGCGCAATGCGCCTGGACCCGAGTCGCTGGAAAGCCTCGCGGGCGATCTCGACGGGCGTGAGCGTGGACGGTTTCTTGGACATGCCGGCTGACTGTATTGTTGATGTTCGTCTTGATGCGACAGGGAATTGCTCTACCGGTATCGGCGCATGGGGCAATTTGCTTGAGCCCTCATGGCTCGCGCTTGCCTGCGTCGACCACATCGCTGTCCCGGAGCGATGTAGGCCGGTTCGTGCCGCTACTGGCCGGCACGACAGAATGACAACTTATTTTACGTCAGCGGAATTTCCTTGGATGCCTTTAATAAGGGGAGAAAAAGCCCGCATCAGCCGATGCAGACCTGGTGTGGCTTTTATTCCACCAGGTCGTTCTTGAGTGCATAGTGGGTCAGTTCGGCGTTATGGCGCATCTTCATCTTGGCTAGCACGCGGGAGCGGTACATGCTGATGGTCTTGACCGAGAGCAGCAGTTCGGTCGCGATATCGCTGACGGTCTTGCCGGAGGCGATCATGATCATGGTCTGGTACTCGCGGTCGGAGAGGGTCTCGTGCAAGGGCGTCTCATGATCGAAGCCGATCTGGTTGGCCAGTTCCTGGGCCAGCGACGGGCTGACATACTTGCGTCCGGAGGCGGCCTGGCGGATGGCCGCCAGCAATTCGGCCGGCGCCGCCTGCTTGTTGAGGAAGCCGGCCGCGCCGGCCTTCAGGGCGCGGATGGCGTACTGGTCTTCGCGATGGATCGACAGGATCAGGACCGGCAAGGCCGGATGCTCCTTGCGGATCTGCTTGAGGATGTCGATGCCGCTGCGATCGGGCAGCACGATATCGAGCAGCATGACGTCGCCATTGCCTTCGCGCGCCAGCTTGATCGCCTCCAGGCCATTGGCGGCGTTGCCGGCCACGACGATATCCTTGCTGCCGGCGCAGATCTGGCGCAGGCCTTCGCGCACGATGGCATGGTCATCGGCGATGAGGACCTTGATGGCGGCAGTGGCTTTCTTGCTCATGGGCGGGATGCGGGATTCCTGTGTGCTTCTATGCTTCCGGTGTCCCTGCCAGCGGGCAGGGAGAGGGCGTATTCTATAGTGTTCATTCAGGGAGCGACAGGCAGGGTGACACGGACCACGGTCGGACCGCCGGGAACGCTATCGAGCTGCAGCTGGCCGCCCAGCAGATGTGCGCGCTGGCGCATGCTGCGCAGACCGTGGCCCTGGCCGCTGGCCGTGGTGGGGTCGAAGCCCTGGCCATCATCGGCGATGGTAAGTTGCAATTGCTGGTCGTCGATGAGCAGATCTACCCGCAGGTGGCGTGCGACGGCATGTCGTAAGCTATTGTTGAGCGCTTCACGCAAGATGCGAAGCAGGCTGACGGTGAGGAAATCGTCGCTGCCCAAGCTCTGGGGCAAGTGCTGCAGAGGAGGGGAGAAAGTGCATGCCAGGCCACTCTGGCGGTTGAAGGCAGCGCACTGCCACGCCAGTGCATCAGGCAGACCGAATTCCACCACCGGGGGGTACAGGTCATCGATGACGGAGTGCAGACTGTCATGGGCTTGGGATATCAATTGCTGGGCGTACTCGGTCTGAGCAAGTATTGTCACTCGATCTTTTTCAAGGTTTTCGCGGAGTTGAGCTAACACCATGCCAAGTCCGGTTAACTGAGCACCCAGTTCATCATGGAGGTCGCGGGCGATACGTGCTCTTTCGATTTCGCGGATCCTCTGTTCCAAGGCATTTGGCGGGGCAATGTCGTCTGGCGATATATGATGGGCGGCGCTGGGTTGCTTCATAGGAAGTCTGCGGCTGTCGTTGGCATCCACAAAGAGAAGGCGGCATTCACAATTTTTAAGTTGTCTTAAGTATAATGCGGCGAGGTGTAAGACGGCGTTTGTCAGTACATACTGTCGGCAAAGCAAACAAGTAAACTTCGTCAGGGGATTCTAGTGGAAAGTATCTTGTGGTTCTTGGATCTATTGGCAGTTGCCTACCTGTGTGTGCGAGCGCTCAAAAACGACACGGCGGAAAAGTAATACCGCATTTTTACAGAAGGGCTCGTCATGCGGGACATCGCTTTGCTTTGCGTCTTGCCAATTCTTCTTTACACAAGTTTCAGGAAGCCTTTCATCGGCCTGGGTCTGTGGATATGGACCGCAATGTTCTTTCCCAATGCCTGGGTATACGGGATTGCCGCCGGTATCCGATACAACCTTCTCATTTCTGTAGCAGCCATACTCTCCTACCTGTTCTCGAGAGAAAAAGGCAAGTTCGACGTTAGCAATGTTGGCACATTTATTCTGTTGTTTTTTGCATGGACAACAGTGACATCCTTTTTTGCGATGGCAAGACCGGAAACCGTATGGAATTTCTGGAATGAGTTCCTCAAGACAGTAATTTTGTTCGTTTTCATTACCTTGGCAGTATCGAAAAAAGAACAGATCGAATTCATCTTGTGGTGCCTGGTTCTTTCAATTGGTTTTTATGCTGTCCTGGAAGGGCTTAAGTTCATTGCCAGCGGGGGCGGGCATATGATCGAGGGTTTTGACGGACATACCCTCGGGGATCGCAATGAATTGGCTGTAGCGTTTTCGATGATGTTGCCGATCAGTTTTTACTTGCTGGCCGAAAGCGGACGGAAGTCTAAGCTGCTAAGGTTTGCGCTGACGGGCGTGATTATCTTGTTGGTGGTATCTATCATCGGGACGCAGTCGCGTGGAGGCGCAATTGCCCTGTCTGTTGTGGCGGGCTATCTGTTTCTCAAGAGCAAGCGCAAGATTTGGTTATTCGTTTCGGCGGTGGTCGCAGGTTTCTTTGTCTACGGATTTATACCGCCGGACTGGTTCAGTCGGATGAATACCATGGAAAACATCGGAGACGATGGCTCATTCATGGGACGTGTCGTGGCCTGGAAGTTGTCTTCAATCCTGGCATTGCAGCACCCGTTCGTCGGTGGTGGCTTCAAGTCTCTCGAATACTGGCCAGTCTGGACTTTGCTTTCCATGGACTTCAATACCTTGCCGTTCTTCCCGACCGGCAATGCGTTCCCGGATCCCAAAGGATCCCACGCGGCACACAGCATCTATTTCCAGGTGCTGGGGGAGCACGGTTTCGTAGGCCTTGTACTTTTCGTCTGCATTCTGGTTACTGCGTTTCGCAAGGCGGGGCGGGTGGCTGATGTCGTGAGCAATTCCGGGGGACCCGAATGGATTGTTAATTTGGCAACTACCTTGCGACTTTCCTTGTTCGCCTACGCTGTCGGTGCAGCGGCATTGAGTTTTGCTTATTTTGATATGACATACACTCTGTGTGCATTGGTGGTCGTTCTGGAGAAGCGCATCGTGCCGGCGTATATGCCGCAAAAGGCGGGGCTACCATGAACCAGGATGTTGTCAAGGGAGTGTTGATCCTGCTGGTGATGTTCGATCACAACGAGTACGCACATCAACTCTACCCGTTGTTTCTCACTGGCTTTGCCTTTCACGTACTCGGATTCCTTGCATTGCCATTTTTGCGCCCATCCGTTGCCTTGAGTTGGGATTACTTCCAGAAGACCTTGATTCGTTACTACTATCCATTTTTTCTGATTGTGTCAGCAATGGGTGTCGTCACGATGCTTACCGTGAGCGGTTTTTCCATCGAGAGCTTGAAGCGGCTGTTGCTGGCTTTTTACAGTGGCAACAACGATTCCCTTAAAACGGCAACTCAGATGGCGCTGCTATGGTTCTTGCCGTCCCTGATATCGGTGCTTCTGCTAAAGGCTCTCGTAGATGGCTGTTCCCCCGGAGGGAAGATTTTCCTCCTGGGTGCGATGACAATCGCTCATCTTTTTGTCGGCCCGCTTGCGGAGTCAATTCGCAGCTATTTGCCACTAGGTTTGCTGCCCGCTATCTACAGCGTCCCTCTATGCTATTTGCTTGCGTTTTTCAATCGGCAGTGTTGTGAGCGACTCAGCAATGTGCAGGGGGCCTTGTTGAGTAGCGGGATCTTTCTCGCGGTCAAATGTCTGCAGATGAAACTCGGTTTGAGCCAGGAGCTGGGTTTTGCTTTGGTCAGCGATTATTCCAATCTTCCTGCCTTGGTCGTCAACGATCTTGAGTCGATCACGGGTGCGCTCATGTTGTTTCAGCTATCCAGGTTGCGCCTGCTGGATTTTCTGGGATGGTTTGGTGCGCAGACCTTGCCGACGTATTTGATCCATCCGTTTGTTGCGTTGGTGATTTACAAGGTTTGCGAGAAGATGTTGCCGGATGCTGGTCTGATGGTGAAGTTTTGCATCTCAATGGTGCTTACTGTCTTGTTGAGCGTTGGTATCGCGAGAGTTGTAATGCACATTGGGGTGGTGAGACGTTTCTGCTTCCCCAAAGACGTGAATACCTTGGTTGGACGGATATGACAGGCTTTATTCATTTTTCCCGAAGAAAATTGTTTTCTTTTTGCAAAAGTACTGTATAATTCATTTCTTTCGCGGCTGTAGCTCAGCTGGATAGAGTACTTGGCTACGAACCAAGGGGTCGTGGGTTCGATTCCTGCCAGCCGCACCAGATATAAAGGGTCCATCGCAAGATGGGCCCTTTTTTCTTTTCATCTCGCGTTTTTCCTCTTCTATTCGCCTCTTTGCGCAGCATGCCGGGGGCTATCATCAAGTTAGCTGTCCTGCACCAAGCCGCGCACCAAGCTGTCTTCTTGGCGTGCGGCAACAGGTGGCATCTGTCTTTATCGCGCTCGCGCCACATTTGGTGTGATGCTTGTTGACGAAATATAAACCCTTGCTTATGCTCCCTTTCCATCACCTGACGTGCATTTTTTGTGACGTTTGGTTCGGGGATTTCTTCACTCATCATCCATTAAAACAAAAAGGAAAGACTATGTGGCCTCAGCTTGCGCGATACGCCTCCATTCTGCTGGCGTCAGCCCTGTTCCTGTCCGGTTGCGCCAGCCGCGGCCCGGCCGTGACCGCCGACAATTCGCCTGAACCGGCGACGCACGACTACCGTATCGGACCAGGCGACACCCTCAACATCATCGTCTGGCGCAATCCGGAAGTCTCGCAAGTGGTGCCTGTGCGTCCTGATGGCAAGTTCTCCACGCCCTTGGTCAATGACATCGAAGCCAGCGGCAAGACGGCCACGCAACTGGGCGAGGAAATCGGCAAGGCCCTGGGCACCTATATCCAGGATCCGGTGGTCACCGTGGTCGTCACCAGCTTCTCGGGCGTCTATAGCGACCAGATCCGCGTGATCGGCCAGGCCGCCAAGCCGCAGGCGCTGCCGTACCGCAAGGAAATGTCGCTGCTGGACGTGATCATCGCCGTGGGTGGTACCACCGAGTTCGCCGCCGGCAACCGTGCCAGCGTGATCCGCTATGTCGACGGCAAGCAGAAGAAGATCGCCGTGCGTCTGGATGACCTGATGAAGGACGGTGACATCTCGGCCAACATGGCCATGCGTCCGGGTGACATCCTGGTGATTCCGGAAAGTATTTTCTGATCTTTTTGGCTTGCCAATAAAAAACGCCACAGTCAATGTGGCGTTTTTTTTCGTCTCATCTCTACGTCTTTGCCGGCCGGAGGTTAGTCGGATTTCCTATCGGTGCGCGGCAGGATATTAAATTGCGCACCGCGGCTGTAGTCAGGCTTGACCGAGCGCTTCATGAAGATATCCCATGCCTGTAGTGCGTCAGGGGCTCCGCTGTCGACACTATAGGCCAGGGCCGGCTGCATGTTGGAGGGGAAGCCAGCGGCTTCGGATGAGTAGCCCACCATTTCTCCATTGCGCAGTTTCAGTGCGATGGCCATGGCGGTGCCGCCACAGGGCATTTTGGATAGCGCGTCTGCCTGTTCTCCGTACGTGGAGCGCAGCGAGGGCAGTAAAGTCTGGCCGATATCGGTGTACAGGGCCTCATTGATTGAGGCGCGCACATTGATGCTGTAGATCGAGCCGAAGATCCAACAATAGTTGTTGTGGGTCATCCTCGAGATGGGGAAGCTCGCCTTGTAGCGCAATAGCGGTAATGCGCGCTCGAAGCCCAGTTCAAAAAGTCGGCCGATAGCGGAAGTGAAGAAGTCATCCATCCATGGGGCAATACCCAACTTGTTGTTGTACTCGATGGCATTGTCGACGTTAACTCCCAGGCGGTTTGCGGCCGGGTTGTTGGTGTAGTTGGCGTTGTACCACTGCAAGTTGTTTGCTACCAGTCGCAGCAGTTGTGGCTTGAGTGCGTCGTCGTCGGGGGTGATGTAGGCGGCATCGGCGACGTTGCGCAGGCTCCATGCTTGATCTCGTACCTGGCGACGGTAGAGCAGGCCCTGCGCGTCGCCGCGATAGCCAGGATTGGACTTGAACACGCTCCACATGGTCCAGAACTGCAGTTCCTCCAGCTGGTAGTAGTCGCCCGTGAGCAGGTAGGGCAGGTAGTTGAAGGCAGGCATGTGGGCAGAATCGGCCACATTGGGATTGCTGCAATCGATGCAGTCCGGGAAGGCCTCGGATTTCTTCGTCTTGGGATTGATGGTATCGCCAGCGTGGCCCAGTAGCGTCATGTAGGGATAGTTTTCTACCGAGATTGGCCGGTCGGTCTTCTGGTCCCGATAGTGGATCGACCAGCTGCCAGCGAGGTCTGCTGTGCCCAAGGTGGCCTCGCGGGCGCGATGATCCATGCTCAGCAGCCAGGTTACGCCCCAGGCCGGGATCAGGCCGATATCCGGTCGTCCACCCGTGGTCGGCATGCCCGGATTGGCCAGTCCGGTGGCCATCGGTTCGGTCCTGGGGCCGTGCCAGGCCACGCCCATGTCGCGCAGCGTCCACTCCGAGATGAAGGTGCGGCGGTCATAGTTGGGGACGGCCCGCGAGGCAATCAGGTAGGTGGTATCGCTGCGCACATTGACCTGCGGCGCCGTACCGCGCCAGAACACCTTGCGCCAGCGGGTATGGTGGTACTGCGTCAGGGCCATTTTGCTGTAGACATTCTGGCCGGCGATGTCGATGAGCACGTCATAGGTGTAGTTGCGCGGTGCAGGTTCGTAGGCCCAGTCGTTCTCCAGCGTGACGTCGACCCGGGTGCCACGGCCATCGGCGTAGTCACGGATGGCGTAGCGCACCTGCAGATGCGGGTGCACCTTCCCGTGGGGATCCAGCAGCGGGGCACTGATCAGCCATTCACTCACCAGCGGGCCGTCGATCCAGCTGCGGTAGCGCCCGTTGGTCAGCGCCGGGCGGGCGGCCGCCGTATAGACCTGGTCATCGAGCATAATTCTCACCACGGCATCGAAATTCCCGGCCAGCAGGGCCGAGGGGGTATGGCGGGCGGGCGCGGCGCCGGCGCTGGTGCCAGCAGGACCGGCCTGCAAGCTCAGGGTTTGCGTCTTGCCGGCTGCAAGCACTGGCAAAATTGTCGACAGAAGGGCATGCCGTACCGATCCGTCCGGATGCCTGGCCTTGATATCGACCTGCAGCGGCACATCCTGTCCATCCTCCGTGCGTGCCAGCAAGCGACTACCCGCCGGCAGGTCGCCGGCTGCAAAGACTTGCCCGAACGTAACGGGAACGGCGCTCTGGGCCATCTGCCCGGGGTTTTCCAGCCGAACGGTCGTCAGTCCCGTCGCCGGACCGGGCTGCGCCAGGCTGGCGGTGCAGGCAGCGTAGCAGGCCAGCAACACGGCACTCCCGCGTGTCAGTGGCCGAACCCGCGAACGCAGCGCCTGAACACTCAGACGCTGACGGAAAATTTGACAGAAACTCGTAAAGATTCTCATTGATGATTCTAAGTCATTGAAATATATGGGTGTTTATTTCTGGCATGCCGTTTGCTTTGAACAACGTACCGGTTAACTTACATGAAAAATAACGATTATGAAGAAACTTGCTTCACTGTTGGTCTCTTGCGCGGCGGCTTTAAGCTTCGTGGCAGCAGCACCTGCTTCGGCGACGACCCTCACCACCTCCTGGCAGTCGGCTAACTTCAGCCTGGCCTCGGTCGATGGCACAGCTCAAGTCAACTTTGCTGGCTTCGACTCTTCCCTGGGTACCCTGGTGGGTGTGACGATCAAGTACATCGTCAATGAAACCCTGAGCGATCTCGTCTACAACTCGAACAACTATGCGGTAACCGTCGGTAACCCGGTTGGTCTGTCGGCGACCTCGACGATCACCGTCACCGGTCCCCTGGGCCTGACCACCGTCAGCCAGCTGACCACCTCCCCCTTGTATGCGGGTAACGTGGGAAGCCTCGCTGACAACAACAACCAGGCTGCCGTCGTTGCCACCAACACCGTCACTGGTATCGCTTCGCCGGTCAACACCATCACCGGCAACCCGACCACCCTGGCCAGCTACCTGGGCGCCTCCAACACCGTGACCATCGGCGTCAAAGGTGTCGGTAGCCAATCCGGTTCGCTGCCCCCGGGCGTATTCAACAGCTATTCGGGTAGCTCGAATGGCGTTGTCTATCTGCAATACATCTATGACATCCCCGAGCCGGCTTCCATCGCCCTGTTCGCAGTGGGTCTGCTGGCATTGACGCAACTGCGTCGCCGTAAGTCCTGATCATCCTGTTGGAGGCAGTCATGTCAGATTTTTTAACAGACAACACTGTTGATTTGGCAGCATCGTAGTTGGTATGGCAAATCCGGCTCCGACCGGGTTTGCCATTTTCGCATCCGCGTCAATTTTTATTAAAGAGACAACAAAATGAAACGACTATCTCTTGGCCTCTTGTCGTTGGCAGCCGCCTTCTACTCCGCTGGTGCAGCGGCGACGCCGGTGACGATCGGATTTGATTCGCTGACCCAATCCGGCACAGGCTTTACCAGCATCCAGTTCAACGCCGGCCCGTCGCTGTCGACCTATACGGAAAGCGGTTTTGTGCTTAGTGCAACTGGGAATACCCCGGGCCAGTCCGGTTTCGGTTCTGCACACACTGGAGAAGCTGATTATTACTTCGGATCCACCAGTCTGTTCAACGATGACACCAATGGTGGCTTGACGACCCTGACCAAGTTGGGTGGCGGTGCTTTCTCGTTGATCTCGATGGAGATCTCTGCGTTGAATCACACGTGGACCTTCTATGACAACGAATACGTCGTCTTTACCGGTACTTTGGCTGATGGCAGCACGGTAACCCAGAGCGCGTTGTTGCTAAATAACACCAGTTTCCAAACGGTGGTATTTAGCGGATTCGAGAACGTGGTGTCCGTGAGCTGGGCACAAGGGAATGCGATTACCCATGCTGTGAGCCAGTTCGACAACATCGTTGTGGATGCTGCCACTCCGGTGGTCAGCCCGACCCAGCCGAGTAACCAGGTCCCCGAGCCGGCTTCTATTGCACTGCTGGGCGCAGGCCTGCTGGCCTTGAGCCGTCGTCGTCGCAAAGACGGCACTGCGGTCTGATCTGCAGGGCGACCTGGCTGGCCGGTCCGGCCGGGTCGTTGTTGGAGGAGGAGGGGATTGCGCCAGGCGCAATCGACAAGAGCAAGGGCGCTGTCGCGATGACAGCGCCCTTGTCATTTGTGCCATCTATTGGCGGGTGTGATGATTGGAGTGAATCATTGTCAGTATTTTTTACAAGAGTCCGATATTCTTGTTAGGAATAATTCTAACTATATGATTTTAAATGGATTCATTCCTTGGCCTGGTACTTGCTTATAAGCGTTGATAAAGCCATTTCGGCTACCTATAAGTGAAGCAAGGAAATAATTCATGAAAAAGCACCTCCTCTCCCTGTTCTCCGCATTCGTCGCGACGCTTGCACTGCTGGGCCCGGCCCCGGCATCGGCGACCATCGTGACATCCGGCTGGCAATCGCAGTCGTTCAATTTCTCGACTGTCAATGCCAGCACCAACCTGAGCTTCGATGGCTTCGACGCCAGCCTGGGTACCTTGCTGGGTGTGGTCATCAAGTTCAGCCTGAACGAAACCCTGAACGATCTCGCCTTCAACATGGGCAATTCGGCATTGACCGTCGGTAATCCGGTGAAGGTGTCGGCTACCTCGACTATCACTGCCTCCGGTCCCCTGGGCCTGACGACGGTGAACCAGCTGACCACCACGCCCTACAGCGGCTCGGTGACGACCGGCCTGAGCACCATCGGCACCGCCACCCTGAGCAACTACATGGTCGGCCCGACCCAGCTCAACGGCAACATGAGCACCCTGGGTGCCTATATCGGCGGTAGCAACTCCGTCACCATCGCGGTCACCGGTGTGGGCACCCAGAGCGGTTCGCTCTCGCCCAGCGTGATGACTGGCTACAATGGTTCGGCCAACGGCATCGTCTACCTGCAGTACATCTACGCGATCCCCGAGCCGACCATGCTGGCATTGTTCGCCCTGGGTCTGCTGATGCTGACCGCCACGACCTGGCGCCGTCGCCAGGGCTGATCTGCCCGGTCCATCCAGTCAGGCAATTTGCGACGCCGTTCAGTGCTGCACTGAACGGCGTTTTTCATTGGGTGCCGCCCAGTTGTTCGTGGAAGAAGCGCAGCACCTCGCCATTGAAGCGCTGGTGGAAGGCCTGCCGGTCAAAGCCCGGGGCACTGCGGCAGATCTCGGGCGCCCGTGCCGCCAGCAAGGCGCTGCACGGCGCGAGAAAGTCGAAATGGCCGGCGTGCGCGACGACTTCATACTCCGGCGGGTGGGGCAGCGCCGCCCGTACCGGTTCCGCATACCAGGGCGCAGGCAGGATGGTGTCGTCTTCGGCGCGCCATAGCTGCACCGGGACGCTGACGCGATCTAGCCCGCCCTGGGCAAAGCTGAAGCCCAGGGCCGGGGCGGCCACCACGGCAGCCTTGATGCGCGGATCCGCCGCGCCTTGCGTACCGGGGGCGGGCGGCTGTTGGGCAGCGGCCTGGCTGCGTGCCAGCAACTGGCAGGCAAAGTGGCTGGCATGCTCGCTACAGAACGGCGCGATGGTGCGCATGTCGGGCTGTCCACCAATGCTTACCAGCGTCGTGAATCCACCCGCCGAAAAACCGAACATGCCGATGCGCCCGGGGTCGATGGCCGCGCTTTGCTGCCAGCCTGAGAGCATGTAGTCCAGCACACGGCTGATGTGGCGCGGACGCTCCAGGATGTAGAGGCTGCGACGCTGGTCCTGGTAGGTGTCACCGGTGTGGCTGGGCGCAACCACGATAAAGCCGGCCTGCGCCAGCGCCAGGGCGGTGTCGTAGTGCGACAGGTAGGACCCGCCGGTGCCGTGGGAGATCACGATCAGGGGCAGCTTGCTTCCCGCAATGGGGCCATCCAGCGCCACGGTCTGTGAAATCGCCCCCGTCGCGAGGGGCGCCGCCGCTGCCTGGCTGGGATACCAGATCGCCACTTCCAGCGGAGCGCCATCGGGATCAGGGGCGATCTGCCGCTGGAAACCGACATTGCCAGCCTGGGCGGGCAAGTAGCATAAGGCCGGCAGGAGCAGCAGGGAGTACATCAGCAACAGGCACAGCTTGCGGACAATGGTCATGGTGAGCCTCGACAGGAAGTGAAGACGATCAACGGGTCGTGCAGGGAAGGTGGCGTACCGGCCAGGTACTGATGCACAGGCTATTGCAGCGGCCGCACGGGAATGAGCAGGTCGGTGCGCCTGTCCGACGGGGCAGCGTCGTGCGCATGGGGATGGTAGAACTCCAGCAGGGGCCGGTGGTCCGGTTCAAAGCCGCTACCGGGTAGCCAGCTGGCATACAGGGCTTCGATGGTGGCATTGATCTGGCTGTAGGGACCGAACAGGGTATGGCTGGCGTACAGCCCCGCCGGCAGTTCGATGGCCTGCAGGCGCGCATCCTCCAGCTTGCCGCTGGCCAGCCGGGTGGCCGCGAAGTAGCGGAAATCCTCTTCTGCGGGATCGCCCTGGCACAGACCCAGCCATTGGCTGACGGCATGCGGACCGACCAGTCGTCGCAGGTGGCGGTGGGTATGCGGGATCGTCGCCGTGGGGCCGTGATGCTGCAGCCCCTGCAGTTGCAGGGGGCCGACTTCCTTCAGTTCGACCATCGGGGAGCCGGCCTGATGGTCGCCCAGCTCGGCGATGCGGCGCTGGAAGGCCCGCGGCGAGTGACCGGCGAAACGCTGGAAAGCCCGGCTGAAGGCTTGCGGGCTGTCGTAGCCGCAGGCCAGGGCGATCTCGGTGACGCTGCCGCGCCCTTGCGACAGATACGATGAGGCCTGGGCCAGGCGCAGGCGTCGCAAGGTCTCGGTGACGGTTTCGCCCATCAGGCTGTGATAGAGACGATGGAAATGGAAGGGCGAAAAAGCGGCCGCCGCCGCCAGATCCTCCAGGCGGTGCTGGGCCATCGGATCGGCGACCAGCAGCGCGACCACGCGCGCCATCCTGTCACGGTAGAGTTGTTCGGAGTTGGCCGGTTTCATGGAGCCAGTGTAGTCGCCCTGATTGCGGATTACTTAGCCGCAATTGCGCATTTGCACCGTTGCAGGAGGCCGGGGGCGGGATCCGCCTCAGCTACGCCAGCGTGCCAGCCATTGCAGCGTTCCCTGGGCCACTTCCTGGCGCCAGGTACGGGTCGAGAAGGTGTGATTGGCCTCGGGCAAGTCCAGCCGGGTGGTGCGCTGGTCCTGCAGCAGGGCTTCCCAGCGGCTGCCCGGGGTGGCGAGGTCGGCGAATTCGCGCGCGGTCAGGTCCTGGCCAGAGAGGACCAGCAGGACCGGTCCGGCAAAGCTTTCATAGCCTTGCTGCAGGCGGTCCGGCAGGCTGGCCTGCGCGGCCGGGCCAGCGCTGCGGCCGGCGCGTCGCATCTGCTCCCACAGCGAACGTAACGCTGCCCTGGCGTCGAACCGTCCGCGCAGGATCTTGCTCCACAAGTCCGGACTCCACAGGCGCGCGCGGTAGTAGTGCTTCAGATAGGCCTGGGCCTGGCCGCTCTCGGTCCTGGCCCAGGGATTGACCAGCACCATGCCCTGTACGCGGGCATCGGCATGAGCATGCAGGAGCGCCGCCGAGGCGCCGTCGCACAAGCCCCACAGGACCACGCCGGCGAGCGTCGGAACGGCCTGGCCGAAGGCGGTCAGGGCGCAGTCGATATCGGGTCCGAAGGTTTCGAAATCGGCGCTATCGCCCTGGCTGTCGCCCATGCCGTGGAAATCCAGACGCATCACCGGAAAGCCGGCCGCCGCAAAGCTGCGCGCCAGCAAGGTGAACTGGCGGTGGCTGCCGCTGCGGTATTGCGCGCCACCCACCAGCATCAGGATGCCCGGTGCTGCCGGTGTTGCGGCGGCGGCTGCGACCTCGGCCTCGGCCTCACTCTCGGGCAATGGCAGGGTGAGGATGCCGATCAGTTGCTGGCCCGCGCAATCCAGGCTGCAGGCACGTTCTTCATAGTCCATGGGCTAGGTTCCCAGCGCAGAGAGGGTCAAGGTCGTCGCCAGTTCGATCAGGGCCGGGCAGGTGCTGAGCTCGGGGGTGGACCAGAAGGCCGGACCCTCTACCACATGCGGCGTGAGTGACCAGGCCCGGGCGACCTTGTCGATGGCAGGCGACAGCAGTGCGCTGGCATCGCGCACGACTTCCAGCCAGTGGACCGTCACCCCGACAGGCAGGTGGACCTTGGCATGCAAGCCATCGATGGCGGCCAGCAGCGCGCCGCTGAGTTCGTAGCCGGCCACTTCCAGCAATTCTCCTTCTTGCAGCAGCGCACGCATCTCCTGAACGCTGGTCGGTCCGCCCGACTCTTGCGCACTGAGCAGGCCGGCGGCCAGTCGCAGCCGCAGGAACTGCGTCATGTAGGCCTGGCCATCCAGTACCGGATTGCAAAAGAGCAGGGCGCCGATGTCGTCGGTGCGGGTGCGCGCCACATCCAGGGCCAGCAACGCGCCCAGGCGCAGGCCCAGCAGGCCGACCGGCGCCTGCAGGCGCGCGCGCAGCCAGTCCAGCGCCAGCCCGATATCGTCATGCCAGAGCGACCACTGGGCATCGGCCAGTTCGCCGGCACTGTCGCCGCAGCCGTACAGGTCGATGATGAGCACGCCGATACCGGCACGCGCCATGGCCGCAGCCTGCAGGGCTGCCATGCGGCGGCTGCGGTTCATTTCTTCGGCAAAGGGGGCGACCAAGACCATGCCGCCACGGCATGGCTGGCCGGGGGCGGGAGCATGGTACAGGCACAGGCGCGAGCCCTGTGTCGCCGGCAGGAAGAAGGGCAGGACCGACGCGCTGGCGGTCCCCGGGCTCGTCACGAGAGCTTGCCCTCGACGAAGGCCACCAGGCTGCCCACCGTCTCGAAGAGGCTGGCGTCGATGTCGTCGTCGTCGAACTGGATGCCGTAACGCTCCTCCAGCGAGGCGATGATGTGGATCACCGCCGCCGAGTCGAGCTCGGCGACGCTGCCCAGCAGCGGCGTATCGCGCTGCCAGTCACGGCTGCGCTGGGCCAGGCCCAGGGCCTCGCCCAGCAGGGCCTTGATGTCGTCCAGGATGGCCGTGGTCATGGTCACGCTTTCAGAGCTTGCCCAGCAGCGCCTTGGCCTCATCGCTCTGAGGGAAGGGCTTGTTGGTGGCCAGGATCTTTTCCAGCTCGCTGCGGGCAGCGGCCTTGTCGCCCGACTGCACCAGTGCCAGCACCAGGTGGTAGCGGATGTCCAGGGCGTCCGGCGAGAGCGAGGCGGCCTTCTTCAGCAGGGTCAGGCCACGGTCGGTATTGCCCTTCTGGACCAGCATCCAGCCCAGCGTATCGATCACCGGACCGCTGTCGCTGGCAGCGGCATAGGCCTTCTCGGCGGTGTCGATGGCGCGCGGATCATGTTCCTGGTCATAGGCCCAGGCCAGGTTGTTGAGCGCGCCGACATTGTTGGGCTGCTGGCGCAGCACTTGCTGGTAGTGGTCGATGGCGACCTTGTTCTGCTTCTGCGCCAGCGCGCTTTCACCCAGGTAGAGGTGGAAGGCCACGTCGTTGGGATGGCTCTTGAACCACTGGGCGGCCACGGCGGCCGCTTCCTGGTTCTTGCCGGCCAGCAGCAGGGCGCCATGCTCCTTCATGAGCAGGCGCACGTTCTGCTTGTCCATCGCGAAGGCCTGGGCAAAGGCAGCAGCGGCCAGGTCGGGCTTTTTCTGGAAGGCCTGGATATTGCCTTCCAGCTCGTAGCCCACCATGGCCTGGTTGGGCTTCTTCTGCATCTGCTGGGCCACCGCCAGGGCACGGGCAGCGTCGCCGGCCTGCGAGTACATGGTGGCGCGGAAGACCTCGGCATCGGTGAAGTCAGGCTGGATCTCGAGCGCCTTGCGGGCTGCTTCGGCAGCACCCTGCGGGTTGTTGTTGGCCAGGTAGAGCGAACCCAGGCGCAGTTGCGCCGGCGCCGAATCCGGCACCAGCTGCACCAGGCGCTGATAGCTGGCCAGCGCACCCTGCTTGTCGTCGTTGGCGAACTGGGCCTGGGCCAGCATCTCCAGCGCCCCGGCATCGGTAGGATTGCCGGTCTGCAGCTTGCGGGCCATGTTCAGCGCCTTGGTCTTTTCACCCACTTGCAGGTAGCGGCCGATCAACTGGCTGTTGGCCTGGATCGAATCCGGGTTTTCGTTGACCGAACGCTCCAGCCACTGGGTAGCGTCCTGCGTGCGCTTCTCGCGGTCGGCCAGGCTGGCCAGCGCGCTCATGGCGGGGATGCTCTTCTTGTCCTTGGCCAGCACGGCTTCGAAACGTTTCTTGGCAGCGTCGGGCTTGTTGTCCTTCAGGTCGAGCTGGGCCAGGTTGGCGGTCGGCGCGAAGAAGGCGGGATCGATGGTGAGTGCCTTCTCGAAGGCGGCACGGGCATTGGCCGGGTCATTCTTGGCCATGTAGATGCCGCCCTTGAGGTTTTGCACGATCGGGTTGTCGGGCAGGTCCTTCTCGGCGTTCTTGGCGGCGAGCAGCGCCTTGTCGTACTCCTTCAGGCGGATCTGCGTCATGATCAGCAGGATGTCGGCCTGGGGCGACTTGGTGTCGAGGCTGGCAGCGGTCTGGAACTGCGACACGGCGCTGTCGTTCTGGCCGCGACCCAGGTTGCTCAGGCCCAGACCCGTGTGATAGCGCGCGGTCTGCGGGGCCAGTATGCTGGCCTTTTCATAGTATTCCGAGGCCTTGGCAAAGTCCTTGTTCTCGATGGCGATCTCGCCTGCCAGGGCCAGCAGTTCCGGGTCTTGCGGAGCTACCTTGAGCGCCGGCTCCAGCGATGCTGCCGCCTTGGCCTTCTGGCCACTCTTGAGTTGTGCCGACGCCAGCAGCTTGCGGGCGTAGACGTCGTTGGGATTCTTGTCGAGGTACTTGTTGAGGTTCAGCTCCACCTGCGGCATCGACCCCAGCGCGTACTGGATGGCGCCAGCCAGGAGGACCGCCGGCATGTACTCGGGCGCTGCGGCCAGCACCTTCTGGATATCGGTCAGGGCATCGGCGTTCTTGGCCTGGCTGAAATCGAGCACCGCCTGCATGTAGGTCGGCAGGAGGTTCTTGGGCGAGGCCTTCTGGGCTGCCTGGATGTCTTCCTTGGCCTGGTCGAACTTGTTGCTGCGGATGCCGATGTCGGCGCGCGCCAGGCGTGCTTCCAGGCTATCGGGCTTGAGCTTGATGACCTGGTCCAGCACTTCCAGTGCCTTGTCCTGGGCACCCTGGACGCGCAGCAGGTTGGCCTTGAACATCATCACATCGGTGTTCTCGGGGTTCTTGGCCAGGGCCTCGTCGGTGAGACGGTTGGCGCCATCGACGTCACGCGCCAGCAGTGCGCTGCGCGCCAGTCCGATGAGCGCCTGCGGCATCTTGGGATCACTTTGCAGGGCGGCCTCGAAGGACGCCTTGGCTTCGTCGGATTTGCCCAGGCCCAGGTAGGCATTGCCGCGCAGGGCGGCGATATCACCCTGCACCGGCAGGGAACGGGTTTCTTCCAGCACCTTGTCGAACTGCCCTTCCATCAGCAGGGCGCGGGCCAGCGAGGGCAGGACCTGTTCGGGCTTCACGCCCAGCGCCAGGGCGCGGCGCAGTTCCTTGTCGGCGGAGGCGGCATTGCCGGTTTCCGCATAGATCTTGCCCAGCAGCAGGCGCGCTTCGGCGTTGTCGGCATCCTTCTGCAGGGCATTCTTGAGCTGGATCTCGGCAGCGGCGTTGTCGCCCTTCTGCTGGTACTGCTTGGCTTCGGAGACCAGGGAGTCAGCCGACTGGAAACGTCCGCAGGCGGTCACGCCCGAGCACACCAGAATGACAGCGCAGACCGTTGCCGAGAAGCGCCACTTGCGTTTTGTATCTACCATCGTCCATCCCATTTCTGATCCCCTGGATCGCTGTCTGATATTGCATTTCGGATAACATCTAACGTGCGCAACTATAGCCCATTTACTAACTTTTTTTGCTGCAATTTCGTGACTTTCCCGGTCTTTGCCGTGTGCTGCCAACGCAGCTACGAATTAAATTCCCCGGGGAAAGCTTGCTCGAAGAAAAGTCATCGCCTGTCGGTTCTGCGTCAGCCAGAGATGCGGGCTGACGGCCCCTGGTTCGTTCGATCCGAGCCGCTGGTCACGCATGTCCTGTTCCCTTAGTCATAACGACGACGCAGCGCCTGTTGCGCCAGGCGATGGGCGGTCTTCCACACCGGCGAGTGCAGCATGGCCGGTTGCACGTCCACGGGCTGCACCGCCAGGTCATGGAAGCCCCGCAGCGCGAAGTGCTCGCGCTGGTCCGCCATGAAGCGGCAGAAGCGGGCAAAGCGTTTCACCATGATGGGGTCGGGCCGGTTGCGCGCCGCATTGAGCAGCTCGAAGTTGTGCGAGAGCATCATGAAGGACTGGCGTCCCTGTTCCAGCGCCTGCCACATCAGGCCTTCCAGCTCATAGTTGGAGCAGGCGCCCAGTTGCACATGGCGCGGCTTGCTGGTGCCGTCATTGAAGACCGTCATCGGATACTCGAACACGCCATCACACTGCACCACATCGAGCAGCGGCTCTTGCGGGCTGACCCCGCTGTCCAGGCCGAACATGGTGCAGTTGTAGCTGCTGTCGTAGCCGATGCCATTGGCTGCCAGCGCGGTGAGCGTGGTGCGGTTGAAGCCGAAACTGCCAGCCCGGAAGGCATTGATGACGCCACCGCCGGCCTGTTCCAGCAGGCTCTTGCCGGCGCCGATGAGGGTGGTCTGCTCTTCCAGCGAGAACTGGCGCAGGTAGGGGCGGCGCGGCTTGGCCTGGGCGATCAGGGGGGTATGCGACTCGGCCACCCATTCGGTGTGCAGGTGCTGCTGTACCTCCTGTCCATGCTCGCGGATGAGACCGACGATCTCCTGCAGCGGACCCAGGCCGAAGCGCGTCGCAAAGAGCGGTTCCACAAAGAACACGCCATGCAGGCCATGTTCCTGGAACTGCTGCAGCTTGTGGCGCAGCGCCGCTTCGCCATACACGTAGTTGTGGAAGGCGGTCGGGAAACGCGTGTCGATATCGTGCCAGCCATTGCACCAGATTTCGACATCGACAGTGAAGAAGACGTTAAGCATGATGGATCAACCGATGTTGTCGATCTTGTCGTAAAGCTGCTCCAGCATCAGGCCATCCATGAAGAACTTGGTGGCCCAGTTGGGGTAGCGGTAAGTCATGTATTCACCATTGACCGGGTGCGAGCCCTTGAGCGCGCCGCGCACGTTGAGGTCACCCGTGCGCAGGTCCTGGATGCTCATGTTGAAGCGATTGGCGCGACGGGCGTGTTCGATCAGGCCGGTGTCACCGGTGATGCGCGCCAGGCGCAACCAGTTGATGGCCATCTGCGAATTGCCGGTCACGCAGGTCCAGTCTACGCGAGTATCCCAGCCGGGAGTATAAAGCGCCGGCAGGGCGCCGTCGTCGCGCTGGTGCTGGGCTACCTTGCGTGCCATCAGCAGGGCATGGGCGATGTGATCTTCGCGCTGGCCGGCCAGGCCCACTTCCAGGAGACCACGGATGGAGTAGGCAATGGTGTGGGTGAGCGCCGAATTGTCCGGACGCTGCAACAGGCAATTGTCGGGCAGCCAGCCATTGTCGGCCTTGCGCGAGAGCGCCCAGTCCGCGTTGGCGATGGCCGCCTGCAGGTAGCGGTCGTCGCCCAGGGCCTGGGCGGCGCGCACCAGGCCAAAGGCGGTGCGGGTGTTGTAGCTGTTGAGCTTGGAGGTGGTGAAGGGCGAGGAGAAACGGCGCCAGGCGCCATCCTCGTCCTGCGCCGCCAGCAGCCAGTCCGAGGCACGCACCAGGGCCTGGCGGAAATCTTCCTCGCCGGTGTTGAGGTAGGCACTGGCCCAGCCGAACAGCGCCTGTCCGGTATTGAAGATGGTCGGGGCGACGATCTCGGCATCCATGGTGCCGGCACGCACGCCGCCGTCCTCCAGCTGGATCTCGCATTCCCAGCGCGTCATCCGGGTGGCCGCCTGGGCATACGCCGGCGCCTGGTAGTGGCGCGCATAGTCGTACAGGGTGGGGATCACATAGCCGGTGGTTTCCGGATAGGAGGCATTCCACTTGCCACGGCGGATGTCGAAGCTATGCGCCACGCCATCGTCGGGCGTGCCGCGCTGGGCCTGCAGCAGCCAGTCGGCGGCGGCTTTGAGGTGAATGTCGATGGCCTGTACAGGCTGCCGGCTCAGGCCCAGTTTGTCTTTGAAGAGTTGTTGGAGATGTTGCACGATTAGACTTTCGAGTGGAAATCGGATAAGGCCTGGCTCAAGTGTTGGCAGATGTCGCGAGTGTCTTCGGCACTGATGTCGGCGCCGCTGGGCATGCCCAGAAGACGTGAGGCCAGGGCTTGAGCGTGACGGGTTGCGGCTTGATCGGGAAAGGGGATTCGATAGCCCAGCCGGCTTTGTATGCCTTGCCGGCGCAATTGCGTCCTGCAGGCGGCCAGGTCGCTGCCTTCCGGCAGCAGCAGCATCACCCGGGCCAGATAGCGCCCCGGCGCAAATTGCGGGAAGCGGATGGCATCTTGCTCCTGCAGCGCCGCGTGGTAGTGCGCCGCCACGGTACGTCGCGCCGCGATGATGCCTTCCAGGCGCGGCCACTGGGCCAGCGCGATGCCGGCATCGAGATTGCTGATCCTGGCCTGGACTTCGCCGGCATCGGCGGGCCGCAGCCCCAGAGTATCAAGCAAGCGCTCCAGGTGGTCGCCGCTGGCGCCGGTGCGGTCGGCCCACAGATAGTTCCAGCAGAACTCCAGCAACGCCGCCAGCCGACCCGGTGATGGCGGCAGCGCGGCGCAGGCTGCACCCAGCTCATCATCGAGGGATGGCTCATTGACCAGCAACACGCCCCCCGAGCCACGGATGCCGGTCACGATGGTCTTGGATTGTGCAAAACTGAGCAGGCCGACATCGCCGAAGGTCCCCAGGAGGCGACCCTGATGGCGCACGCCGGCGACCTGGGCCGCATCGTCGACCAGGAACACCTCCGCGGCGCGGCATTGGGTTTCGATCTCGTCGATGGGCAAGGGGCAGGCAAACATGTGCGGCGCCACCAGTGCCAGCGGTGCCTGTCCGAGTGCCTCGCGCAGCGCGCGCATGTCCAGGTTGAGATCGTCACCCACGGCCACTGGCTGCGCTTGCAAACCGCAGGCGCTGATCGTGCTGACCACACTGGGGCAGATGTAGGCCGGCACCAGCACCACATTGCGTTGCGGGCGACGGCGCTTGAATGCCGCCAGGGCCAGTGCCAGGCCGGTGTGGGCGTAGTTCAGTGCATAGGCACGCGACGGCGCGTAGTCGGCGTCCAGGCGCAGCGCCAGTTGTGCACTCGCCCGTCCCTGGCGCACGCGCCCACCCAGCAGGCTGCGCGCCACGCTGCGGTATTCGGCGCCGGACCAGTCGGCATAGGAGAGCGCGTGGCGTGTCATCAGCTGCTCCGTCCCAGACGGGCGCGCAGCAGCGTGGCCACGCGCTGGCACATCAGGTCGGTCCAGGGGCGCGGATCGTTCCAGCGCAGGTAGGCATCCATCACCTTGTCGCCAGCCGAGCGGGCATCGGGCTTGCCGCCGTTTTCCTGCAAGGACCACTTGTCAGCCTGCGGATCGCGCCAGATACGCGCCGGACTGGCGCGCTCAGGCAAGGGCAGCGGTGCCAGGCCAGCCTCGTAGCGATAGGCGGCCAGGGGAATGTTGACGCCATTGAGGGTGGCGACTTCTTCCTGGTAGTCGGTGCGCCCGGCGGTGGGTTCGACCATGTAGAAATGACCATCGCGGCGATCGCGCTTGTATTCCATGCTGCCCATGCCGACGAAGCCGGTGCGCAGGAAGAAGTCATGGGTCAAGGCGCTCAGGAGTTCGTGATGCTCCCAGGCCGCGGTGCAGCTGGCGGTGCCGCCGATGTGCAGGGGCCAAGAGCGGATCTTGCGACCGCTGAAGGAAGCGACCAGCTCGCCCTCGCGGCCCAGGTATTGCAGGCAGAAGTAGATCTCGTCGTCGTCGCCCTCGATCCACTCCTGCGCCACCATGTCAGGCATGACCGGTGCGATCTGCGCATACAGGGCATGCACCTGGGCGACATCCTCGACCCGATAGGCCTTCTTGAATTGCGCGCCATAGCCATAGTGCTTGTAGGCCGGCTTGAATACGCAGGGGAAGCGCAGTGCCGCCAGCCGCTCCAGGTCCGCCTGGCTGCTGATGTAGACGGTCTTGGGGACGGGAGCATCATGGGCCTCGGCCAGTTCGGCAAAGCCCTGCTTGTGCATCAGCTGCATCAGCCGCGCGTGCTCGGGCAGGCGCAGCAGGCAGGCTTGCGCCAGGCGGTCGCGCTCGGCGGAAATGGTGTTGACGCCCTTTTCTTCGGTGACGAACAGCATGACCGGCTGGCGGTATTGCCCGGCCAGGTCCAGCAGCACCTTGACCAGCGCCTCGCCTTCCAGCGCACTGGCCAGGCGCTTGCGGCCGTGGCGGGAGCGCATGGCCGGCGAATCGGCATGGTCATCCACCACGGTCAGGGGGACGCCGGCGGCGGCCAGGCTGCGCACGATGCCCAATGCATTGAGCCCACCGCCCACGACGACGGCATGTACGGCAAGAGAAGGAGTGGCTTGTTGATTCATGAGCGGCTCGCACGCACGAAGGGCCAGCGCTCGAAACGCGCAGCGGGAGCCCCGAGGTCAATGAGAATCTGGCGGATTTCCTGCACGGCATTGCGATCCACGAAGATGATCCAGGCAAGGTAGGCCAGGGCACCGGACAGCACCTCGACCGCCAGGATTACTGGTACCTGCAGGCCCAGCGTAAACATCAACTGGCGTACCAGCAGCACGACAATGGCCATGGTGAGGGTACCGGCCAGGATAGGCAGCAGGCAGCGATAGTAAGCACGCATGGACAGCCCGGTCAGCCGGCTTACATCGCGCAGCAGCTTCACCGACAACAGCGGATAGACGAGCACCCAGGCGGCGGAGACACCGCGCAAACCATCTAGCCATGCACCCGCCACGAAGGCCAGTGACATGACCACCGCGCACAATGCAGTGTAGGCCGCCAGGCGCTTGACGTTGCCAATGCTGGTAAGTACTTGCGATAGCAGCGGGTCGACCGACTTGACCAGCCCCATGATGCAAAGCGCAGCGAAGGGAATCTGACAATCGATCCACTTGGGGCCCAGCACCACCAGGATCAGTTCATGCGAGCATGCCAGCATGCCGATTAGGGCTGGATAGACCACATAGGCTATTCCGCGGGTCATGTGAATCACCACCGAATTGAGACGCTCGCGCTCGTGCTGCAGCTTGGAAAACAGTGGCGAGGCCACATTGATCACCAGCGAGGTGATCTGGCTGCTGGGCAGTGTCGCCAGTGAAAAGGCCATGCCATAGATGCCCAGCGAGGCTGGTCCCAGTATCCGGCCCACCACGGCACGGTCGGCATTGCTGTAGAGGAACCAGAACACACGAGTGGTCGTCACGTGCATGCCAAACAAGGCCAGGTCGATCGCCTCACGAATGCCATAGCGGCCATAGGGGCGCCAGGGCGAGAGCAGGTAGAAGCCGATGCTGCAGACCGCCGCTGCCACCAGCGAGCCCCATACCAGCGACCATACGCCATAGCCCAGCAAGGCCAGGGTGACGCTGGTGATGCTCTGCAGGAGGATGGACAGGATGGTCACGCCGGCGATGGCCTTGAACTGCATTTCCTTGCGCAGGAAGGCTTCCGGAATGGCGCCGAAGGAGCCGATCACGAAGCCTACCGCCAGGGTCGAGATCATGGCGCGTAATTCGGTGTGCTTGAAGAACACGGCAATCGGTCCGCTCGCCACGAGCGTGATGATCAGCAGGACTATGCTGGATGCCACGGCAATGGCAAAGCAGCCGTTGACCTCTTCTTGGGTGAGATTGGATTTCTGGACAATAGCAGCGCCCATACCAATTTCGTTGAAGAAGCTCACGAAGCTGATGAACATCATGGCGATTTCCATGAGGCCATAGTCAGCCGGGCTCAGCAGCCGCGCCAGCAGCAGCGTGGAGCCCAGCGAGATCAGCTTGCCCAGGGCGCTGCCCAGCCCGAGATGGCTGATGGCCTTGATGGTCTTGGAGCGAAGATCGTTTTGCATACCTGGGACTCAGTGCGACGACACGCCGGGCTGGCTGGCAAGCGCCTGGCCCCGGCTTTGATCAAACAGTTGCGCCAGCTGGCGCGCGCGATGGGTGCGCGAGGAGGCTGCCACCAGCTCCTCGCTGGCGACATGGGCAGTGCCGTCGGCAATGGCCTTCACGAAGCGTTCCAGTACCGGCGCGATGGCGTCGGTGGAGGTCATGCTGGCCACGTCCTCGAAACCGGCGGCCAGCAACATGCCGGCTGTTTCGCCGGCGGGATCGAGCAGGCCCAGCACGGGTTTGCGGGCGCGGAAATACTCGTAGATCTTGGCCGGCACCTGGCGGTTGAAGGGCGTGCCCTGGAACACCAGCAGGCCATCGGCCTCCAGCATCTCGCGCAGGGCTTCGCGGTAGGGCACCGGGGGCTCCACCGAGACGATATCGGCCACGCCGCAGGTTTGCACCAGTTCCTTGAAGTAGGGGATCTCGCTGGGCGCGCGCAGGATCACGTGCAGGCCGGCGGCGTCGACGCGGCCCTGCTGGCGCAGCAGCGCAATGGCCTTGAGGAAGGCGGTCGGGTCGCGCCCTTCGGTGTAGAGCACGCCACTGTGGACCAGGGTGATGCGGCGCGGCTGGCCTGCCGCAACGGGCGGCGTGGTCTCGGTCGGGGCCTGCGCGAACGATTGCTCGTCGTAGCCGTTCTCGATCACCTCGAACTTGTGGTGCAGCTCGGCCGGGAAGCGTGCCTTGTAGGAAGCCAGCGCGCCCTGCGTGGTGAAGGTGGCGCGGGTGCAGCGCTGGATGGCTTGCCGCTCGATCCAGGCAAATACCTTGCGCTGCAGCGGGTTGCTGGGGAAGTCGACCTGCAGCATCGGGTCGCGGAAATCCGCTACCCAGGGCAGGCCGGTGAGGCGCTGCACGGTCATGCCGATCAGGTGGGCGGTGGCGATCGGGAAGGTCGACCAGATCACCTCCGGCTTGTGCTTGCGCACCATGGCCAGTGCCGCCGGCACGGCGAACAGCCACCAGCTGGACCAGCGGTCGGGCAGGGCGATGAGCTGCGGATAGCGGCCACGCAGGCCCAGGTGACGCTTGGCGTCCAGCGCCAACGGGCGGCGTACCACCAGTTCGGCCGGTACGCTGGCCAGTTGCGAGGAGTTCTTGCGCTCATAGGCCATGGGCGCGGCCGAGACCACCATCGGGGTCCAGCCGAAGCTGTCGAGGTGCTTGGCAAAGCTCAGGGTGCGCTGGATGCCGCTGCTCTCCGACTGTGGCGGAAAGTGGAAGGCGATCAGCAAGGCTCGGTTTTTCATGGCGCCGTGGGGGGGTATTGGGTGTTGATCGGTCATGGATTCAGGCTCCTGGCCGTGCCAGCCAGCGCAACAGGCGCAGGCCGAACATCAGGGGATTGCGGTCCCAGGGACGGCCGCGCGGAATCTGGTAGTGCTCGTGCTCCGGACCGGCCGAGCCACTGGCCGTGGTGAAGGCGGCGATGTAGCCGGCCTCCCTGACCATGGCCACATGACGCTGGTCGAAGTCGAAGCCGGGCTTGCCGTTGGGGTAGGCGAACAGCTGCAGCGGACGCCCGACCAGCTGCTCCAGCGCACGCTTGTTGTCGACGATCTCATGGCTGGCCTGTTCGTCGGCCAGGCGGCTGAGGATGGGGTGGGTCACGGTATGGCCGCCGATCTCCACGCCGGCACGCGCCAGTTCGACGGTCATGGCGTGATCCAGCATGAGGTCGGTGTCCTGGACCTGGCCGGCATAGCGTTCCAGCGCATCGATGACACGATGGCGCTCGACCGGCGGCAGGTACTTGACGTGGTCGTTGAGGATGGTCGCCAGGTGGGCACGATAATCGGGATCGTGCGTCATGTCGGGCGTGGCCGGCAGCAAGGCGCGCGGCAAGCCCAGCGCCTGCCAGTCCAGCGCGCCTTCGGGCAGGCGGCGCACCGCTTCCAGGATACGGTCGTTCCACATGCTGCCGGTTTCGAGGAAGGCGGTGGTGGTGAAGACGGTCGCGCTCAGGCCGAATTCCTGCAATACCGGCAGGGCCAGTTCATAGACCGAGCGATAGCCATCGTCAAAGCTCAGGCAGACGGCACGAGGCGGCAGCGTGCCTTGCCACATGCGCTGCAGCGCTTCCGGCAGCGGCAGCACATTGAAATGCTCGGCCAGCAGTTGCATCTGCCAGCGAAAGCTCGCCAGGTCGATCTCGGAATCGAGCAGGGGATCGGGTTGCTGCAGCACCCGGTGATAGGTCAGGATGCACAGGCGACGACGCCCGCCCAGGGCGATCAGGTTACCCCCCAGGCGCAGCAGCAGGCCCAGCAGCGGATGCAGGGACGTCATGGCGCAGGCGTCCGTGTTAGGCGAAACATGCTGGTCCACATTGGCACAGCAGCCGGGCGCTTGATGATGTAGGGCAGGGTCGCCATGACCAGGACGAAGACCAGTATGTCGCGCATGGTCTCAGTGCTCCCTGCCGAGAATGCGGCCGAACAATTGCAGCTGGCCCTGGGTGGTGGCATCCCAGCTGAAGCCTTCGGCATAGCGGCGCGTGGCCACGCGGGACGGATAGGCGGCCTGCAACGCGCGCACGGCGGCGGCCACGCCGCTTACGCTGCGCTCCTGCATCAGCACGCCCGCATCCGCATGGGCCACCACTTCGGGCGTGCCCCAGACCTTGCTGGCCACCACCGGTGTACCGCAGGCCATGGATTCGAGCAGCACGTTGGCCCAGCCTTCGCGGCTCGACGACAGCACCATGGCATCGGCGGCGTTGTAATACTCGCGCAGCTTGGTTTGCGGCTGCGGCCCCAGGAAGCGGACCCGGTCGGCCACCTGCAATTGCACCGCCAGTGCCTCCAGGCGCTCGCGCTCGGGGCCGCTGCCGGCGATCATCAGGCGGGCCTCGGGCAGTTCGGTGAGGGCGCCGATGGTCAGTTCATGCCCCTTCACCGGCACCAGGTTGCCCACCGACAGCAGGGTGAAACCATCGATGCCTAGGTCCTTGCGCACGGCGTCGCGATCCACCGGCCGGAACAGTTCCAGGTCCACGCCATTGCGCAGCGATACCACCTTGGCGGGATCGGCGCCCAGCACGATCAGTTCATCGCGCAGGGCATTGCAGACCGTGATGATGCCGGCGGCCTGGTTGGCCGCCCAGCGGATCATCTTGCCGGGCCAGCGGTATTGCGGCAGCAGCGTGATATCGGAGCCGCGCGCGGTAATCACCACGGGCTTGCCGAATTCCTTGCCCAGCATGGCCGCAGCCACACCATCGGGATAGAAGTAATGGGCGTCGATGGCGTCGAAGTCGAAACCTTCCGCGATCAGGCGGTGCAGCACCGGCTTGACCGCCATGGCCATGAGCAGCGGCGCCGGTGTCATGCCGATCTTGGGCAGCAGCGCATAGCGCGGATGGCGCACCTCGATGCCACTGCGCACTTCGGTCTGCGGCACCCGCGCAAAGCGTCCATAGGTGCCGAAGCGCGCATGGCGCAGCGGGAACCACGGCACCGGCGCCACCACGCGCGACTCCACCCGGCCACTGGCCACCAGGTGGCGCAGGCGGGTTTCCACGAAGATCCCGTGACCGGGACGTTCGAGGTTGGGGAACAGCGTGGAGAAGGTGAGCAGCTTCATCATGGTCAGGCAAGCAGGCGCGGATAGATCTGCTGGTAGCGCGCCACGCTGGCGGCCCAGTTGCGTTCGGTTTCGACGAAGTGGCGACCGGCGGCCTTCAGTTGCGGCCATTGCTGGGGCGCGGCCAGCAGGGCCAGCACCTTCTGCGCCAGCGCCTCCGGGGAGCCGGCGGTGAAGAGCACGCCGGTCTGGCCATCGGCGATCAGCTCGCGATGACCGCCGACGTCGGAGGCCACCACCAGCCGGCCCTGGGCCATGGCTTCGAGCGGTTTCAGGGGCGTGACCAGATCGGTCAGGCGCATCTTCAGGCGCGGATAGACCAGCACGTCGATCAGGTTGTAGTAGCGCTGCACCTGGTCGTGCGGCACGCGACCGGTAAAGACCACCTTGTCGGCCACGCCCAGTTGCGTGGCCAGGGCGCGCAATTCCTTGTCCTGCGGACCACCGCCCACCAGCAGCAGGCGCACGTCGGGGTTGCCCGCCAGCAGCGCCGGCAGTGCCTTCATCAGTACCGGCAAGCCCTCGTAGGCATAGAAGGAGCCGATGAAGCCGAGCAGGGTCTTGCCTTCCAGGCCGAGTTCGCGCGCCAGTTCAGGGTCTGCCGGCTGGCCCTGGGTGAAGTCCTCGATGTTGACCGCATTGGGGATCACCGTCATCTTCGATAGCGGCACGCCGCGCGCGGCGATATCGGCGCGCAGACCCTCGCAGATGGTGGTGACGGCATCGGCGCGCTTGAGGGCATAGGTTTCCATGGCGCGGGTGAGGCGATAGCGCAGGCCGCCTTCGCTGCTGGTGCCGTGGTCGACGGCGGCGTCTTCCCAAAAGGCGCGCACCTCATAGACCACCGGGATGCCCAGGCGACGACCCACGCGCAGCGCGGCAATGGCGTTCAAGGCCGGCGAATGGGCATGCAGCACATCGGGACGGATCTTGCGGGCCACTTCTTCCAGGCGGGTCGCCAGGCCATTGATGACGGCCAGCTGGTTCAGCACCGGCAGCTTGGCCAGGGGGCCGGAGGAGGGCGGCGTGCGGTAGAAGTGCCAGCCATCGACATCCTCTTCGGCGGCCGCGCTGGCGCCCTGCTTGGCGCTGGTGATGTGCGAGGTCTGCCAGCCCAGCGCCCGTTGCTGCTTCAGGATGGACAGGGTGCGGAAGGTATAGCCGCTATGCAGCGGGATGGAGTGGTCGAGGATGTGCAGGATATGCATGGTGTTCGGTCGGTTCAGCAGTTCAGGCCGCGCGGGCCGTCGGTTGGGTGGCGCCAGAGCCGGCGTGCAGCACGTTGCGCAGGAAGGAGGCAAACATCAGCAGCGCCCACAGCGGCGCGGCGTAGTCGCGCCGGCCGGACTGGTGCTGTTCGACCATCTCTTCCACGAAGACCATGTCGAACAGGCCGGTCTCGCGCAGCAGCGGCCCCAGCAGGCTGTCCTGCACGGTCTGGCGCAGCGGGCCACGGAACCAGCTGGACAGCGGGATGGAGAAGCCCATCTTCTTGCGATAGAGGATGTCCTCGCTCAGGGTTCCTTCGAGCGACTTCTTGAAGATGTACTTGCCCTCACCCTCATGCAGCTTCAGCGACGGCGGCAGGCAGGACACCCACTCCACGAATTCGTGGTCCAGCAGCGGCACCCGTACCTCCAGGGCATGCGCCATGCTGGCGCGATCGACCTTGGTCAGGATGTCGCCGGGCAGGTAGGTCTTCAGGTCCAGGTATTGCAGCAGCGACAGCGGATCGTCGGTGGGCGATTGCGCCGCATGGCCGCGCATGACCTCGATGGCATGGTAGCCCTGCAGCTGGGTGCGCATGGCCGGGCTGAAGAGGCGGTTGCGTACGCGGTCCGGCATGATGGAGACGCCATGGAAGTAACCTTCCACGGTATCGCGCGCCAGCGCTTCGAAGGTGGTCTTGGCGCGCAGCACGCGCGGTGCCCAGTCGGCTTTGGGATAGTGACGGCCGAGGAAGCCGAAGAGCGGCTTGCGTAGGCCGTCTGGCAGGCGGGCGCGCACCTTTTCTTCGTTCATGGCGTAGCGGTAGCGGCGGTAGCCGGCGAAGTTCTCGTCGCCACCGTCGCCCGACAGGGCTACCGTCACGCGCTCCTTGGCCAGCTGGCAGACGCGATAGGTCGGGATGGCCGAGCTGTCGGCATAGGGCTCGTCATAGAGATTGGCCAACTGGTCGATCAGGCCATAGTCGTCCTTGTCCACGGTACGCACATGATGGCGGGTGTGGAACTGCTCGGCCACCTGGGCGGCATACTTGGACTCGTCATAGGCCGGGTCGTTGAAGGCGATCGAGCAGGTGTTGACCGATTCGCCGGTCAGCTTGGCCATCATCGCCACCACCGCGCTGGAGTCGACCCCGCCGGAGAGGAAACCACCCAGCGTCACATCGGTGACTAGATGGCTGCCGACCACTTCGCGCAGGCGCTCCAGCAGTTCGGCGGCGACTTCGTCGGCCGGGCGTTCGCTGCCTTGCTTGAAGGGGACATCCCAGTATTTCTTTTGCTGGGGTTCGCCGACGGTGACACCCCGTTGCATCAGCAGGGTGTGACCGGGATTGAGCTTGTGCACGCCACTGAGGATGGTGCGCGGCTCGGGTACATAGCCATAGGCAAAGTATTCTTCCACGGCGCAGGGATCGAGCGCGCGCGGCAGGGCCGGATCGGCCAGCAGCGACTTCAGCTCGGAGCCGAACAGGAAGCGGCCATCCGGCAGCAGGGCATAGAACAGCGGCTTGATGCCCAGGCGGTCACGCGCCATGAACAGGGTCTGGCGGTTGCGGTCCCACAGGGCGAAGGCGAACATGCCGCGCAGGCGCGTGACGCAATCCTCGCCCCATTGTTCCCAGGCATGCACGATGACTTCGGTGTCGCAGCGCGAACGGAACTGGTGGCCCAGGGCGGTCAGCTCGGTCATCAGTTCGCGGTAGTTGTAGATCATGCCGTTGAACACCACCACCACGCTCTCATCCTCGTTGAACAGAGGCTGCTGGCCGGTGGACAGGTCAACGATGGACAGGCGCCGATGGCCCAGGCCGATCCCCGGCTCCAGGTGCATGCCGCCCTCGTCGGGGCCACGATGGTGCTGGGTCTCGTTCATCCGGTCGAGCAGGGCGCGATCGATGTCCGGGTTGCCATGCAGGGCGAAGATGCCAGTGATTCCACACATGATTGTCTTTTCCTTAAACGGTACGTCGGCCTAGCTTGGCCTCCAGCATGCGGTCATACATGCCGGCATAGGCTTGCAACATGGCTTGCATGCTGTACTGGCGCAGGCTGCTCTCCAGGCCGGCGGCCCCATGGCGCGCCACCAGTGCAGGGTCGGCGACGTAGCGCGCCATCGCCTGGGCCATGGCATGCGCATCGCGGGCCGGTACCAGCGCGCCGGTCTGCCCTTCCTGCACGACCTCGGGTACACCGCCCACGGCCGTGGAGATGACCGGCAAGCCGCTGGCCATGGCCTCCAGGATGGTGACCGGGATGCCCTCGGCAATCGAGGACAGCGTAAAGACCGAGAAGCGCCGCATCATCACGTCGATATCCATGCGTGCTCCGGGCAGCCAGACCAGGTCGGCGATGCCGGCGGCGGCGACCTTCTCGCGCAGGCCCGGCAGCAGGGGACCGTCGCCGACGATGGCCAGGCGCAGCCGGGAACGCTGTTCGGGCAGCAGCGCCAGCAGGGCGATGAAGGCATCCACCAGCATGGCGTGGTCCTTGACGTCCTGGATGCGGCCGACCGTGCCGAACACGAAGCAGCCCTCGGGCAGCTCGTCGCTGGTGTCGCGGGTCGCGCCCACGGGCGGATGGAACTTGCGCGTATCCACGCCATTGGCCAGCAGCAGGTTCTTGCGGTCGGGCACGCCGATGGTGTCACGCAGCCAGTCGCGCAGGTCGGCCGAGACCGCGTAGTAGCAGTCATAGAAGGGCAGAACCAGGCGGCGCAACAGGTTGTGGCGCGGGTTGGTACCTTGCGGGTCGCGCGCGTCGCGGCCGTGTTCGCCGTGCACGCGCACGGGGACGCCGGCCAGGGCGGCGGCGGGCGCATATTCGATGGCCGGCAGGTTGTAGGTGTGCAGTACCGCCGGACGCAGGCGGCGCAGCAGGCGCCACAGGTGCCAATGGGTCTGCGGTGCCAGGCCTGGCGGCTTGTGCAGGGCATACACCGCCACGTTGGGCTTCTTGATCTTGCTGGCGAAATCGGTGTAGTCGGTCAGGCACACGATGGCATGGCGATAGCGCTCGGCCGGCATGCCATTGATGCAGTCCACCAACAAGGTCTCCAGTCCACCGAAGTCGAGCCGGTAGATCAGGTGTACGACCAAAGGAATATCTTGATCCACGCTATGCCTACCGCTTGCCGTTGTTGTTCAGGGTGCTCTCGATGCCGGCCAGGTTCTCGCCCAGGTAGCGGCGCAGCACCTGGCGCGCCTTCTCCGGTTGCTCATCGATGTTGGTGAAGACGAACAGTGCGGCACCGTCGTCGCCCTGCATTTCCAGCTGGCTCTTGGTTTGCAGCAGCTTGGCCAGGTAGTCGTTCTCCACGAAGCGACGGTCGATCCAGTACCAGCGCCAGATCATCATGCGTCCGGCCGGGGCGCTGATGATTTCCTCGCGCAGCGCCAGCGGGCGTCCGGCCACCGTTTCAGTGCGTACGCTGTTGCCGGTACGGATCCAGGGACTGTTCTTTTCGGGCAGCACGCGGTTCACCGAGCTGACCAGGGTAGCACCCGGATGCTGGCCGCGGTAATAGCGCACGTACAGGCCGACCTGCATGCCATCGTGACCGTAGAAACGCGAGAGGTTTGCCACACCCGGATGGAAGTCCGGCGCCCAGTTGCTGAAGGCGGCGCTGTCATTCCAGTTGCTGCGCAGGGTGGTGAGGTCGACCGGGGCGCCGCTGGCATCGAAGCGGTGCATATAGATCGCATAAGTGGGGCCCACGCCAATGGCGGCCACCGTCAGCAGCGCCGCCAGCACCAGCCTTGCCGGCGTGGCACCCGCCAGGCGGGGTGCCGCGCTGACAGCGCTGGCACCGGGGGCGGCAGGCGCCGCGCCCGGGGTGTCGGTGCGCTGCTTCTTCGAGTCGATCCAGAAGCCGCCGATCCAGAACATCAGGAACATCACCAGGCCGAAGAACAGCCAGCCGTAGATCAGGTGGTCCACGCCCACGGCCAGTTGCATGCTGCTCAGGTGGCCGATCATCACGATCATGTAGGCACGCAGTCCGTTGGCGATCACCGGCACCACGCCGGAGAGCAGCACGAAGCCGGCCTGACGCCAGCGCGAGCGGTAGCTCAGGTGGGCATACAGCACGCCCAGCGTGAGCGAGGCGATCAGGTAGCGCACCCCGCTGCAAGCCTCCACCACCGACCAGCGGCCGGAGGGGATGACAAAGGTATTGCCTTCGCGCCAGACCGGGATGCCGGTCAATTGCAGGGCGGTGATGGTGAAGTCGGCAGTGAATTCGATCAGCGGTTCGATCAGCACCTCGCCGGCCGGCACCGCAAAGATCAGGAACAGCAGCGGGAAGGCGATCACCCGCGACATGCGCAGGCCCAGCACGGTGATGACCGCGCTGATCATGATGGTCACCAGCGCGAAATGCTTGACCACCTGCACGTCGGCCAGTTCGCCCAGCAACCAGCCCAGGCTGCACAGGGCCAGCACCACCAGTCCGGGCAGGAAGGGCTGCGGCGCCAGTGCGCGCAGTTCATCGCGCTGGCGCCAGATCAGCCACAGGCTGATGGGGAGGATCAGGTACTGGTGGGTGAAGGTCTCGGAACGGTCCCAGATCTCCACCATGGACATCAGGGTGTCGCGGTAGACCAGCATGGGCAAGACCAGCGCCAGTACCAGCAACACGATGGTGGCCGGGGACAGGCGTTGGGCGAGGGGTAGATCGGCGGGGCGCATGGCAGCCTCAGGCGGGAGTGAAATGGAGTTCGTCGGAACTTTCCAGCAGGGTATCGAGCAGCGACAATTGCCGCTCCCAGCCGTAGTCCTGCTCGATGAGCGCGCGGGCGCTGGTGGCCAGGCGCTGGCGCGGGCCGTCCGGCTGCACGTCCTGCAACAGTCCGATGGCTGCCTGCGCCAGGGCTTGGGCGCCATCGGCCACCAGCAGGTCGCGACCCGGCGTGGCCGAGATGCCTTCGAAGGCTTGCGGCGAGGCCAGTACCGGCATGCGCATGGACATGGCTTCGAGCACCTTGTTCTGGATGCCACGGGCCACCCGCAGCGGCGCTACGGCGCAATGGGCATGGGCCAGGTAGGGCCGGATGTCGGGCACGGTACCGGTGACGGTCACGCCCGGCAATTCGGCCAGTGCCTGCACCTGCGGCGTGGGGCGCGAGCCGACGATGTAGAACTGCGCCTGCGGCAGGCGCGCACGCACCAGTGGCAGGATCTCGCGGGCGAACCACTGCACCGCGTCGATGTTGGGCCAGTAATCCATGGCGCCGGTGAAGACCATCACCTGGGCATCGGCTGCATAGGGATTGTCCAGGCGGTGCGCCGGCGAGAAGTAATCGATATCGACGCCGTTGTTGAGGAAGCCGGTCTTGTGTGCGCTGGCCGGTGCCAGCTGGCGGAACAAGGCGGCTTCGGCCTGCGAGACGAACAGCGAGACATCGGCCGCGGCGGCCACCTGGCGTTCGAAGTCCAGCAGGCAACGGCCTTCACGGCGGTACAGCCAGCTCATGGGCCAGGATTTCTTGGCGGCGTACTGGGCCCACTTGTCGGAGTCGACATCGACGAAGTCGACCACGCTGCGGGTGAGGCGCGGATCCTGCGCGTACTGCGCCATCACCGAGGAAAACACCAGCACGCGCGAGATCGGTGCCGCATCCAGCTGCGCGGCCACCCACTGGCGCAGGCCGGCGTTACGGTAGTAGTCCAGGCTCAGTGCACGCGTGGTGGCCAGGGCCGGCAGGCTGCGCAGGCGTGCCTGCAAGCCATCCAGGCGGGCAAAGTGGCTGGACTGGCAATAGGCCTTGACGGTGTCTACGTGCTGCCAGTCAGCCGGATCATCGACGAAGGTACCGAGATGGACGTGATAGCGCTGCGCCAGATGCTTGAGCAGATGGAAGGAACGTATCTTGTCGCCCTTGTTGGGCGGATACGGAATGCGGTGCGCCAGGAAAAGCAGGTGTTCCACAGATCACCCCAGTTGCCGGACGATGTGCGGGCCGATCATGTTGGCTGCCCACAGCGGCAGGCGCTTCCAGGTCTTGATCATCAGCTGGTACTTGGGGTTCAGCGGGTTGGTGTCCGGCACGTCCTGTCCGCGCAGGAGCTGGTATTCGTAGTGCAGCGGCTCGGGCGTGAAGCCCCAGTTCTTCTTGAAGTCGAAGGAGCCGGTGCCCTGCTTGCTGCGACCGAAGTCGAAGACGCGGATGCCGCGCGCGGCCGAGCGTCGCATCAGTTCCCAGTACATGAAGTCGTTGGCGGCCAGGTCGCGGGCGCGCTCGTTGCCGCCGCCGTAGTAGGGCAGTACCTCGTCGCGGAAGTAGAAGCTCATCACGCTGCTGATGGTCTGGCCATCCTTGGTGATGGTGAGCACTTCGCAATCCTTGCCGAACACCTCGGCCAGGACCCTGAAGTGCTTGCGCGAGAACACCGGCGTACCCAGGCGATGCACGCTGGCCGAGTAGGCGTCGAAGAAACGGTCGGTGTTGCTGTCGATCTCGCTTTGCAGCTCGAACTTGATGCCCTTGCGGACCATGGCGCGCTGCTTGCGCGGGATGGCCTGCATGTTCTCTTCGTCGTCGGTCGAGATTTCCTTGCGGAAGGTCACGTAGAGTGCCTTGGTCGGCCAGTCGGTGTGCTGGGGCGCGATGTTGCGGTATTCCAGGTGTTCCGCATTGAGCTTGCGCGCCAGCTCGATGGCGGCGCCGTCCAGCAGGGCCCGCGCCTGGGCATCCTCGCCCGCCACGCCACCATAGACGCAGAAGGGCAGCGAGCCCAGCCAGCTGCCGAACAGGCGGCTTCTGATGTGGGCCAGCGGCAGCACGGCCACGATCTGGCCGGCACGCTGGGCATACATGAAATAGGCACGATGGCCGAAGGAGCGCTCCATCACTTCCTTCCAGCCGGCACGGTGGAAGAAGGTGGCTTGCGGGCATTGCAGGACGAACTCGTCCCAGCGCTGCACATCGGCGGCTTGCAGCGAGTGTACGGTGAGCTCACCCGCTGCGACCGCAGCGGAGGTGGCCTGGTGTTCGGAAACCGACGTCGTGGCGTTCATTGGGCACCCAGATAAATGCGATCCATGCGATCCCACTGGAAGTCGGAGGCCAGCTCCTTGATGCGGTCTTCCGTGCGATGCAGGTTGATGTAATGGCGGAAGCGCGTCTTGGCGCTGATGCCGCTCTGGCGTGGTTGCCCGGGATCGATTTCCCAGGGGTGGAAATAGAAGATGGCCGCTTCGCCATCGCGCTGGTTGACCCGGCGCAACAGCCAGCGCGACAGCGCATACGGGAAGAAGCGGAAGAAGCCGCCGCCACCGGCCGGATAATTCTTTTCACCGAAGCGTACCGTGCTCACCGGCACTTCCAGCAGGCCCTCCGGGCCATTGGGGTAGTAGGCGAAACGCGGCGCATCGGGCACGCCGTAGTGGTCGTGCTTGACCGGATAGATGCTGGAGCTGTAGCGATAGCCGGCTTCCTGCAGCACATCCAGTGCCCACATGTTGTCCTTGCCGATGGAGAAGCTGGGCGCACGGTAGCCCTTGACCTCCTGGCCACCGATATCTTCCAGCAGGGCCTTGGCGCGGCCGATGTCCTCGGCAAACTGGGCGCGATCCTGGTCGCTGGCGCGCAGGTGGCCGTAACCGTGGCTGGCCAGTTCATGGCCCTGCTCGACGATACGGCGTACCACGGCCGGATAGCGTTCGGCGATCCAGCCCAGGGTGAAGAAGGTGGCGTGGATGCCGTGTTCCGCGAAGATGGCCAGGATCCTGTCCATGTTGCGTTCGACCCGGCAAGGCTGGTTTTCCCAGCTGTCGCGCGAGATGGTGTTGGCGAAGGCCGATACCTGGAAGTAGTCTTCTACATCCACCGTCATGGCATTGCGGATAGGCGAGCCCATGCCAGTTCCCCTCAAGCCGCGGCGCGGCGCTGGTCCAGCCAGGCGCACAGGTCCTGGGCGATACGGTCGGCGGCGTGGCCATCCCAGAACTCGGGGACGCGGCCACCCTTGCCACCATGCTCGATCACGTCGCGGAAGATCGCCAGGATCTTCTCGGGATCGTTGCCGGCGATGGTGTTGGTGCCTTGCTCCACGGTGATGGGGCGCTCGGTATTGTTGCGCAGGGTCACGCAGGGCACGCCCAGGGCCGTGGTTTCTTCCTGGATGCCGCCGGAGTCGGTCAGTACCAGGCGGGCATTCTGCATCAGGCCCAGCATTTCCAGATAGCCCATGGGCGGCAGTTGCAGGACTTGCGGGATGTCGATCAGCTCGGCCAGGCCGAACTTCTCGATCATGCCGCGCGTGCGCGGATGCAGCGGGAACACCACCGGCAGCGTGGTGCTGATGGTGCGTACCGTTTCCAGCAGGCGGCGCAATACGTCCGGATCATCGACGTTGGAGGGGCGGTGCAGGGTCAGCACGGCATAGCCTTGCGCGTGCTGGAAGTCGCTGCGGCCGTGGGCCTCCAGGATCTGCGGCAGATTGATGGCGCGCGGCAGGTTGCTGCGCAGCGTGTCGATCATCACGTTGCCGACGAAGCGCACGCGTTCGGCGGCAATGCCTTCGCGCGTCAGGTTGCCCAGGGCGCTGGCCTCGGTGGTGTAGAGCAGGTCCGAGATCTGGTCGGTCAGGATGCGGTTGATTTCTTCGGGCATGGCGCGGTCATAGCTGCGCAGGCCGGCTTCCACGTGGATCACCGGGATGCCCTTCTTGGTGGCCACCAGGGCGCAGGCCAGGGTCGAGTTGACGTCACCCACCACCAGCACGGCCGAGGCCTGGGCGGCGTCCAGCGCCGGCTCGAAATGGGTCATCACGGCGGCGGTCTGCACGGCATGGCTGCCGGAACCGATCTCCAGGTTGATGTCCGGCGAGGGAATGCCCAGCGCCTCGAAGTACTGGTGGTTCATCGCCACGTCGTAGTGCTGGCCGGTATGCAGCAGGGTGGCTTGCACCTGCTCACCCATCCGGGCGAAGGCCGACATGATCGGCGCGATCTTCATGAAATTGGGACGGGCGCCGACGATGCAAAGGATGCGGTGCGGTGCTGCGGTCGCGGTGGTGCTCATGACTTGGGTTCCTGGAGATTGTATTTGGACGAGTGCGAGGTGAGGTCGCGCAGGATCTTGAGGATGGACGCGGTCGCGTTCTCCAGCTTGCCTACGCGCTGTTGCAGCTCTTCCAGCGCATCGTCGTTGAACTGGCGTTCGACCGAACGCAGTTCGGCCATGGTCTGTTGTTCCTGGTCGGGCAGGGGCTGCTCGAACTCTTCCTGGATGTCGCTGATGACGGCGGCGACATGCTCGGCGCTGAAGGCGCGCAGTTCTTCCAGGTAGCCCATCAACAGCAGGCGGTCGCACAGCGAATTGATCTTGCGCGGGATGCCGCCGGTGTAGTTGTGGATGGCCGAGTAGGCCGAGGCGTCGAAGGACGGATCGTTTTCCCAGCCCACCGTGCGCAGGCGATGCTGGATGTAGGTGATGGTCTCTTCCTCGTCCATCGGCCCGAGGTGATAGGTGGCGATGACGCGCTGGCGCAATTGCAACATCGCATCGCTATGCAGCGTGATGCGGAACTCGGGCTGGCCCAGCAGGAAGGTCTGTAGGAGCGAGCGGTCGCCGCTCTGGAAGTTGGACAGCATGCGCAATTCTTCCAGCGTGGTCGGCGACAGGTTCTGTGCCTCGTCCACCACCAGCAGGGCACGGATGCCCTTTTGCTCGCAATGCAGGAAGAACTGCTCCAGGCGAGTCAGCAGGGTGGCCTTGCTGGCATCCTCGCTGGGCAGGCCGAAGGCGGCCGCGACCATGCGCAGGGTGTTGTCCGGATCCAGGTGGGTGTTGACGATATGGGCCGAGATGATCTGCATGGGATTGATCTTGCCCAGCAGCTTCCTGACCAGGGTGGTCTTGCCGGCACCCACTTCGCCGGTGATGATGATGAAGCCTTCGCCTTGCGACAGGCCATACTCCAGATAGCTCATGGCCCGCTTGTGGCCCTTGCTGCCGAAGAAGAAGCTGGGGTCCGGACGCAGGCGGAAGGGCTTGTCGCGCAGACCGTAGAATGATTCGTACATAGCGGGCTCGATGCTCTTAGAGCTTCATGTTCAGATAGGCGCTCACCGCGTTTTCGCGGTAGGACACGTCGGATTGGGTCGACTGGCCCTGGTTGCGGCGCACTTCCACGGTGCCCAGCACGTCCGGGGTCAGCTGGCGCGACACGCCCAGGCGCAGGCTCTGGGTGTTGTCGACCCGGCCGGTGGTGATCGACTTCACGCGCGTGGCCACCAGCGCGGCGTTGGCGCGCACCCGTTCATTGAGGCGGCGCGAGAGCACGGCGCTGGCGCCGACCTGTTCGGTGCGATCGTTGCCGTTGCCCACCAGGGTGCCCTGGCTGTTATTGGAGAGCGGTTCGCGTTCGGTATCGAAGATCGAGATCAGCAGCGTCGTGCGCGCACCACTGAGCAGTACCGAGCCCTGCAACTGCTTCTGCAGGAACACCGTGTTGGTAAAGGAGTTGACCGACGTGGTCAGGGTGCTGGGCAGGTTGCCTTGCTGGATCAGTTGCTGCACGGCCGCTGCACGGGCGGTGGCATCGCTGATCGAGGAGGACAGCAACTGGTCCAGGAAGGTCGCGGTATTGACCGTGGTCGGCTGCGAGAACTGCGCCGGCGTGGTGGTCACGTCCTCGTTATAGCTGAGCATCCAGTTGGCGACCCGGCTGCGCGTGGCCGCCGACAGCGAGAAGGTGCTGCCATAGTACTTGTGGCCGATCGCTGCGTTCAGGCTGGTGCGCTGGTTGAGCTTCCATTCGAAGCCACTGGTCCAGGAATAGCCGGAGCTGGAATTGGCCGTGAGCGAATAATCGTTGCGATCGTAACCGACCGTGCCGACCAGGCGGAAGTGCTCGTCCAGCAGGTAGGACAGACGTCCCACGATATTCTGCAGCTTGACATTGCTCTGGCCAGCGTATTGGGTGTTGGCATCGCTGTACTTCATGCCCCAGCCGATCAGGTGGTAGGCCGGACCGCTGTCGACCCTCATCGAGACGGTGTCGGTATTGCTGTTGGACAGGCCGCCGTTGCTGGCCGAGACGGTGTCGCGGGCATAGCGCAACTCGCCCGTGGCATCCGAGCCGAAGGTGCGCGCCAGGTAAGGGCTGATGCGGGTGGTGCGCACCGTGGTGCGGTTGCCGCTGCCATTGGTGTTGTCCACGGGCTGGGCGCCGAAGGCCGAGATGTTCTGCTCGGTGATCGAGGCCGCGCTATCCAGGTACAGCAGGTTGTCGATGAACCTGGCGTTGGCATTGGCATTCAACAGGTTGGTCAGCGACGAACCGGCGTTGTGGTTGGCGTAATAGGTTTCCTGCAGGCCGTAGTTGGCATTGAGCGTCAGGTTCGGACCTTTGGAGACCACCGTCAGCGACGGCGTGACCTGGGTGACGAAGTCGCTCTTGCCCTGCGGTTGCAGGTTCACGTTGTCGGTATAGGTCTGGGTGAGGTTGACCGAGGGCGTGATCGTCCATTCAGCCGCCTGGGCGCCCGATGCCACCAGCAGTGTGGCGGCAATGGCGAGCGCGTGGCGCGGCAGGGAGGTGGGGGCGATTGCGTGACGCAGGTTCTCAGTAGCCATAGCCATATCCGTATCCATACTCCGGGGAGCCGGCAAAGGCCATGCTCTTGTTATAGATGAGGCTGACGTTCTGGCAGCCCTTGAGCTGATTGAGCGAGGTCTTGACGGCTTGTTGCGAGGTACTTTCGGCGGCCACCACCATGGCAATCTGGCCCATCTTGGTGGCCAGCACGTTGGCTTCGCTGGTCACCAGCAGCGGTGGCGAATCGAAGATCACGATACGGTCGGGATAGCGGCTGGCGATTTCTTCCAGCAGCAGGTGCATGGACTGGCTGGCCAGCAATTCCGAGGAGTGGCTGTGACGCGGACCCACCGGCAGCACGCTGAGCGTATCGACGTTGGTCTTGAGCAGCACGTCGGCCATGTCGACCTTGTCGTCGAGCAGCAGGTTCATCATGCCGGCGCCTTCCTCGGCCACGTCGAAGGTGCGCAGCACCGAGGGACGTGCCACATCGGCGTCCACCAGCAGCACGGTGTGGTCCAGCTCCATGGCGATCGACAGGGCCAGGTTGATCGAGCAGAAGGTCTTGCCTTCGTTGGGCAGCGAGCTGGTCACCATGATCAGGTTGCCCGGATTGGAGCCCGCCTCGCGCGGCGCGAAGGCCTGGCGCAGCAGCGAGCGCTTGATCATGCGGAACTGCTCGGAGATCAGCGAACGGCTGCCCGGTGTCAGGAAGCCCATGCCGGCCAGGCGTTCCAGATTGATGTCGATGCGCTTGGCCGGCGTGGAGCGGGCCGGTGCAGGCTCTGCTGCCGCCGGTGCTGCCGGCGTTGCGGTGCTGGCAGCAGGCGCCGCAGGTGTGCTTGCGGGTGCGCCCGGTGCGGCTGTGGCAGCCGATGCCGCCGGTGCAGCAGCAGGGGCAGGGGCAGTCGGCACCACCGGTGCAGCAGCCTCGCTGCTCACCGGTGTGGTCGCGGCGGCTGCGGCCTGGGCGTCAGCCTGGGCGGCCTGTTCGGCCGGCGACAGGATCTCGCTCGCACCAGCCGGGCGTTGCGAGGCGTGGGTCTTGAGGCGGCTGGCGGCGCGTTCGATGATGCTCATGCGTGCTCTCCTGATACGCCGCTGGTGCGGCGAGGCAAACTGGAATGAAGGGAAAGGCGCATCATCAATACCTCAGGAACAGGAAGGCCATCATCACAACATAGGCCACAAAGAAGGCGACCACCAGGGCAATGAACTTGCGCACGCTGCCCTTGCGCTTGGCGACTTCGGCATCGGTCCAGTTCATGGCCACCGCACCCAGCACGGGCAGGCCGGTGACCTGCTGCAGCTGGTGCTGGGTGATGAAGGAGGGACGGACCTGGCTCAACACCACCGTCACGCCGAAGCCGGCCGCAATGGCGGCGACGAACAGCAGCGACAGCAGGCGCAGGCGATTCGGACCCACCGGCAGACGCGGCACGATCGGCGGATCGATCACGCGGAAGGTCATCAGGTCGGTGGCCGAACTGAGGTCGCCGGAGAGCTTGGCGGCATCGCGGCGGGCCACCAGCTTCTCGTAGTTGTCCTTGTTGATCTGGTAGTCGCGGTTGAGCTGGGTGAACTGGGCTTCGACGTCGGGGGCGGCAATGCTCTGCGCCTTCAGGCGGGCATAGCGGGCCGCATACTCATCCACCCGCGCGCGCAGGCTGGCCGCCTTGGCGCGTGCATCCGAGAGCGACACGCTCAGCTGTTGCATCATGGGGCTGTAGTTGGCACCCGGATCGGCACCCGGCTGGCGATTCTTGGCTTCGTCGCGCTTGCGCTTTTCCAGTTCGGCGATCAGGCGACGTGTGCCGACCACGTCGGGGTGGTTTTCGGTGTACTTGGTACGCAGGTCATCGAGCTGCTTGACGGCGGCTTCCAGGCGGGAATCGATTTCCGGTGTGGGCATGCGCGGCATGTCCTCGCTGTTGCCACTGCCACCGGTGAGCTGTTTCTGGATGGCGTTGCGGGCTTGCTCGGCCTCGGCCAGTTCCAGGCGCGCCTGGCTGAGCTGGTCGGCGGCATCCTGCAGTTTGGAGCCATAGTCGCTACCCTGGCGCGGCAGCAGCTCGGCGTTCTTCTGCTTGAATTCCTTGAGCGCGTTTTCAGCATTGGTCAGCTTTTCTTCGTAGCTCTTGATCTGGTCGCCGATGAAGCGCACCGCCTTGTCCGAGTCTTCCTTCTTGTCACCGACGCTGCCCTCGACGAAGATGGTCAGCAGCGACTGCACCACATCCTTGCCCAGTTTGGGGTTCTCGTTGTTGTAGGTGATGGTGTAGATGTCGTCGCGCCCGGTCTGGATGATCTTGATGCGTTGCGCCAGCTCATCGACCAGCTTGTCCTTGTCGGCCACGGTCTGGGCCTTGATGTCCAGGTCGGCCATGCGCGTGACACGCTCCAGATTGGGGCGGCTGAGCAGGGTGCGGCTCATGATGGAGACCTGCTGCTCGATGTTGGGTACCGTGGTCATGCCCGCCAGCAGGGGCTTGAGGATGCTTTGCGTATCCACATAGACACGTGCCGAGGCCTGGAAATCATTGGGCAGCCGGAACACCACGACACTGCCTACCAGCAGCAGCACCCAGGCCACCGAGATGGCCAGCCAGCGATACTTCCAGGCGCCCTTCAAGAGCGATAAGAGTTGCGATAGTAAATCCGCCATGTGAGCCGCTTCCCCTGCGATCGAGATTCAACAAATTGAGTTATTTGACAGCCAGCCTGCAATGTCGGGGTACCGATGGCGGCCCCACTGTGTAAAGCGAGCCGACACCGACAGGCCATGTACCAGCCTCCTTGAGCGGGTCCGCTGTAGCCTGTTTGCAACATCTTCGTGGTGAATGATTTCCCTGGAAAGATCCCCCTCCTGGCAAATCGGGTCATCCCCGATGGATATCCCCCTGTGAGATATCGTTTAAGCAGTAGTAATAGTGACTTTTTGACAATCGCAGAATCATACCATCCTGCTTCACATTTCCAGTGCGGAATAAGACATAAATTAGGCCAAAATTTACACTATTTCTGTGCGTTATTATTTGCTAGAAAGCCGCGCCACTACTGGTTTTTCTTGCTGAAATGCAAGCTTGTCACAAGAACTGATGACAAGCGACGCCACAGCCGTCCGATGTCATGCCGCAACATGCCCGCCAAGCCGTCTGCGGTGCGTGGATTGAAGGCAGCCAGACCCCATCTTTCGCGGCGGTGCGACATCCAGTCGCGCTTGTAGCCATCGTCGCCCATCAGGTAGTCGACTTCGCGCACGCCGTCGACGTCGATGACGTGTTCCATCATGCGCGCGGTCAGCACCGAGCCCACCGAGAGCGCGGCAAAGCGTTCGTCATAGGCGAGCTTGTAGATGGCGGCCACACCCTGGTGGACGATCCACAGCTGGGCGGCGGCAGCCTGGCCATCGATGCGCACGATGCCCAGGCGCAACTTGCCCTGGCGGGCGCACAGGCGGATCAGGCCAGGGATGAAGTCGGGATGGGGTTCGGCCTGTTTCCAGCTGGCCTGGTAGACCGACTGGTAGTCGGCGATGCCGCGTTCGAGTTGCTCGCTGCCTTGCTGGATGATGCTGATGTCGACGTCGCCGGCAGAGCGCAGTTGCTGCGACTTGCGCGCCAGGGTATTGCGCAGGCGCGAGGGCAGGGTGGCGTGGTATTGCTGATAGCTGCGTCCGGCAAGCTCCAGGGTCCAGTTGCCAAAGCAGAAGTAGGGGCGCACTGCCATGCCGCAGGCCTGCAGCGCCTGTTGCAGTGCCGTGAAGCCAGCTTCGTCGCGGGCCAGTGGATGCAGGTCGATGCGGCTCCAGCGTGGGCGTTCGGCGACGATGGCGGCCATCAGTGCCGGCAGTTCACGGAGGTCTTCGCCAGGGTCGACCATCAGGGGGCCGGCCAGGGCCGAATAGTAGTTGGCCTGCATCTCCAGCCGGCGCGCGCCCGGCCAGCCGGCGCGCGGGTTGCTCATCATCGGCAGCAGGATGCGGGCGGCGCCATCACGCAGCAGGCAATACAGCTGCAGCGATTGCCCGGCCGAGCCGGTGGTGCTGGCCAGGTGCTGCAGCCAGCCGGGCGTGAGGCAGAAATCGGCCTGTTGCCCGGCTTGCTCGAAGCACGCCAGTACCGCCTGGGGCATCTGCGCGAAACTGTCGTAGCGCTCGATGGCGACCATGTCAGCTGCCCGCCCAGGCAGTGCTCAGGCGGATGCTCCCAGATGCTCGATGTACCAGTTCATGGCTTCCTGCAGACCGGCATGGATGCGATGCGTGGGCGCATAGCCCAGGCCCTCGCGGGCCTTGCTGATATCGGCCTGGGAATCACGGATGTCGCCGGCACGGAAGCCCACGTAGGTCGGGCGATGCTGCTGCAGGTGCGGGAAGCGCTCCACCAGCAAGCCGCGCATGACCTCGTAGAGCTCGTTGAGGCTGGTGCGATCGTTGAGCGCGATGTTGTAGACATGGTTGGCGGCTTCGGGTGCAGCGGTGGCGGCCAGCAGATTGGCCTGCACCACGTTGTCGATGTAGCAGAAGTCGCGGGTGGTCTCGCCATCGCCATTGATGCGCAGTGCATCGTTGCGGATCATCGCCGTCACCCATTGCGGGATCACGGCGGCGTAGGCGCCGTGCGGATCCTGGCGGCGGCCGAACACATTGAAGTAGCGCAAGCCGATGCTTTGCAGGCCATAGCAGCGGCCGAAGACGTCGGCGTACAGCTCGTTGACGTACTTGGTCACCGCGTAGGGCGAGAGCGGCTTGCCGATCACGTCTTCCACCTTGGGCAGGCCCGGGTGGTCGCCGTAGGTCGAGCTGGAGGCGGCGTAGACGAAGCGCGCCACCTTGGCATCGCGGGCGGCGACCAGCATGTTGAGGAAGCCGTTGACGTTGTTCAGGTTGGTGCGCAGCGGATCCTCGATGGAGCGCGACACCGAACCCAGCGCCGCCTGGTGCAGCACGTAGTCCGCACCGGCGCAGGCGCGCGCGCAGTCATCGTTGTTGCAGATGTCGCCTTCGATGAAGCTGAAGTTGGCCCAGGCGGCCTCGCCGACCTCGGCGCGGACTTCGTCCAGGTTGGCCTGGCGGCCGGTGCTGAAGTTGTCCAGGCCGGTCACCTGCTGACCCAGCGAGAGCAGCCGGGCCAGCAGGTTGGAGCCGATGAAGCCGGCCACGCCGGTGATGAGCCAGCGCTTGGGTTCTTGCGTGAGTTGCGCGCAAATCGCGTCGTATCTAGTCATGGTGTAGCGTTTCTGGCGACGTGCCGATCAGAGGCGCCAGACGCTGTAGCCGGCCGCGCTCAGGGCGTTCTGGTCGAACTGCGACTTGACGTCGATGAAGCAGCCATTGTCGTTGAGCTTGGTCAGGATCTCGGCCAGCGGGCGCGCCAGCAGTTCCTTGTGCGACACCGCCGCCACCACGGCATCGGCGCGCGGCAGGTCGGACCAGTTCTCCAGCTTGATGCCGTATTCGTGTTCGGCATCCTCGCTGGCGGCGACCGGGTCGTAGACGTGCACTTCCACGCCATAGGATTGCAGTTCGGTCACGATATCGACCACCTTGGAGTTGCGCAGGTCGGGGCAGTTTTCCTTGAAGGTCAGGCCCAGCACGTTGACCTTTGAGCCCTTGATGTGGAAGCCGGCGGCGATCATGGACTTGACCGTCTTCTCGGCCACGAACTTGGCCATGCCGTCGTTGATGCGGCGACCGGCCAGGATCACTTGCGGATGGTAGCCCAGCATCTCGGCCTTGTGGGTCAGGTAGTACGGGTCCACGCCGATGCAGTGGCCGCCGACCAGGCCCGGACGGAAGGGCAGGAAGTTCCACTTGGTGCCGGCGGCCTGCAGCACTTCCAGGGTGTCGATACCGATCTTGTCGAAGATGATGGAGAGTTCATTCATCAGCGCGATGTTGAGGTCGCGCTGGGTGTTCTCGATCACCTTGGCGGCTTCGGCCACCTTGATGCTGGAGGCACGATGCACGCCGGCGGTGATGACGGATTCGTAGAGCTGGGCGATCTTTTCCAGGGTGTCCGGGTCGTCGCCGGAGACGATCTTGAGGATGGTGGTCAGGGTGTGCTGCTTGTCGCCCGGGTTGATACGCTCGGGCGAGAAGCCGACGTGGAAGTCCTGGCCCCACTTCAGGCCGGAATGCTGTTCCAGCAGGGGAACGCAGACTTCCTCGGTGGCACCGGGGTAGACGGTGGACTCGAACACCACGATGGCGCCGCGCTTCATGTGCTTGCCCACGGTGATGCTGGCGCCGGCCAGCGGACCGAAGTCGGGGTTGTGCGCTTCATCGACCGGGGTGGGCACGGCCACCACGATGTAGTCGGCATCAGCCAGGATGGCCGGGTCGGTGCTTACGCTCAGTTGCGTGGAGGCACGCAGTTCCTCGGTGCTCAGTTCGCCGGTGGGGTCAACGAACTTGCGGTAGCTCTCGATCTTGCTCTTGGAGAGGTCGAAACCTACGGTGGGACGCTTCTTGCCAAACTCCACTGCCAGCGGAAGACCCACATAACCCAAGCCTACGACTGCAACGATACTCATGTTTTCCATCCCCAAAAATAAAGACAAATGATCGGGCACGTCCCATGCCCGCTAATTGGTATTGCTGATGTTGCTGCGCGGCTACTCTTTCCGTGCCGCAATCAGGGCTGCCTGCGACAGGCAGCAAAATCCTCGAACGCGCCATAGGATACACGTCCGCTGCGCATTCCTTTGCATAAATCAGGCACTTGTTCCTGCATGTTTTCTCGCACAGGCGGCTTGTCCTTCCAGCGCATGTCCAGCATCTGCGGCGACTGGAACAGATTGCGTACCGGATGACGCCCCAGGTACAGGTTCAGCGCGCCCGTCACCTCGTTCTCGGCGGTGCGCACCAGGCCATCATCGCGGGCGCGCACCACGCTGTCGATCAGGTTGCCTTCGACATCGGCCGTGCTTTCGGCGAAGCGTACCGTAATCCCACCGGTATCGACCAGCGTGTTGTGCAAGATCTTGCTGGCCGCGGCACGATTGAGATAGATGCCGTCGTCGGAACAGGAGGCAATCAGGTTGCCGGCGATCACGCCACCATCCTGCTCGGTGATGCAACGCTTGTCGCGACAGTAGGGCAGGCCGGTACCGCCGCCACCCAGCGACAGGCCGACCTGCTGGCCGGTGTGTCCCTGCAGCAAGTATTCGCACAGCACGATGTTCTGCTCGATACGGTTGCCGCTGCCGGCGCCCTTGACGAAGGCGCCATAGCTGATGCGGTCGCCGCTGGCCTTGATGAAGTCGCTGATCTGGTTGCGCACGATGCGCCAGTTGCTGGCGGCCACCAGGTCGATCGGCGTGACCGGTCCCATGGTCTGGCGTGGTGCGGTGTTGGTCAGGGTATTGCCTTCGATGGTGCCGCCATCGGGGAAGCCGCCTTCGTCACCATTGATCTTGAAATGGGCGTTGAAATTGACGATGCGGTTGTTGCGGGCAATGAAGTGCGCTCCGCGGCCCACCACGTGGAAGGCATGCTCGCAGAACTCCTGGCTCTTGCAGACGCCTTCGATGTTGAGGTTTTCAAAGATCCACCAGGGGGCATCGATCTTGAAGCCTTCGCCGGCATTGAGCTCGATGAAGACGGTGTCGGGGCGCGCGGCCCGCACCACGATGGGCGATTCGGCCTTGCCGGCCTGGCGCACGACGAGCGAACCGTCGCCGTCGATGCGATAGTGGCCGGGCTGCAGGGTGATGATCTGGCCGGGTCGGGCTTGCGCCAGCGACTGGGCCAGTTCGACCGTGTTGCCCACCGGCACCACCACCCCCGTCGGGGCAGGCGTAAAGGCACCGGGCTGGGCGCCGATGGTCCATTGTTGTGGTGTATGGATGTTGCGCTGGCCGCGATCCAGGCGCTGCAGGAGTTCGGCCGCTTGCATGACCAGATTGGTCAGTGCCTCCTGATGCCCCTCGGCACGGCGTTCCAGATAGGGGGCAAGCTGGCGTGGCGGAATGTTCAGGCGCGATAGCGCCACCGCCGCAGTCACGAGGGCCAGCACGATGGCGGCCAGCAGCAGCCAGAGGAGAAGCTTGAGTCGCTTGATTGAAGTGGTCATGGTTGCAATCGGGTTAGACGTGCTTAGCTCGGGTGGTTGGCATTCATTCGCAGTCGATACCACAGCAGGCCCAGCCATTCATAGCTGGCGTAGTAGGCGCGGCGCAAGCCCTCGGCGCTTGGGAGGAGCGATTGTGGTTCCAGGTGATCCAGGCGGAAGAACATGGTGGGAGCAGCAATGGCGTGCAATCCCGCGTGCTCGAAGGCCATGACTGCGCGCGGCATGTGCATGGCGTCGGTTACAAGCAGGACGCGTTCGACCCCGTCTTCGCGTAGCAGAGCTGCCGAATAGCTGGCGTTCTGCTCTGTATTTTCCGAGCGCCCTTCGATCCAGCGCACCGGCGTGGCAAAGTCTTCGCGCAGGGCGCGCGCCATGGCCTCGGCCTTGGAGCGCTGCGGCGCGTCGGCTGGTGCGTTGCCGCCCGACACCAGGATCGGCAGCTTGGTCTGGTGCTGCAATCGTGCCGCGTAGCGCAGGCGTGCCAGCGCCACGTAATCCGGGATATCCATGCCGTCGTATTCTGGAGCGTGGTCCTCGCTGCCGGCGGCCAGCACCACGATGGCCTGCCCCTGGCTGCGCGCGGCGGGGGTGAGCACGGTGGTCTGGTTTTCCAGTGGTTGCACCAGCAGGTTGGACACCGCGGGGATGCACAGCAAGCCGAGTAGTACGATCCCTATGGTGACCATCGCCCGGCCACAGCGTAGATGCCACCGACAAAGCACAAAACCTGCCACTGTGAACAGTAGCAGGTTCATTGGGGGCAGCAGCAAGCATCTTGCTGCTGCCGAAAGCCAGAGCGACGCGCTCATCGATACTCAGGGACGCGCCGCGAGGGTCGGCACATCATCATGGTTCAGATCGCCAGGTTGTCCTTGCGCTTGCGCCATGCCAGCAGGGCCAACAGGCCCAGGCCGAGCAGGGCGATCGAGCCGGGTTCCGGCACGGCGTTGGGGACCTCGATGGCAGCGGTGAAGTAGACGGTATTGAAGTCGCTGGCATTGTTGCTGTAGTAGTTCCAGACCCACTGCGGTGCCAGCGCGCCATAGCCGCTGCGCAGGCCCCAGGGCGAGGTGCCGTTGGCGCCTTCGGAGACGGTGGCGCTGGTGGTGTGGCCAAAGCCGGTCAGGTTCTGGGTCAGGCCGGCGTCGCCGGTGAGCAGGGTGTTGCTGCCGTTGGCGAACACCAGGTTGGCATCCGACAGCACGAAGGCGCCCAGCAGGCCGCCAGGACCGCCCTGGTTGGCCACGACGATGTGCAGGAAGTTGGTGACGCCGGCAGTCAGCAGGGTGCTGAAGTTGTAGGTGGTGGTCCAGTCGTTGGCGTTGCCCACCAGGGTGCCCAGCGTGTTGTTGTTGGTGCTGACGTAGACCTGGAAGACATTGTCAGCATTGATGGTGGTCGACAGCGTGGTCGCATTGGCCGCGCCGGAGCCGATGTTGGCCAGGGCGAACAGTGCGGCAAGCAGGAATTTTTTCATCAGGATGGCCTTATGTGGTGATGTCTGGGTGATGAAGCAGTACCCATCAAATTAATTGTCGTTATAGCAATTGTTGTGCCTGCACATAAAAGCACTTTATTTTCAAGTGCTTGCGTTTTCCGTCGCCGTTGTTGTCTTGAGGAATGTAAGTTTTTCCGACATGGCTTAAATTTTCTTCACGTCACTATTTGACCTGATTTTTCATGGGAGGGCCAATTCAAAATCAGGTAAATTTTTATGCCGTGAAAATGCTTAATTGCCCTGCAAGCCTTATGGGTAAAGGATTTTTGCGAAATGAATGCCGCCCGGAAATGTCCAAAAAACTTACAAATCATGTTGCAAATATGACCAAAAAAGTTCATTCTTCAGCGCTGTGAAGGTGCGGGATTGCGTTAGTGAATGTAAAAGCTTGCACAGAGAAAATTCACGTGACCCCGGTGAGGGGTTTCGGGCAAAAAAAGTGTGTCGTCGCGAGTCGGGTCTGCGGGAGGGACTGGTCGTGTCGCATGGTCGAAGAGGCTAGGGTCGCAGCAAGGTAGTCTGGGAAGTTGGGGGAAAGAATGTTTAGAATTGCCAACCACTATGTGTCCAAGGTAGTGGCGTTTTTGCTGATGATCGAACTGGCCATGCTGTTTGTAGCCGGCTATCTTGGGGTTAACCTGCGTTTTCTTGGCAAGCCCGAGGATATGCGGGATTTTCACCAGTTCTTGTGGCCTACGGCGACCATGGCGGTGTGCATTGTGCTGGGCATGAGTGCGGTGGGCATGTATCAGCGCAATATTGAGCAGAGCGTACGCTGGACGCTGGTGCGTCTGATTCCTTCGTTGGGTATCGCGCTGGTGCCGATGCTGGTGATCTTTTATGTTGTGCCGGCTCTATACCTGGAGCGCAGTGTTCTGGCCATTGCACTGGTGCTGTCGGCGGTATCGGTGTTGCTGGTACGCACGATCTTCTTCCATGTGGTCAAGTCACGCCTGCTGGTGTCGCCCATTCTCTTCCTGGGCAGCAGCGACCTGGTGCGTGACTGCATCGAGACCTCGCGCCAGAACCTGCGCAATCACAAGTACAGCATCGTGGGCGCCATTGCGGTGGCCGGCGAGGAGAGCACCATCACCAAGCTGCTGGAGCCGGCCGGTACCCTGCTGGAGACGGCGCGCAAGTACAAGGCCGAAGAGATCGTGGTGGCGGTGCAGAACCGTCGCGGCGGTGCGCTGCGCATCCAGGAATTGCTGGAGTGCAAGATGAAGGGCGTGCGCGTGACCGATGCTGCCGGTTTCTTCGAGCGCGAGGCATGCCAGATCCGGCTCGACTCGCTGCATCCCAGTTGGCTGGTGTTCGGTAACGGTTTCGACCAGAGCATCATCCGTACCTTCATGAAGCGCAGCTTCGACCTGTTCTGCAGCCTCATCATGCTGCCCTTGCTGTCGCCGGTGATGCTGGGTGCGGCCATCTGCATCTGGCTGGAGGATCGCGGTCCCATCCTGTATCGCCAGGAGCGCGTGGGCAAGAACAACGAAAGCTTCATGGTGCTCAAGTTCCGCAGCATGCGCGTGGATGCCGAGAAGGCCGGCAAGCCGCAGTGGGCGCAGGCGGACGATCCGCGCATCACGCGCGTGGGCAACGTGATGCGCAAGTACCGTATCGACGAATTGCCGCAGCTCTTCAATGTCCTGCGCGGCGACATGAGCTTCGTCGGTCCGCGTCCGGAGCGTCCTTATTTCGTCGAGCAGTTCGCCAACGAAATCACTTTCTACAACGTGCGTCACAGCGTCAAGCCGGGCATCACCGGCTGGGCCCAGGTGCGCTACAAGTACGGCGCATCCAAGGACGATGCCGTGCAGAAGCTGCAATACGATCTCTACTACGTCAAGAACAACAGCCTGTTCCTGGACATGCTGATCCTCATCGACACCTTGAGTGTCGTCCTGTTCGGCGCAGGCACCTGAGGTCCTTCCCATGTTCGGCATGCTGATGGAAGTCGCCCTGCTCAGTTACCTGGTCGCGGCATTGACCTTCTTCCTGTTGGGGGGCTTCCTGGTCCTGCGCAACAAGGGCCAGCCGCGTCGTATCGTTCTGGGCCTGACGTGCGCCATCAATGCCGTATGGGCCTTGCTGCTGGCGCTGCAACTGTGGGCGCCGACGCCCTGGCCGATGGCCGGCGCGCTGCTGGAGGTGGCGCGCAATGTGGCCTGGAACCTGTTCCTGCTGCTGCTGGTGGGGGCGTTCAACCGCGAGCGCCGTGCCACGCTCTCCAATGCCAACCGCTGGCTGGTGGTGGTGGTGCTGTTCTACGCGGTGACCCTGGCATGTACCCTGACAGTGTCTTGGCAGCAGGGCTATCCGGTGCGTGTGGGGCAGTTCACCGTGATGACCCTGTTGCGCACCGGCACGGCCATTCTCGGCCTGTTCCTGGTGGAGCAGCTCTATCGCAATACCCTTGAGGCGCAGCGCTGGGGCATCAAGTTCGCCTGCCTGGGCATGGGCGTGATCTTCGCCTACGACTTCTACATGTACAGCGATGCGCTGCTGTTCCGTCACTTCAATCCCGATACCTGGGTCGCGCGTGGTTTCGTCAATGCGCTGGCGGTGCCGCTCATTGCCATCTCGGCCTTGCGCAATCCGCGCTGGTCGCTGGGGATCAAGGTGTCGCGCCATGTGCTGTTCCATTCGGCCGCGCTCTTTGGCAGTGCCGCCTACCTGCTGGCCATGGCTTCCACCGGTTACTACGTGCGCATCTTCGGCGGCAGCTGGGGGTCGGTGGCGCAACTGGCCTTCCTGTGCGGCGCGATGGTGTTGCTGGTCGGGGTGCTGTTCTCGGGTGGCTTCCGGGCGCGCCTGCGGGTCTTCATCAGCAAGCATTTCTACAACTACAACTACGACTATCGCGAGGTCTGGCTGGCCTTCACCGGTTCGCTCTCGGCCAAGGGGCCGGATCTGGAGCAGCGCGTGGTGGAAGCCCTGGCGCGCCTGGTCGAGAGTCCGGGCGGCGCAGCCTTCGTGGTGCGCGAGGGCAACATCGAGACAGTGGCCTGCTGGAACATGGCCGTGGTGGCCGGCCCCGATGCCGCCAATGCCGAACTGCTGCGCTACCTGGGCGAGAAGCACTGGGTGATCGACCTGCTGCAGCACAAGACCGACCCCGCGCATTACCATCACCTGCCCCTGCCGCAGTGGCTGCGCGATACGCCGCGCGCCTGGCTGGTGGTCCCCCTGCATGTGCATGGCAGCCTGGTCGGTTTCGTGGTGCTGGCGCAGCCGCGCAGTCCGCTCAAGCTCAACTGGGAAGTCATCGACCTGCTCAAGATCGCCGGCACCCAGGCTGGCAGCTACATGATGCAGCAGCAGTTCGCCAATGACCTGATGGTGGCGCGCCAGTTCGAGTCGTTCAATCGCATGTCCACCTTCGTGGTGCATGATCTCAAGAACCTGGTGGCGCAGCTGTCGTTGCTGATGGCCAACGCTGAGCGCCACAAGGATAATCCTGAATTCCAGCGCGACATGATCGATACTATCGACTTCTCGGTACAGAAGATGCGCCTGTTGCTGCACAAGCTCAGTCGCAAGGATTCGGCCGAGCAGAACGAGATCATCGACCTGGACGAATTGCTGCAGCGGACCCTGCGCGCCAAGTCGGCCGGCGGCCCCAAGCCGCGCCTGATCGTGGCCGCCAGCGGCCTGCAGGTGGAGGCCGACTGGGAACGCCTGGAGCGCGTGACCGGCCATCTGGTGCAAAATGCCATCGAGGCGGTCTCGCCCACCAGCGGCCAGGTCGATGTGCGACTGGACCGCGCGGGCGAGCAGGCCGTGATCGAGATCATCGACAACGGTCACGGGATGAGCGAAGAATTCATCCGTGATCGCTTGTTCAAGCCCTTCGAGACGACCAAGTCGGCCGGGATGGGCATCGGTGTATTCGAAAGTCGAGAATACCTGCACGCGCTGGGGGGCGTGCTGCAGGTGGAAAGTACCGAGGGGGTGGGCACGCGTTTTTGCATCAGGCTGCCCCTGCATGCGGCCACGGCCGCAGCGTCGCGACAAATACAAGAGGAAACCAGTGAGTCAAAACAAGCCTAAGATTTTGATTGTGGAGGATGATCCAGGCCTGCAGAAGCAGTTGCGCTGGAGCCTCGATGCCTACGAAGTGCTGGTCGCGGGGGATCGCGAAAGTGCATTGGCGATGGTGCGCCGGCACGAGCCCGCGGTGGTGACCATGGACCTGGGCCTGCCGCCCGATCCGGATGGTGCCACCGAAGGTTTTGCCACGCTGCAGCAGGTGCTGGCGCTGGCGCCCGATACCAAGGTCATCATGCTGACCGGCAACCAGGACCACGCCCACGCAGTCAAGGCTATCAGCCTGGGGGCCTATGATTTCCACCAGAAACCCTGCAACGACGAGACCTTGCGCCTGGTGGTGGAGCGTGCCTTCTACCTGCACGCCCTGCAGCGCGAGCATCGCCGCATGCAGCAGGGCACCGGCAGTTCGCCGCTCAATGGCCTCATCACGCGCGATGCCGGCATGCTGGGCGTCTGCCGCAGCATCGAAAAAGTGGCGCCTTCCTCGGCCTCGGTCATGTTGCTGGGCAACAGCGGCACCGGCAAGGAAGTGCTGGCGCGTGCGCTGCACCAGTTGAGCCCGCGCAGCGAGAAGCGCTTCATGGCCATCAACTGTGCAGCCATCCCCGAGAACCTGCTGGAAAGCGAACTGTTCGGCTACGAGAAGGGTGCCTTCACCGGCGCGGCCAAGCAGACCATCGGCAAGGTCGAACTGGCCAATGGCGGCACTTTCTTCCTCGATGAAGTGGGCGACCTGCCCATGCCCCTGCAGGCCAAGCTGCTGCGCTTCCTGCAGGAGCGTGTCATTGAGCGGGTCGGCGGCCATACCGAGATTCCGGTGGACGTGCGGGTGATCTGCGCGACCCACCAGAACCTCAAGGAACTGACCACCACCGGAGCCTTCCGCGAGGACTTGTACTACCGCCTCTGCGAGATCGTCATCAAGATTCCGGCGTTGAAGGACCGCAACGGCGACGCCGTGCTGCTGGCCCGCCACTTCGTGCAGAAGTTCTGCGCCAAGGAAGGCCGCGCCACGCTGCACCTGAGCCAGGAAGCGCTGGACGCCATCGAAGCCTATGACTGGCCGGGCAACATCCGCGAGATGGAAAACTACATCATGCGCGCCGTCATCATGGCCGATGGTCAGCACATCACCGCCGACGATCTGGGCCTGTCGGTGGAGGGCCGCGAGGCCGAGCCGCTGAACCTGCGCCAGGTGCGTGACGAGGCCGAGCGCCGGGCGGTGGTCAAGGCCATCACGCGGGTCGACGGCAACATCCTCAAGGCGGCCGAACTGCTGGGCATCAGCCGTCCGACGCTGTATGACTTGATGAGCCGGCACGATATCAAGTGAGCATCACGCTGATCCATGAGCTGGTGAGTTCGGCCGCGCAGACGCGGCCAACCGCCGTGGCCTTGCGCTATCGCAGCCAGCAACTGGACTACGCCGGCCTTTGCGGCGGCATGGAGCAGGTGGCGTCGGCCTTGCTGGCGCTGGGCATCGGGTCTGGCGAGCGGGTCGCGGTCTACCTCGAAAAGCGCATGGAGACGGTGCTGGCGCTGTTCGGCGCGGCGGCGGCAGGGGCGGTCTTCGTGCCGGTCAATCCCTTGCTCAAGCCGGCCCAGGTGGCACACATCCTCAATGATTGCGGCGTGCGGGTGCTGGTCACTTCGGCGCAGCGCGCTCAGGTGCTGGCCGAGAGCCTGGCGCAATGCCCGCAACTGCAGACCGTGGTGCTGGTCGATGGCGACGCCGCCACCGACCTCGCCCTGGACAGCGCGCGCCAGATCGGCTGGACGCCGTTCCTGCAACTGGCGGGCCTGCCGGGCCAGCATCGTGGCCATCGTCGCATCGATAGCGACGTCGCCGCCATTCTCTATACTTCCGGCAGTACCGGCCGCCCCAAGGGCGTGGTGCTGTCCCATCGCAACCTGGTGGCGGGCGCCGTGAGCGTGGCCAGTTACCTGGGCAATCATGCCGGGGACCGCTTGCTGTCGGTATTGCCCCTGAGCTTCGACTATGGCCTGAGCCAGCTGACCACGGCTTTCCTCAGCGGCGCCTCGGTGGTGTTGCTGAACTACCTGCTGCCGCGCGACATCCTCCATGCCGTGGTGGCCGAGGGCATCACCGGCCTGGCTGGCGTGCCGCCGCTGTGGCAGCAGCTGGCGCAGTTGCCATGGCCCGAGCAGACCACGCTGCGCTATCTCACCAATTCCGGCGGCGCCATGCCGCGTCCGGTGCTGGCGCAATTGCGCAGTGCCTTGCCGCACGCCCAGGTGTTCCTGATGTATGGCCTGACCGAAGCGTTTCGCTCGACCTACCTGCCACCGGAGGAGCTGGATCGCCGGCCCGATTCCATGGGCCGCGCCATTCCCAATGCCGAGATCATGGTGGTGCATCCCGATGGCAGTCCCTGCGCGCCGGGCGAGGTGGGCGAGCTGGTGCATCGTGGCGCGCTGGTGGCCCAGGGCTACTGGAACGACCCCGAGAAGACCGCCCAGCGCTTTCGCCCCACGCCGGGCCGCGATCCCGGCCTGACCGTGGGGGAACTGGCGGTCTGGTCGGGCGACTCGGTGCGCATGGATGAAGAGGGCTATCTCTATTTCGTCGGCCGCGAGGATGACATGATCAAGGTCTCCGGCTATCGCATCAGTCCGCACGAGGTCGAAGAAGTGGTCTACGCCACCGGACTGGTGGAAGAGGCGGCGGCCATCGGCCTGCCGCATCCGCAGACCGGGCAGGCTGTGCTGGTGGTGGTGCCAGGTACGGCGCAGGTGTCGCCGCAGGCACTGGTGCAGGCTTGCCGCCAGGACTTGCCGTCCTACATGGTGCCGGCCGCAGTGCATGCCTGGCCCGATGCCTTGCCCCGCTCGCCCAACGGCAAGCTCGATCGCAAGCTCCTGCAGCAGACGCTGGCAGGACATTTTTTCCAGACCGCCGATGAACGCTGAACGTCCCGCCAAGCCAGTGCACGCCGAGCAGCGCGCCTTTCCCCTGATCGATGGCATGTTGCAGGTGGGCGGCATGGCGCTCACGCGCCTGGCCGAACGCGTCGGCAGCACACCTTTCTACGCCTATGACCGGGCCCGGCTGTCGGCGCGGGTGGCGCATCTGCGCGCGGCGTTGCCACCGGAGATCGTGCTGCATTACTCCATCAAGGCCAATCCCATGCCGGCGCTGGTGCAGTGGATGGCGCAACTGGTCGATGGCTTCGACGTGGCCTCGGGCGGTGAATTGAGCATTGCGCTGGATACGCCCATGGCGGTCCAGGACATCAGCTTCGCCGGACCCGGCAAGTCGCAGGCCGAGCTGCGCCGGGCGCTGGCGGCCGGCGTGATGCTGCACATCGAATCCGAACGCGAAGCCGAGACGGTACTGGCCATGTCCGCCGAGCTGGGCGTGCAGGCGGTGGTCAGCTTGCGCATCAATCCTGAATTCGAACTGAAGTCCTCGGGCATGCGCATGGGCGGTGGTGCCAAGCCCTTTGGCGTGGATGCCGAGCGCGCAGTCGGGCTGTTGCGCCATCTGGTCGGGCAGGGCGCCGACGTGCGCGGCTTGCAGATCTTCTGCGGTTCGCAAAGCCTGGATGCCCAGGCCATCATGCAGGCCCAGGCCAGCAGCTTCGAACTGGCCATCACGCTGGCGCAGCAATCCGGGATCGACCTGCGCATCCTCAACATTGGCGGCGCCTTCGGGATCCCTTATTTCCCGGGGGAGCGGGCGCTGGACATCGCCCCCATCGGCGCCCACCTGGCGCAACGGCTGCCGCGCCTGAAGGCGGCCCTGCCGTCGGTGCAGGTGGTCATGGAGATGGGACGCTACCTGGTCGGCGAGGCCGGCATCTATGTCACCCGCGTGGTCGATCGCAAGCTCTCGCGCGGGCAGGTGTTCCTGGTGGTTGATGGCGGCTTGCATCACCATTTGGCGGCCTCCGGCAATTTCGGCCAGGTGATCCGCAAGAACTATCCGGTCACCGTGGTGCCACGGCAAGCCCCGGCCGCAGGGACAAGCTTGCCGCGTGAAGTGGTGTCGGTGGTCGGTCCGCTGTGCACGCCGCTGGATATCCTGGCCGCGCAGATGGAATTGCCGCACGCTGATGTGGGTGACCTGGTGGTGGTGTTCCAGTCCGGCGCCTATGGCTTGAGCGCCAGTCCGACGGCTTTCCTCGGCCACCCTGCGCCGGTCGAGGTGCTGGTGTGAAGAAGGCGTTTTCCTGCTATCTGGACCTGGTGCGTTTCCTGGCCGCGCTGCTGGTGGTGATGGATCATTTCGTGGCCTATCGCATCGTCTCGCCGGCACAGGCGCAGTGGTTGCCGCAGTGGGGCCGGGAGGCCGTGGTGACCTTCTTCGTGCTCTCCGGTTTTGTCATCGCCCATGCCGCCCAGTCGCGCCAGCAGAGCCTGGCGCAATATGCCGCCGCGCGGGCGGCGCGGCTCTATTCGGTGGCCTTGCCGGCGCTGGTGCTGGCGTTCGGTGCAGCCTACCTGGTGCAAGCGCACCTGGCCGTGCCGATGCACGATGCCTATCAGGTACAGAAATGGTTTGTCTACCTGCCTTTCCATGCCCTCTATCTGGGTGAGCTGTGGCGCTTCTCGGAGACCCCCGTCTGGCTGGGCGCCTATTGGTCACTGGGTTACGAGGCGTGGTACTACGCTTTCTTCGGCGTGCTGTATTTCCTGCGTGGCCGTACCCGCCTGGTGGCCTTGGCGCTGATCCTGCTGGTGATGGGCTACAAGCTCTGGCTGCTGTTGCCGGTGTGGTATTCGGGCGTGCTGCTGTGGCGCTGGTATGGCCGCTGGCCGATCACGGCCGGCCTGGCCCGTGCCGGCATGCTGCTGGCGCCGGTCTTGCTGTTCTTCTATCTCCATTGGCAGGGTGAGATGGTCTTGCGTGCGCTGGCCGAGGCGTACTGGCCCTGGCCGGCATGGCCGCTGGGCAGCGCCGACCGCGTGCTCGGGGACTACCTGATCGGCTTGCTGGTCTTGCTCAATTTCTACTGCGCCCTGCATGCGCGCCTGTCCACGCCCGAGTGGCTGGTGCAGGTCGGGCGTGTGCTGGCGTTCTACACGTTTCCGCTTTACCTGGCGCATAGTCTGGTGATGTCTTCCTGGCTGGCCTTGCGGCCCTCTGCCCAGGGCGGCGGCGAAGAAGTGCTGGTCATCGCGGCCATCGTGCTGGCGACCTGGCTGTTCGGACAATTGTCGCGACCCTTGCGTACCGCCCTGGAGCGCTCCCTGCTGGCCCTCTGGCAGGGGCTGTGCGAGGCCGGGGGTGGCGTGCGTGGCTGGCTTGGAAAATAACAGATGCTCTTCAATTCCTTCGGTTTCCTGTTCCTCTTCATGCCGGCCGTGGTGCTGGGGTTCTTCGCGCTGGCGCGAATCCGGCGCGACTGGGCGGCCGCCTGGCTGGCGCTGGCCTCGCTGTTCTTTTATGGCTGGTGGGATGTACGCTACCTGCCGCTGCTGCTGGGCTCGATCTGCCTGAACTACCTGGCCGGGCGGCTGATCAGCCAGGGCGTGGGCGCGGCGCGCTTGCGCTGGCTGACCCTGGCCGTGGTGGTCAACCTGGCGCTGCTGGCCTATTACAAGTACGCGGCCTTTGCCATCGGCAGCATCAATGCGCTGCTGGGGAGCCACTACCCGCTGCTGGCAGTGGTGCTGCCGATCGGCATTTCCTTCTTCACCTTCACGCAGATCGCCTTCCTGGTCGATACCTACCGGGGTGAAGTCAAGGAAGTCAATTTCATCCACTACATGCTCTTCGTGACCTACTTCCCGCACCTGATCGCGGGGCCGGTATTGCATCACAAGGAGATGATGCCGCAGTTCGCCGATGCGCAGAACTATCGCCTCTCGGGGCGCAACTGGGCGGTCGGCCTGTCCATCTTCGCCATTGGCCTGGCCAAGAAGGTGCTGATAGCCGACAACCTGTCCGAGTATGCCAATGCGGTCTTCAACCAGGGCGGCTCGCCGGGGCTGCTGGTGGCCTGGGGCGGCGTGCTGGCCTACGCCTTCCAGCTCTACTTCGACTTTTCCGGCTATTCAGACATGGCCATCGGCTTGTCGCGGCTGTTCGGGGTCAAGCTGCCGCTGAATTTCCACTCGCCCTACAAGTCGCCCAACATCATCGTGTTCTGGCGCCATTGGCACATGACGCTGTCGCGCTTCCTGCGTGACTACCTCTACATCCCCCTGGGCGGCGGTCGCAAGGGCCCCGCGCGCCGCTACCTGAACCTGATGATCACCATGGTCTTGGGCGGGCTGTGGCATGGCGCCGGCTGGAATTTCGTCATCTGGGGCGCGCTGCATGGCGGCTACCTGATGATCAATCATGGCTGGCAGGCATTGTGGGGATCGCATGGCAAGGGGCGGGGCGGCCGGCTGGGCCAGGTGGCCGGCGTGGCACTGACCTTCGTGGCGGTGTGCGTGGCCTGGGTGTTCTTCCGCGCCACCGATCTCACGCGCGCGCTGGAGATCCTGCGCGGCATGCTGCTGATGTCGGGTATCGGCTTGCCCGACGCCATCGGCCTGCGCCTGGGCGATGGCCTGCGCGGCTGGCTGGAGCAGCATGGCGTGGTGTTCTACCTGGGCGGCGGCGCGCGCTTCGTGCAGACCTGGCTGTGGGTGGGGGCGGGCGCCTTGCTGGTGTTCTGCTGCCCCAATACCCAGCAGATCATGCGTCACTTCGAGCCGGCGCTGGCCGAGAAGGGCGTTGATCTTGCCGCCGGACGGGTCGTGCCGATGGCGCGCAGCGGCTGGCAACCCCAAGTGCGCTGGGCGTTGTGGATAGGCGTGTTGCTGGTGCTGAGCCTGCTGTCGCTGAACCGGCCGGCCGAGTTTCTTTACTTCCAGTTTTGAGGATGGATGCCGGCATGAATGAGAGCCGTCGCTTTTCGCGTTTCCTGATCTGGCTGCTGGCGGCGGTGCTGCTGGGCAGCGCGCTGGTGGTGGCCACAGTCGTGGCCATCGACCCCTATCGCCTCTACCAGGTGGTGCAGTTGCCGGGCTGGTCGCCGCTGCGCCCGGCGCCCGAGCATTTCCAGGAGGAGATCAAGCTCACGCTGGCCCGCAAGCTGCAGGCCAATGTGGTGGTGCTGGGCAATTCGCGTGCCGAGTGGGGCTTTGATCCATCCCATCTGGCGACCGGCCCCGGCAAGGACGGTGTGGTGCCGTACAACCTGGCGATCTCCGGCAGTGGCATCCATACCTCGCGCAGCGAACTGGCTTACCTGCGTTCCGTGCAGGCCATGCCGCAGCGGGTGGTCATGGGCATGGAGTTCCTCGATTTCCCGGTCGACGGTGGTGCCAAGCCGCCGGCACAGGTCAAGGAAGGCTTCCCCATCGACGGCGTCAAGTGGCGTTTCGATACCCTGTTCTCGATGACGGCCCTGGCCGACAGCCTCACTGCCATTCGCGTGCAACGCGGGCTGGAGGCGCCGCTGGTCACGGCCAACGGCTTCAATCCCATGCTGGAATACGCCAAGTACGCCCGCGACGAAGGCTACTACGCCATCTTCCGCCAGCGTGCCGAGGAGTATGCCGCCACCTTCCAGCGCCGGCCACGCCAGCTGGCCTATCGCGCCAGCGGCACCTCGCCGGCCTGGGACGACCTGCGCGCCATCCTGGCCTTGGCGGGCAAGGACAAGCGCGTGATGCAACTGGTGATCTATCCCTACCATGCCCAGATGCTGGCCCTGTTCGAGCAGACCGGCCTGTGGCCGCTGTTCGAGCAGTGGAAGCAACGACTGGCCGAGGAAGTCGCACAAGCCCAGCGCGATTACCCGGATAGCCAGATCAGCCTGTGGGATTTCAGCGGCTTTTCGAGCTACCAGTGCGAACCGATTCCCGCCAAGGGCGACCGCCGTACCAGCACACGCTGGTATTGGGAGGCAGGGCATTTCAAGAATGCCCTGGGCCAGCGGGTGCTGGAGCGCCTGAACCTGGGCCTGGTCGATCCGCAGGCGCCGGCGCAATTCCCCGGGGTCTTGCTGACACCGGCGAACCTGCAGCAGGATCGCCAGCGCATCGCCGAGGAGCGCGCCACCTGCCTGCAGGCGCAGCCGGCCATCTTCGCCGAGGCACAGGCGCTGGCGGCGCGTGCGGCCAAGGCCGGTCCCTGATATCCCGCAGCAACAAGGAACGTCGCTATCATGAAAATCCCCCGTTACTCCCTGGCAAGCGGCTGGCGTCGCCTGCTGCTGCCCATCCTGGGCCTGCTGGCCACAGGGGCGGCCGGTGCGGCCAGTGCGGCCGACCTGGTGCAGACCATCCAGACCGTCAAGCCTTCCATCGTCGGTATCGGCACCTACCTGGCCTTGCGCAGCCCGGCGGTCAGTTTTGTGGGGACCGGATTCGTCATTGGTGACGGCTTGACCGTGGTCACCAACGCCCACGTGGTGCCGGCCGTGATCGACGACGAGCGCAAGGAGAGCCTGCGCGTGCTGGTTCCCAAGGGCGGCGGTGCGGCCGAGCCGCGCGAGGCGGTGCTGGTGAGCCTGGACAAGCTGCATGACCTGGCCGTGCTGAAGATGAGCGGCCCGCCCTTGCCGGCCTTGCGGCTGGGGGATTCGGCGTCGGCCAGGGAGGGGCAGATGCTGGCCTTTACCGGTTTTCCGCTGACCTCCATCCTCGGCTTCCATCCGGTCACGCATCGCGGCATGGTGTCGGCCATTACCGTGGTCGCGACCCCGGCCCCCAATTCGCGCACCCTGGATGCCAAGGCCATCGTGCAACTGCAGCGCAATGCCTACGAGGTGTTCCAGCTCGATGGCACCGCCTATCCGGGCTTCAGCGGCAGCCCCCTGTACGACCCCGAGACCGGTGTCGTGCTGGGCGTCATCAACAAGGTGCTCAATAGCACCAAGGAATCGGCCATCACCGCACCCAGCGGCATCACCTATGCCATCCCGGGCAATTTCATCCGGGATCTGCTGGGCAAGTAGGGGCGAGGGCAGCCAGGAGCGGGTGTCGGTAAATTTGACAGCGCGGCATTGGCCCGCGAAATTTATTGTTTATTCGATAACTACTGGGTTTGCGGGGCGCTTTGCCTGGCGCGCAAAGTGATGTCAATAGAACAAGTGGTGTCAAGCTTGTCGATGAAATTTACAAGGCTTTGGATGTTGCGTAACAGCATGTTAATATTTTTGCCTTGATAATTTTAAGCTATTGATTTTGAAGGGAATTATTTTTTCTCTATTTGACATTTATCATTGGCACGCTCTTTGCTACCTATCGATTGTTATTGTCAAAAAGATCACGTTCATATCATGAAAAAATTCTTCGCCACGCTTGCAGTTTCCGCAGTCAGCCTGATCGCCACTTCCGCTTTCGCCACGTCGACCAATCTGGTCGTCAACGGTGGTTTTGAAAATGTCACCAACGGTGCCGGCAAGTTCAACAACGCCAGCGCCTCCAACCTGCGTGGCACCACGGTCGCTACCGGCTGGACCTCGTCCGGCTATGCCTTCATCTTCACCCCGGGCTCGGCCGACACCACGGGTGCTGGTCCTTCCGGCCTGAAGCTGTGGGGCCCCAACGATGGTTCCAACAACGGCCTGACCACCAGCCCGACCGGTGGCAACTTCCTGGCCTCCGATGGCGTGTACCAGATCGGTGCCATCCAACAGATGATCAACGGCCTGGTGGCCGGCCAGACCTACCAGCTCAGCTTCGACTGGGCCGGCGCCCAGCAGTACAACTTCACCGGTCCCACCACCGAAGGCTGGCAAGTGAGCCTGGGTTCGCAGACCTTCAACACCCCGACCATCAGCAACGTGAACCACGGTTTCACCGGCTGGCGCAACCAGACCTTCACCTTCACCGCCACCGGCGTCAGCGAAATGCTGTCCTTCCTGGCAACGGGTAGCCCGAACGGCCTGCCGCCGTTCTCGCTGCTCGACAGCGTCTCCCTGGTCGCCGTTCCGGAACCGGGCAGCGTGCCGATGATGGCCATTGGCGCCCTGGCGCTGGCCGCCGTGGTGGCGCGTCGTCGTCGTCAATCGCAGCGTTAAGCAATACGGTAGTCAGGCGGGGAGCATCTGCTCCCCGTTTCGTTAGTTTGAGAGAATAGTGGCCATGAGCCTGTTGCAATCCATCCTGTCGCATCTGCCTGGCTTCGCCACGGACGTGTTTCGCCTGTGTCTCTGGCTGGTCTTGCTGACGGCCTTGTTCGCGCCCCTGGAGCGCTGGTTCGCGGTGCGCGACCAGAAGCTGGACAAGCGCGCGCTGGTGCAGGATCTGGGCTTCTATTTTCTGAGCAGTCTCACGCCGGCGCTGGTCATGGGCTTTCCCCTGGCCCTGATCGCCGAGCTGGGCCGTGGCATCCTGCCGGCCGCTGTGTTGCAGACCACTGCATCGCTGCCGCTGCTGCCGCGCCTGTTGCTGGCCTTCGTGATCGGTGAAGTCGGCTTCTACTGGGGACACCGGCTCAGCCACGAGATCCCGTGGCTGTGGCGTTTCCATGCCGTGCATCATCGGCCGCAACAGATGTATTACCTGGTCAATACCCGCGCCCATCCGGTGGACCTGGTGCTGACCCGCCTGTTCGGCTTGACGCCCCTGTACCTGTTTGGCCTGGCCGGACCGGGTGCGGCCGGCACCGCCACGCCGGTGGCGGTGATCCTGATTGGTACGGTGTGGGGTTTCTTCATCCATTCCAATGTGCGGTTCCGTTTCCGGCCGCTGGAGTGGGTACTGGCAACACCGGTGTTCCATCACTGGCACCACAGCCGGGTTGATCATATCAATCGCAACTATGCCTCGACCTTCCCCTTGCTGGACCGCCTGTTCGGCACGTATTACCTGCCGCAGGCCTGGCCGGCCGATTACGGGGTGGCATCGGACCTGCCGGAAGAGGGCGCGGTTGAAGTAACCAAGGTAAATACAGTTGACTCACGGTAAGCTTGTGGTGTTGCGGGCGTTGTATTTTTTGTTTTTGTGAATTGCTTTATTACCGGGCGGGACTGTGTCGATCGGCGCAAGCGCCGCTTCGCTACAATCCTGACTATTGCTGATCGATTGGAAAAGACTATGCGCTCGTTGAAAATCCTTGCCTTTGTCGCGGCCTCGCTGGCCTCGGGCATGTCCTCTGCTGCTGCCCTGACGGCCAGCCAGATCCTGTCGCAGTTCAACGTCGTGGCCACCACCACGCTGACCTCGGGTCATGACATCGAAGGCCGTGTGGTCGCCGGCGAGATCACCGGTGGCGCGACCTTCTACAACAATCCGCGCGGCGCGGCCTCGTCCTATGCCGCCATCAACGCCATCAAGATCGACAGCTTCAACGCCAACATCAACAATGGCGGCAGCGTGAACTACCAGACCAGCGACGCGGCGCACTTCAACTTCAATGGTGGCGGCAGCGCCAGCTACCAGAGCACGCCGTTCGCGATGAGCGATTTCACCACCCCGCTCAATGCACTGGCCTTGCAACTGGCACAGCTGTCGGCCAACAGCACCGTCAACGCCAATGATCCGAACAATTTCACCTTCAACGTCACGCCGGATTCCACCGGCACGGCGGTCTTCAACCTGACCACCGCGCAACTGTCGGCCTCGCGCAATATCGTCTTCAGCGGCACGGCACAGACCATCATCATCAATGTCACCGGTACCAGCTTCATCGATACCACCAACTTCAATGCCAACAGCTTCCTGAACACGCACATCATCTGGAACTTCGAGAACGCCACCAGCCTCTCCTTCACGGGTTGGCACGGTGCGGTCCTGGCCGGCAATGCCGCCGTGACCAATTCCTCGGCGATGGAAGGCTTCCTGTACGCCAACAGCTTCACCGGCAATGGCGAGCTGCATGACTATGGTTTCGCCGGCACGCTGCCGACCGTTCTGACGCCTGCCACGCCTGCCGCACAGGTACCCGAGCCGGGTGTGCTGGCCCTGTTCCTGACGGGGGCACTGGGCTTGCTGGGCATGGCGGCACTGCGCCGTCGCGGCCAGCGTCAGCTGCCCGAGGTGGCTGGGGCGCGCTGACGCCAACAACAAGCAGGGCCAATGAAAGAGGGGCGCATCCAGGATGCGCCCCTCTTTTTTTCATGCTGCGGTGTGATGATGCGGCGGCTGGCAGATGGCTTGCCGCCCAGGCGCTGCGGGGAGCGGGGCGCCTAGAACTGCTCCCACGAGCCGCCGTCGTCGGAGCCGCCGAGCAGGCGCGAGCCCGTGGCGGCCTTGGCCGGTGCTTCTACCTTGCGCGGGGCGGCGGCAACCGCCGCTGGCTCAGGGGCGGCCACGGCTGGCCGGGCAGCAGGGCGGGCGGCGAAGCTGTGGGTGGACGGCGCCGGCTTGGTCTTGCGCATCGTCGTGACCGCCGCTTGCTGATCGAGCCTGAAGAAGTCGACCGTTTCGGTCAGGGTTTCGGCCTGTTCCTGCAGCGATTGCGCGGCGGCGGCAGCCTGTTCCACCAGCGCGGCATTTTGCTGGGTGGTTTCATCCATCTGCGAGATGGCAATGTTGACCTGCTCGATGCCGTCGCTCTGCTCCTGGCTGGCCGAGCTGATCTCGGCCACGATATCGGTCACCCGGCGCACGCTGTCGACCACTTCGTTCATGGTATTGCCCGCCTTCTCGACCAGTTGGCTGCCCATGTTCACCTGGCTGACCGAGTCTTCGATGAGTTCCTTGATTTCCTTGGCGGCGGCCGCCGAGCGCTGCGCCAGCGAACGCACTTCGGAGGCCACCACGGCAAAGCCGCGCCCCTGCTCGCCGGCCCGTGCCGCTTCCACGGCCGCATTCAAGGCCAGGATATTGGTCTGGAAGGCGATGCCATCGATGACACCGATGATGTCGGAGATCTTGCGCGACGAGGCATTGATGGCGCCCATGGTATCGACCACCTGGTTGACCACGGTCCCCCCGGCACTGGCGACCTCCGAGGCCGAAGCCGCCAGCTGGTTGGCCTGGCGGGCATTGTCGGCGTTCTGCTTGACGGTGGAGGTCAGTTCTTCCATGGCCGAGGCGGTTTCTTCCAGCGAGCTGGCCTGTTCCTCGGTACGTGAGGAGAGGTCCAGGTTGCCGGAGGCGATCTCGGTGGAGGCCGTGGTGATGGTGCCGGTGCCCTGGCGTACCTTGGTGACGATCTCCACCAGGCTGTCGTTCATGCTCTTGAGGGCGCCCAGCAGTTGCCCGGTTTCATCCTTGCCGCTGGGGACGATGGCAGTGGTCAGGTCGCCCCCGGCCACCCGTTGCGCCACCGATACCGCCTCCTGCAGCGGACGAGCGATCAGGCGCGAGACCCAGACCGCCATCAGCATGGCCAGCGTGATGCAGACGATGACAGTGCCGATGATCCACAGGCGCGCCTCGGTATAGGTACTGTCAGACATCTTGTTGGAGCGGTCGGCACCGTCGTTGTTGACGGCGGCCAGCTTCTCCAGGTCTTGCAGCACGGTGCGATAGGCCTTGGTGGAGTCGCCCCGTTGCAATGCGCGGGCGTCGTCATCCTTGCCCTGGCGGGATAGCGCAACGATCTTGTCATGTTCGCCCAGGAACTGGGTGATCAGTTTCTCTACCTCGGGGTAGATGGCCTTTTCCTCGGGCTCGGAAATCTCCGTGACGTAGGTGGCCTGGGTCTTCTTGAGCGTGTCGATCTGTAGTTGCGTGCTGGCGTCGATGTCCGCATGCTCCTTGGGATCGTGGGAGAGGATGTGTTGCAGTTCGAGACTGCGGATGCGCGACATCGTCAGTTGCAGCGTACTCAGGGAGCGGATGCTGGGCAGCCAGTTGGTGGAAATCTCGGTCGAGGCGCTGTTGACCTTGTCCAGCTGCCTGATCGCGAATACGCCCAGGGCCGCCACCATCGCAACCACCAGCAGGAAAGTCGTGATCAGCTTCCGGGAGATCTTCAGATCGTAGAACCATTTCATGGCGTCGCTCCTGGTTGGGTCTGCCTGCATGGCGGCAGGTTCTGTCATCAATATTGCAAACAAAGCAATCCAATGCAAGGACGAGTCGGTGGCATCGGGACTTGGGGATGTTGCAATGATCTTAAGAACGGCCGCTGGCGAGGGGCATCAGGATTTTCCTGATAGGGCGGCGCTGGCAGGCAGGGCGGGGAGCCTCAGTCGTCCTGTTGCAGATGGGACGGCAGCCAGCGCGATACGGTCTGGCTCACGAGCTGCATGAACTCGCGCGCATCGACCGGCTTGACGAGGTAGTCGTTGGCGCCGGCGGCGCGGCAGCGGCGGGCATCGTTGTCGTCATGGGAGGTGGCGAACATCACTACCGGCAGTTCACGCGTATGGGCATGGTTGCGCAGCAGGTGCAGCAATTCCAGACCCTCCATGCGCGGCAGGCGTGGCTCCAGCAGGATCAGGCAGGGCAGGGCGTCGGGATGGGCCTGGGCTTCGGGGGTGAACAGCGATTCGGCGGCCCGCTCGGCATCCTCGAACCAGCCGAAGGCGCAGTCGAGCTTGCTGCGCCAGAGGCTGAAGCGCGCCAGCTCAACCGACTCCGGGCTGGGATCGACCATCAATATGCTGGGGCAGGACATGCGTGTAATGACCGGATGATGCGCTGTTTTTATGGGAATTTGGCGATGATACCCGGCAAGTGTGACATAGCAAGTTACAGAAATCTATTGCAAATTGCTCACTCACCAGAAGTCATACCAGTACGGCTAGCGAATTATTCTTACGACATGATTACAGGTGTGATCACTATGCCAGATATTGGTGGCACACGGCATGCCCGGCCTTGCCCGTATTGATTCATTCAATTCATGAATGGCTGATATACGGGAATTAAATCTCGTGCCGTGGCATTGCGGTCCCGTGGCTCGGCTATATTCGCCACGTACACGATAGTTACGTGGCGGGGCAACGATGGTTTCCTGTTTGTGTGGAGACTATCCGGGGAAAGATGCGAATGACCGGGTTATCCCGGGACGGTGGGTCAGGCCATGGCATGGGGATGCCAGGCCCGGTTTCCGGATTCAGGTTGGGCGATCATGCCGGCCGTTGCAACGCCGCGACGACAAACGCGAGTCACCTGCACCGGGACAGGCACGTTAATGTGTCTGGCCGCCTTCTTTCTTTTCATCGACAGAGCCTCGACCATGACCATTACCAAACGCCTCATCATCACGCTGTCGACAGCCTTGCTGGCCTTGCTGTTCGTCGGCGCCGACGGCCTGTGGCAACTGCAACGCTCCCAGCAACGCCTGGAATTGATCCAGAACCGCATCATGCCCGCCATGGATAGCCTGAACCTGCTCAAGGGCTACCTGGCCGATTCGCGCCTGGCCGGCTACCGCCTGTCGGTCTTTGCCAACCTGTCCGACAAGAGTGGCTTGCAAAAGGCGGTCGATACCGCCAACAAGCTGCTCGACGATGAGTTCGCCCACTATGAGCGTGCGCTGGTCTTCGATGACAAGGACCGTGGCCTGATCCAGGCCGACAAGGCCAATATCGAGGCCTATCGCAAGGCGCTGGTGCCGTTCTTTGCCGCCGCCTATGCCGATGACATGGACGGGGTCCGCGCCACCCTGCAGGCCGGCACTCCCCTGGCGGTGTCGGCGGCAGCGGCCAAGAAGGGCTTCGACGACCATATCCTGATCGGCCGCACGATGATCGACACCATCAAGCAGGAAAGCGACGATGCCTATGCCTTCGCCCTGCGTACCATGGTGGCGGTGATCGTGGTGGCCGTGCTGCTGACCGCCATGCTGGGTATCCAGGTCTTGCGCGGCGTGATCGGCAGCCTGGGCAAGATCCAGCATACCTTCGAGCATGTGAGCCAGACCCTGGACCTGTCGCGCAAGGCGCCGGTGGACCGCATGGATGAAATCGGCCATACCGCGGCAGCCTTCAACAAGCTGCTGGCGCGCATTGTTGAAGTCGTCGCCACCACCCGCAGCTCCACCGATTCGGTGACCGTGGCCGCGCGCCAGATCGCCGCCGGCAATGCCGACCTGTCGGCCCGTACCGAACAGCAGGCGGCGGCGCTGGAAGAAAGCGCCTCCAGCCTGGAACAGCTGACCTCGGTGGTGCAGCAGAACAGCGCCAATGCGCGCCAGGCCAACCAGCTGGCGCAATCCGCTTCTTCGATTGCTTCCCAGGGCGGCGATGTGGTGCGCCAGGTGGTCGATACGATGAATTCCATCCATGCGTCTTCGCGCAAGATCGTGGACATCATCGCGGTCATCGATGGCATCGCTTTCCAGACCAATATCCTGGCCCTGAATGCGGCCGTGGAGGCCGCCCGTGCGGGCGAGCAGGGTCGCGGCTTTGCGGTGGTGGCCTCCGAGGTGCGCTCGCTGGCGCAGCGTTCGGCCGCCGCCGCCAAGGAGATCAAGGAGCTCATCGATGACTCCGTGGACAAGGTCGGCAGCGGCAGCAAGCTGGTCGAGCAGGCCGGTAACACCATGAGCGAGATCGTCGACAGCGTGCGCCACGTGACCCAGATCGTTGGCGATATCGCCGACGCCAGCGAAGAGCAGAGTGCCGGCATCTCCCAGGTTAACCAGGCGATCGCGCAGATGGATCAGGGTACCCAGCAGAACGCGGCGCTGGTCGAGGAAGCCGCTGCCGCTGCGCAAGCGCTGCAGCAGCAGGCCGAGACCCTGGAGAGCGTGGTCAGCGCCTTCAAGCTGGACGGCCGCCGTGTCGCGACAGCGCCCGTGGCCACGCCTTCGCGCCCGGTGGATGTCACGCCGCAGGCCGCGCGCCTGACGGCCCAGGGCGGCGCCCGCGGCGTGGAAGCGGAAATGGAAGTGTTCTAGTCGACAGCCCTGCTGTTTGGCTTTCCCGGTCAAACCATCCGGCCCAGGCCGGATGGTTTTTTTTCGTGGTCAGCATTGCAGTGGCGTGTGACACAAGCGGGCAACTCATGTTGCCTCAAACAATGATATACTTAATGCTAATCATTATCATTTGACCACCAGGAGAATACGCAATGATGGGTATCAAGAAACTTGCCGTCGCCGCTGCACTGAGCGTCTGTGTTGCCGGTGCTGCCTCGGCCGCCGAGTATCCGATCGGCAAGCCGCAGATCCAGAACGGTTTCGAAGTCAACGCCGTCTACCTGCAGCCGGTGAAGATGGAACCGGACGGCATGATGCGCAAGGCCGAGGAATCCGATATCCACCTGGAAGCCGACATCCGTGCCGTGGCCAAGAACCCCAACGGTTTCGCCGAGGGTGACTGGATGCCCTACCTGGTGATCAAGTATGAACTGACCAAGGTCGGTTCCACCAAGACCGTCAAGGGCGACATGATGCCGATGGTGGCCAATGACGGTCCGCACTACGGCGACAACGTCAAGCTGGAAGGCCCGGGCAAGTACAAGCTCAAGCTGACCATCTCTTCGCCGCAGGCCAACGAACATGCCCACTTCGGCCGCCACGTCGACAAGGAAACCGGCGTGGGTCCGTGGTTCAAGACCTTCGAACTGAACTATGACTTCACCTTCGCCGGCATCGGCAAGAAGGGCGGCTACTAAGCCTGGGTCAGATCAGTGATTCGACGCCGGCGCACCGGAGTTTCCGGTGGGCCGGTTTCCCATTTGTACGGAAGGGAGTTTCATGTTCCAGAGAATAGTCCGCCTGGCCCCGGTCCTGGCCCTCGCTGCGGCCGCATGGCTGGGCGCGGGCGCGCCGGCGATGGCGTCCGACCTGCCGACCTTCAAGCTGGAGATGCAGGACGGCAAGCTGATCCCGCCGCGCATCGAAGTACCGGCCGGGCAGCGCATCAAGATCGAGGTCCACAACATCGGCAAGTCCGCCGCCGAGTTCGAGAGTGTGGAATTGCGCAAGGAGAAGGTGCTGGCGCCAGGTGCGCAGTCCTTCGTGGTGATCGCCCCGTTGCGTCCGGGCGAATACAAGTTTTTCGATGACTTCCACCTCAACATGCCGCAAGGCGTGATCGTCGCCAAGTAGGCGGCGGGAAGTCCGGGTTCTAGCAAGGAAGGATAGCTTCATGGGTCAGGTCATGTTCATCGTCTGGCGCGAGAGCGTCGAGGCGCTTCTGGTGGTCGGTATTCTCTATGCCTGGTTGCAGAACGGCGATGCCGGCGCGCGGCGCGGCATTCCCTATCTGTGGGGTGGCGTGGTGGCCGGCGTGGTACTGGCCGCGGCCCTGGGCGCGGCACTGCTGGGATTCTCGGAACTGCTCTCGGGCGACGCCCAGACCTACTTCCAGATTGCCATCGTCCTGATCGCCGCTGCGCTGATCGTGCAGATGGTGTTCTGGATGCGCAAGCATGGCCGCACCCTCAAGAAGGACATGGAAAGCTCCATGCAGTCCAGCTACGACAGTGGCAACTGGTGGGGCGTGTTCGTGCTGGTGATGCTGGCCATCGCCCGCGAGGGTAGCGAGACGGCGGTGTTCCTGTACGGTATCGGCCTGGGTCAGCAGGACGCCAGCACGGCCTCCCTGGTGCTGGCCGGCGCGATCGGTTTCGGCCTGGCCTTCCTGACCTTCTATCTGCTGCAACTGGGCGGCAAGATCTTCTCGTGGCGCCGTTTCTTCCAGGTCACCGAAGTGATCCTCTTGCTGCTGGCCGCAGGCCTGCTGGTGACGGGCGTGGAAAAGCTCTTCGACGTGCTGCTGGAGAGTTCGGATGCGCTGGCCTCGGCCGACTGGACCATGACCCTGACCGCGCCCCTCTGGGATACCTCGGCGCTGCTGGATGACTCCACCACGATCGGCAGCCTGATCTCGACCCTGACCGGCTATCGCGCCCGTCCGGCGCTGCTGTCGGTGATCGTCTATGCGCTCTACTGGATCGTGGTATGCTCGGCCCTCTATCGGAAACCCAAGCCCGCACCCAAGCGGCAAGAAGCCGTCTGATTCCTGCATGAATACCTGTACGCAATCGCCGAACCTGCTCTCGCGTACCGGAGAGTGGATGCGCCGCAACGGCGCATTCATCCGCGGCCTGCAATGGATCGTGGTGGCGGTCTACGCCATCCTGATCCTGGTCCCGGTGTTCCTCCCCCTGCCTGATGAAACCGCCCACCTCTGGTCCAACCTGACGGTGATGGCCCAGTTCGCCTTCTGGGGCATCTGGTGGCCTTTCGTATTGGTGAGCATGGTGCTCATGGGGCGCGTGTGGTGCGGCGTGCTCTGCCCCGAAGGGGCGCTGACCGAATTCGCCAGCAAGCATGGGCGCGGCCGGGCCATCCCGAAATGGATGCGCTGGGGTGGCTGGCCCTTCGTCGCCTTTGCCCTGACCACGGTCTATGGCCAGATGGTCAGCGTCTACCAGTATCCCAAGGCGGTGCTGCTGGTGCTGGGCGGCTCCACCCTGGGGGCCATGGTGGTCGGCTACCTGTATGGCCGCGACAAGCGCGTGTGGTGCAAGTACCTGTGCCCGGTCAATGGCGTCTTCGGGCTGCTGGCCAAGCTGGCACCGCTGCATTACAAGGTCAATGAAGATGCCTGGCGCGCGTCCTACCATCCGCAGCACAAGATCATCCCCATCAATTGCGCGCCGCTGGTCCCCCTGCGCAACATGAAGGGCGCCTCGGATTGCCACATGTGCGGTCGCTGCAGCGGCCATCGTGACGCCATCACCCTGAGCTTGCGTGCGCCGACGGTGGAAGTGGTGCAATTCGGCAAGACCCACAACAGCCTCTGGGAAAGCGCGCTGGTGCTGTATGGCCTGCTGGGCATTGCCATCGGCGCCTTCCACTGGACCGCCAGCCCCTGGTTCATCGCCATCAAGCAGGACATCGCGACCTGGCTGATCGACCGTGACATCATGTGGCCCTTCGGTACCCAGGCACCGTGGTGGCTGCTGACCAACTACCCGCAGCAGAACGATGTCTTCACCTGGCTCGATGGCGCCATGGTGGTGGGCTATATCCTCACCACCGGCCTGGTGCTGGGCAGCGGCGTGGCGCTGATGTTTGCGCTGGCCACACGCGTGCTGGGCAAATGGGACTGGGGACGCTTCAATCACCTGGTGCAGGCGCTGATCCCGCTGGCGGGCTGCGGCGTGTTCGTGGGCCTGTCGGCCACCACCATCACCCTGCTGCGCGCCGAGCACTGGCCGGTGGACTGGGCCAATGACGTGCGTGCCAGCCTGCTGGCGGCCATGACACTGTGGAGCCTGCTGCTGGCCTGGAAGGTCGTGGCACGCCATGCGACCCACTGGACACAGCGCCTGGTGGCCATGCTGCCCTTGATGGGCGGGCTGGCCCTGGTCAACGCGGCATGGTGGCTGATGTTCTGGGGCTGGTAGGCCACTTCGGACGCGGCTGACGACGGCAGGACCTGCAGACCAGGCCTGCCGTTTTTCATTGCTGCCTCGCCAGCGCTGCTTTTCGGCATGAAGCTGCGCAAGATCATGGTCGATGGAGGCGGATGGGCTTACAATCGCTGCCTTTTCGCACTTTTATCCCGGAGTTTCCATGAGCAGCCTGCCTTCCTGTCCCCAATGCCAGTCCGAATTCACCTATGAGGATGGCGGCATGTTCGTCTGCCCCGAATGCGCCCATGAGTGGAGCGCCCAGTCCGCACCCGCCGGCGAACAGGCCCGCGTGTGGCGTGATGCCTCCGGCAACGTGCTGCAGGATGGCGATACCGTCACCGTCATCAAGGACCTCAAGCTCAAGGGCGGTGGTGGCGTGGTCAAGATGGGCACCAAGGTCAAGAATATCCGCCTGGTCGATGGCGACCACGACATCGATTGCAAGATCGACGGCTTCGGTTCCATGGGCCTGAAGACCGAGTTCGTGCGCAAGGCCTGAGTGTTTCCAGGGCAAACGGGGAGGGCAACGCTGCAAGGAGCGGCGCCTCTCACGTAAAATGGCGGTTTTTGCGCGCGTCGGCATGCTGCGCGCGCCAGACCCATCTCCAAGAAAACCGATTGCCATGGCCCGTCCCCGCTTCCTGCCCGACAACATGACCTTGCTGCTGCTCGCCGTGGTGGTGACAGCATCCATCCTTCCCTGTACCGGCCAGGTGGCCGTGGCCTTCGATGGCCTCACGACCTTCATGATCGGCCTGCTGTTCTTCATGCACGGTGCCAAGCTCTCGCGCGAGGCGGTGGTGGCCGGGTTCACGCACTGGAAGCTGCATGTCACGGTGCTGCTGTGTACCTTCGCACTGTTCCCCCTGATCGGCCTGGCGTTGAAGCCGTTGCTGACCCACTTCATCACTCCCGAGCTCTACCTGGGCCTGCTGTTCCTGTGCGTGCTGCCCTCCACGGTGCAGTCCTCGATCGCCTTTACCTCGGTGGCGCGCGGCAACGTGCCGGCGGCGATCTGCGCGGCCTCGGCCTCCAACCTGCTGGGGATCTTCCTCACGCCGCTGCTGGTGGGCATCCTGGTGGTGGCGCATGATGGCGGCGGCCAGTCGTCGCTGCAGTCCATCCTGAAAATCGTTTATCAATTATTGCTGCCCTTCGTCGCCGGCCAGATCGCCCGTCCCTGGATCGGTCGCTGGATCGAGCGCAACAAGTCCTGGCTCAAGTTCGTTGACCAGAGTTCCATCCTGCTGGTGGTCTATGTCGCCTTCAGCGAGGCAGTGGTGCAGGGCCTGTGGCACCAGGTGCCGGTGAGCATGCTGCTGGCGCTGCTGGTGATCAATGCGGTGCTGCTGGCCATCATCATGTTCATCACCACGATGGGCAGCCGGCGCATGGGCTTCAACAAGGAAGATGAAATCACCATCGTCTTCTGCGGTTCCAAGAAGAGCCTGGCCTCGGGCGTGCCCATGGCCAAGGTATTGTTCTCCAGCGGCGCCATCGGCATGGTATTGCTGCCGGTGATGCTGTTCCACCAGTTGCAGCTGATGGTCTGCGCGGTCATGGCGGCACGCTATGGGGCGCGGCAGGACGAGGTGGAGGCAGCGATCGCCAGCGAGAGCGGTGGCGACTGAGCTTGTCCCTGCAGCATAAAAAAACCGGCGCGAAGCCGGTTTTTTTATGGCAGATGATCTGTTAATGGATCACGGCGCCGGATTGGGCTGGTTGCGATGGATAGCCTCGATGCCGGCCAGCACGTCCTCGCTCAACTGCAGCTGCGCGCTGTCGATGTTGCTGCGCAACTGCTCCAGCGACGTCGCGCCGATGATGTTGGAGGTGAGGAAGGAACGGCTGTTGACATAGGCCAGCGCCATCTGCGCCGGATCCAGTCCGTGCTGGCGGGCCAGCGCCACATACTCGGCGGTGGCACGTTCGGCTTGGGGATTGGTATAGCGCACGAAGCGTTCGAACAGCGTCAGGCGGCCACCGGCCGGGCGCGCGCCGTTGAGGTACTTGCCGCTCAACATGCCGAAGGCCAGCGGCGAGTAGGCCAGCAGGCCGACGTTGTCGCGATGGGCGAATTCGGCCAGGTTGACCTCGAAGCTGCGGTTGAGCAGGTTGTACGGATTCTGGATGGTGACGATGCGCTCCAGTCCGTGCTGCTCGGCCGCACGCAGGAATTGCCCCACGCCCCAGGCCGTCTCGTTGGACAGGCCGATGGTGCGGATCTTGCCGGCCTTCACGAATTCGCTCAGCACCGACAGGGTTTCCTCGATGGGGACCGTGGTTTCGTCGGCCACATGCTGGTAGCCCAGCTGACCAAAGCTGTTGACGCTGCGATCGGGCCAGTGCAGCTGGTACAGGTCGACGTGATCCAGTTGCAGGCGCTCCAGGCTGCCATGCAGGGCGTCGGTCAAGCCCTTGCGGTCGAGCTCGTTGTTGCCGCCGCGGATATGACGCGGATTGTGCGGCTTGCGGGCCGGGCCGGTGCACTTGGTGGCGATCAGCAGCTGGTCGCGCTTGCCCGACTTCTTCAGCCAGGTGCCGAGATAGCGCTCGGTCAGGCCCTGCGTTTCCGGCTTGGGGGGCACCGGATACATTTCGGCGGCATCGATCAGGTTGATGCCGCGTTCCACCGCGTAATCCAGTTGCGAGTGGGCGTCGGCTTCGCTGTTCTGTTCGCCCCAGGTCATGGTGCCCAGCGTGATCAGGCTGACCTTGAGATCGGTGCGGCCGAGTTGGCGATACTGCATGGTGTTCTCCTTGTGGTTGCGCACGCAGGGCGAGGCAGGGGAGGGCGCCCTGCCGGCGGCTGCGGGATCGGGTAGTATAGCCGCGCCGGTCCTGCCTTGCAGGGCGGGCCAGAGAACGCGCCAACACCATAAAACGCATCAGCAAATACCCTCACCACATGTCATCCACTTCCACTACCAGCCTGCCCGGTCAGGCCGGCGACCAGCGACCGCTGCGCCACCACACGCCCTTCAAATTGTTCTGGTGCGCCAGCGTGGCCTCTACCATCGCACTGCAGATGCAGATCGTGGCGGTCGGCTGGCAGGTCTACCAGCTCACCCACAGCGCCTTCGACCTGGGCATCGTCGGGCTGGTGCAATTCATTCCCTCGCTGATCCTGGTCTTCGTGGTCGGGCATGTGGCCGATCGCCATGATCGCCGTAACGTGGCGCGCATCAGCTCGCTGGTCGAGGCCATGGCGGCGGCAGCGCTGGCGCTGGGCAGCCTGGGTGGCTGGCTCAATCGCGAGATGATCTTTGCTATCGTGGTGGTCATCGGTGCGGGCCGGGCCTTCTCCAAGCCCACCATGTCGGCCCTGTTGCCCAGCCTGATGCCTCCGGCCTTGCTGCCTCGCGCGGTGGCCGGTTCGGCCTCGGCGACCCAGTTCGCCATCATCATCGGACCGGCCGTGGGTGGCTTCCTGTATGTGGCCGGTCCTGCCGTGGTGTATGCCAGCAGCTTCGTGCTCTTCGCGCTGTGCAGCGTGCTGCTGTCGCTGATCAAGCGCGCGCCGCAGGCCGCATCCACCGCCACGCCAGGCAAGCCGACCGGCGCCAGCCTATCCTCGGTGTTTGCGGGGTTGAGCTATATCCGCAGCAAGCCGGCCGTGTTCGGTGCGATCTCGCTGGACATGTTTGCCGTGTTGCTGGGCGGGGCCACGGCCCTGTTGCCGGTCTATGCCAATGACATCCTGCATACCGGCGCAGTCGGCCTGGGCCTGCTGCGTTCGGCACCGGCAGCCGGTGCCTTGCTGGTGGCGGTGTTGCTGGCGCGCAGCCCGCTGGGCGCGCGCGTGGGGCGCACCATGTTCATCGCGGTGGCCGTGTTCGGGGTGGCCACGATCGTCTTCGGGCTGTCGCGCTCCTTCCCGCTGTCGCTGCTGGCCCTGATGATCCTGGGTGGGGCTGACATGATCAGCATGGTGGTGCGGTCGTCCTTCGTGCAGCTGGAAACGCCGGACGAGATGCGCGGCCGCGTGTCGGCCGTCAATTCCGTCTTCATCGGTACGTCCAATCAGCTGGGCGAGTTCGAGTCCGGCCTGACGGCCGCCTGGTTCGGGGCCATGCCGGCCGTGCTCATCGGTGGCATCGGCACGCTGGTGATCGTGTTGCTGTGGATACGCCTGTTCCCCTCGCTGTACCAGGTCGACCGGCTCAGTTCGCGTTAGCGTTGGCGCCAGCGGCGGTAATCAGCTGCTGGGCCGCCCGGCGTGCTGGCTGTTGCTGTGCCAGCAGCATGTCGATGAACTGGGCGTAGGGGACGGGCCTGCTGAAGTAATAGCCCTGGTATTCGTCGGAGCCGAATTCCCTGAGCGCCTGCAATTGCTTTTCGGTTTCCACCCCTTCGGTGACCACCTTCAGGTTCAGTGCGTGGCTCATGGCGATGATGGCCTGGACGATGGCGCTGCTGTTGGGATCGTCAGGGATATCGTTGATGAAGGACTTGTCGATCTTCAGCGTATTGACCGGGAAGCGCTTGAGGTAAGCCAGCGAGGAATAGCCGGTGCCGAAGTCGTCGATGGAGATCGTGAAACCCTCGGCGCGGATGTCATCCATGATGGCGATGGCGCGGTCGCGGTTGTGCATCACCATGCTTTCGGTGATCTCGAATTCCAGGCAGCTGGGAGGCGTGCCGTGTTGCGCCACGACGATCCTGATGTCGTCCAGCAGATGCTCGTCCCCGAACTGGCTGCCGGTCAGGTTGATGGAGATACGTCCGCACTCCAGTCCCTGGGCCAGCAACTGGCCGATATCGCGGCAAGCCACATCCAGCACCACCAGGCCGATCTGCTCGATCAGGCGGGTTTCTTCCGCCAGCGGAATGAATTCGCCCGGCGGCAACAGCCCGCGCACCGGATGCTGCCAGCGTACCAGCGCTTCGGCACCGACGATGCGGCTTTGCGCCAGGTCCACCTTGGGCTGATAGTGCACCACGAATTCGGCGCGCTCGATGGCGCGGCGCAGTTCGGACTCCAGGGCGATACGCTCGACCGTATTGGTGTTGATCTCGTCGGAGAAGAAGCGATAGTCGTCCTTGCCGTGGTGCTTGGCCCGGTACATGGCGATGTCGGCATTCTTGATCAGGGTCTGCGCGTTCTCGCCGTCGCCGGGATAGGTGGCGATGCCGATGCTCACCGAGAGCGTGGCTTCCTGTCCATCGATGATGAACGGCTTGCGCGCCTCGGTCAGCAGCTTCTGGGCGATTTCCCCCAGCTGCAGGGGATCATCGAAGTCGTCCACCAGCACGATGAATTCATCGCCCCCCACGCGGGCCAGGATATCGAGTTCGCGCAGGCTGTTGCGGAAGCGCTGGGCGATCTCCTGCAGCACGGCTTCGCCGGTCTCGTGGCCGAAGGTGTCGTTGATGTTCTTGAAGCGGTCCAGGTCCAGCAGCAGGACGGCAACCATGCCGCTGCGGTGCTCGGCGTGGGCAATCGCGTTGGAAACGTGCTGGGTACACAGGAAGCGGTTGGGCAGGCCGGTCAGTTCATCGTAGTGCGCCAGGTGGCGGATGCGGTCGTCGGCGCGGCGGCTTTCGATGGCCACGCTGGCCAGGTCGGCGGCGATGTTGGCCAGTTGCAGGTACTCGTTGCTGGGGGCCTGGTTTTCCTTGAGCAGGGCGGCGAACACGCCCAGCAATTGGCCTTCCTTGCCGATGATGGGCCAGGCACCGCAGGAAGGGTAGGCCTCCATGTCGATGAGCGGGCGCAGTTGTTCGGAGACCGGATCCCTGGCGATATCGGTGACGATGCAGGGGCCGCGCCGCAAGGCGGCCTCGGCGCCCACGCCGCAACCATGACGGATGGGCATGCCTTGCAGGGCGCGCACCAGGCGCGAAGGATAGCGGCGACTCAAGACCGAGGTGAAGTGCGAGGCCTGTTCGTTGACCAGCATGACGCAACTGGCGCCATAGGGGATCTGGGCGTCGGCAAAGCCGACGATTTCATCCAGAATGGTATCCAGATCATCGTCGGCCATGACCATGTGCAGCACCCGGTTCTGTTCGGTCTGCAGCAGTTCGGCACGCTTGCGGGCGCTGATGTCGCGCAGGATGGCGAAGATCGCATAGCCGCGCTCGAACTCGGCCCGGTTCAGGGTCACATCGGTATGGATGATCCTGTTGCGGCGTACCGTCACCCATTCGAATTGCTGCGGTTGCCCGGCCAGCACGCGGCTGACCAGTTCGTCGATATCCGGTTGCTCGACGTGACGCGATTTCTGGCGCGAGAACAGACCCACCTTGCGGCCGATGATGCGTTCCTTGTCGGGGACGCCAAAGAAGCGCAGGGCGGCGCCATTGCAGTCCAGGTAGCGCAGCTCGGAGGAGATCAGCACGATGGGATCGCTGCCCTCGTCATAGAGCTTGCGATAGCGGTATTCGCTGGCCGAGAGGGCATTGTCCAGGCGCCGCTGATAGCGGTAGTAGACCAGGAAGGAAATCAGCGCGATCAGGATGAAGCCGAGGATGCCGGTGGTCAGCAGGATGCGATTCTCGGTACGGCTGCGCCAGGGCGCCAGCACGTCCTCCATGCGTCGCGCATAGACCACCACCAGGGGCCAGCCCGGCAGCCGCTTGTAGCTGAACAGCAGCGCTTCGCCGGTGAGGAAGGAGTGCTCTTCGAAGGTGCCTTCGTCGGGCCCGCTGCGGATGCGCTTCATGCTTTCGGCGTCACCGATGTTGGTGTTGAGCCAGCGCTCTTCGAAGGGCGAGCGGATCATCATGGAGCCGCTCTCGGTGCGCAGCGAAACGATGGCCTCGAAATTGGTGATGCGCTGGTAGAAGTCGAAGAAGACCGATGCCCGCAACTCCGCCACCAGCAGGCCCACCGGACGGGCGCTGCGGTCGTACAGGTTCATGGCCACCGGCACCACCAGCTCGCGGTTGTAGCGGCTATGCATCAGTTGCCCGACGAACAGCTGGGGGCGTGCGGGATTGTTGTCCACATTGGTCAGCTTGTGGTCGTCCGGGATACTCGCCGTATCTTGTGCGCGCAGGGAGCTGGCGCGATTGTTGCCGTTGCGGTCCACGTAGCGCAGCACCATCACCGACGGCATGGATTGCTGTGCCTGGCTGAGCAGCTGGTAGAGGCCCTGCTCGTCGTCCAGGATATTGTGGTCGGCGTTCTGGATGCGCTGGGCAGCGCCCCACAGCGTGCTGTCCAGGTCATGGAACACGCGCTCGGCGTGCTCTTGCACGCTGCGTACCGCCGCCATCGAACTGGCGCGCTCGGCATCGATGGTCAGCTGGCGATCCTGGCGGATCTCCCACCAGGTCTGGACCACGATGAACGAGCCGACGAAGGCGACGAACAGCAACAAGGTCTTCAGCGTATACCCGCCCCGTCCCGCCGATTTGTTGTGTTTTCCCATGTGACGAATATCACACCATCTGTCGTTAGGTAGTTTGATGCTGCGTTTGCTGCTGTCCGGCTGATGCCGTACACCTGTCTCGACAGCTCTCGCACGCAATTGGCGCCTGGACACTAGCTCACCATGCAGGTGATATTGATAGTGCCTCATGCTTACGCCAGAATTACGCGGATGCCCCCACTGCGTGATACGCAAGGTGACAGTATGCCACCCTCTTTTGCAATTCGTTCAATCAGATCGTTATTGTTTGCTCTTGGTCATCTGAATGCCATTGACTGGGCATCATGACACCCGGCAATGATTCGCATCGCCCTGTCCGCATGTCTGTCTGAACCTTACCGCAAGCCGCTGCCGTTGTCTAACGGCGCTGTGGCTTGGCAGATGAAACAGGCCCTGTTTCAGCGTCGTCAAACCAATTTCACTTGCAATGCGATAATACGTCCCTCCTGGCAATATTGCCTGAAATCTCCTGACACCTTCTGCTGCCGGTTACGTGGCGGACAGTACGGGGGAATTCAGGGCCTGAGCGCTTTTCCTACACTATCAATTCAGCAGACAAAGGATCCTCCCAATGAAGACAAGAGCAGCAGTAGCATGGCAGGCCGGCAAGCCCTTGACCATCGAGGAAGTCGAACTCGGTGGCCCCAAGGCCGGCGAGGTGCTGGTCGAGATCAAGGCCACCGGCATTTGCCACACCGACTATTACACGCTCTCGGGCGCCGATCCGGAAGGCATCTTCCCGGCGATCCTGGGTCATGAAGGCGCGGGTGTGGTGGTTGACGTCGGTCCGGGCGTGAAGTCGCTCAAGAAAGACGACCACGTCATCCCTCTGTACACGCCGGAATGCCGCGAGTGCAAGTTCTGCCTGTCGCAGAAAACCAACCTGTGCCAGGCCATCCGCGCCACCCAGGGCCGTGGCCTGATGCCCGATGCCACCAGCCGCTTCTCGCTGGACGGCAAGCCCCTGTTCCACTACATGGGCACCTCGACCTTCTCCAACTACATCGTCGTGCCGGAAATCGCCCTGGCCAAGATCCGCTCCGATGCGCCTTTCGACAAGGTCTGCTACATCGGCTGTGGCGTGACCACCGGCGTGGGCGCGGTGCTGTTTACCGCCAAGGTGGAAGCGGGCGCCAACGTGGTGGTGTTCGGCCTGGGCGGCATTGGCCTGAACGTGATCCAGGCGGCCAAGATGGTCGGCGCCAACAAGATCATCGGTGTCGACCTGAACCCGGGCCGCGAAGCGATGGCACGCAAGTTCGGCATGACCGACTTCATCAATCCCAAGGACGTCCCCAACGTGGTCGATGCCATCATCGGCATGACCGACGGCGGCGCCGACTACAGTTTCGAGTGCATCGGCAACACCACCACCATGCGTCAGTCGCTGGAGTGCTGCCACAAGGGCTGGGGCCAGTCCATCATCATCGGCGTGGCCGCGGCCGGCCAGGAAATCTCGACCCGTCCGTTCCAGCTGGTGACCGGCCGCGTCTGGAAGGGCTCGGCCTTCGGTGGCGCGCGTGGCCGTACCGATGTCCCCAAGATCGTCGACTGGTACATGGAAGGCAAGCTCAACATCGATGACCTGATCACCCACAAGCTGCCGCTGGAGCGCATCAACGAGGGCTTCGACCTGATGAAGAGCGGTGAGTCGATCCGCTCGGTGGTCGAGTTCTGAGGAGGACGCGATGCTGGAGACGCTCTCCGAACACGGCTGTTTTGGCGGCGTGCAGGGCTACTATCGCCATGCCTCGCCGGCCATCGGGCTGGACATGCGCTTCTCGGTCTTCGTTCCACCCCAGGCCAGCGCCGGCGGCAAGTTGCCGGTGCTGTTCTACCTGGCCGGGCTGACCTGCACCGAGGAAACCTTCATGATCAAGGCCGGCGCCCAGCGTGTGGCGGCCGAGCTGGGCATGATCCTGGTGGCATGCGACACCAGCCCGCGCGGTGCCGGCATTGTCGGCGAGAGCAACAGCTGGGACTTCGGCGTGGGAGCCGGCTTCTATCTCGACGCCACGCAGGCGCCGTGGCGCCAGCACTACCGGATGGAGTCCTATGTGGTCGAGGATCTGCGCGCGGCCGTGCTGGCGCATTTCCCGGCCGATGCGCAGCGTGTGGGCATCTTCGGCCATTCGATGGGAGGGCATGGCGCCCTGACGCTGGCCTTGCGCCATCGCGACATCTATCGCTCGGTGTCGGCCTTCGCGCCCATTGCCGCGCCCTCGCAATGTCCGTGGGGACAGAAGGCCTTCGGCAACTACCTGGGCGAGCAGGGGCAGGCGTGGCAAGCGCATGATGCCAGCGAGCTCATGCGCGGCCTGCGCTCACCCTATCCGCAAGGCATCCTGATCGACCAGGGCCTGGCCGACAAATTCCTCGCCGAGCAGTTGCTGCCGGAACAGTTCGAGGCGGCCTGCAAGGCGGCCTCGCAACCGTTGACCTTGCGCCGGCATGAGGGATATGACCACGGGTATTACTTCATTGCCAGCTTCATGGAAGACCATTTGCGCTTCCATCACCGGGTACTGGTGGGCTAGGGGCAACGGCAAGGTGTGCCGCTGACGGGGTTGATGATGAAAGTCATCAACCCCGTTTGCTTTTTAGACAAAGGCATCCGTGACGATATGCGCGCCAAGCATGAAGGCATCGGCCACATGCCGCAGCGGCGCCACGTCCACATCGGAGGCGCGGGTGCGGATCAACTGGCAGAAGTGCGCATACAGCGAGGGATACTCGCCTTCGACCGGCAGTTCGGACTGCACCTCGTTGATCCATAGTTCATGTCCGCCTTTTTTCAGATGGACATGGCTGCTGTCGGTCTCGATGATGATGTCCCAGGTCTGCTCGCCGGTCTGGCGCCAGTCGAAGTCGGCCTGTATATCGGTGCCGAGCGCATCGGTGAAGGCCAGGCGCGCGGCAATCGGCGTCTGCCGGTTGGACGGCACTTCCAATGCCGCCTGGGTCAGGAACATGGCCTGCGGCAGGATCTCGGTGACGATGGAGAGGGCATTGATGCCCGGATCGAACACGCCCAGGCCACCGGGCTGCCAGATCCATTCCTGGTCGGGATGCCAGTGACGCACGTCTTCGCGCCAGATCACCCTGACCTGGCGCGGCGCATGTTGCTGCAGATGGCGCTTGACCACCTGCACCGCCGGCGCATGCCGCGAGTGCCAGCTGGCGAACAGCGTCACGCCCTGTTCAATGGCCAGACTCTTCAAGGACTCCACCTCGGAGAGGGTGGCGCCGGGCGGCTTTTCGAGGAAGACATGCTTGCCTGCGCGCAGGGCTTCGCGGGCGGCTTCATAGCGGTACTGCGGCGGCATGCACAGGGAGATGGCCTCGATGGCGGGTGCGCCGGCCAGCATCTCGGCCATGCTCTTGTAGGCGGTCACGCCATCGATGCTGTGGTTGCGGCTGGCGGTCGCCAGCAACTGGAAATCCGGATTGCCGCGGATGGCAGGGGCGTGCTGGTCGTAGACGATCTTGCCGACGCCGGCGATGGCGAGTTGGATAGGTGTCATGGTGTCCTTGGTTATTGTTGATTGCATGAAGGGGGCGCCATAGATTACCAGCGTTGATGCACATGCGGCGCGATGTCGTGGAGATAGAGTTCACGCAAGGCCTGCATCAGCTCCGGTGCAATGGCTGGCAAGTCGCTGGCGGCGCTGTTGGATTGCGCCTGCTGCACGTTGCGGGCGCCAGGGATGACGGTGGTGACGGCGCTTTCCATCAGGATCCAGCGCAGCGCGAATTGCGCCATGGGAACCCCATCCGGCACCAGCGCACGGATCTTCTCCACGGCGGCCAGGGCCACGTCGTAAGGCACGCCCGAGAAGGTCTCGCCGACATCGAAGGCTTCGCCATGGCGGTTGAACTGGCGATGGTCGTCAGCGGCAAAGGCAGTCTGCGCCGACATCTTGCCGGTCAGCAGGCCGGAGGCCAGCGGCACGCGTGCGATGACGGCGATGTCGCGGCGCCGGGCTTCCTGCAGGAACAGCGACATCGGCCGCTGGCGGAAGATGTTGAAGATGATCTGCACCGATTTCACGTTCGGGTATTCGATGGCCTTGAGCGCTTCCTCCACCTTCTCCACCGACACGCCGTAGTGACGGATCTTGCCGGCCGCGACCAGCGCATCCAGATGGCCGAACACTTCCTGCTGGTAATACACCTCGGTGGGCGGGCAATGCAGTTGCACCAGGTCCAGGCAATCCACCTCCAGGTTCTGCAGCGAACGGTCGACGAAGGCGGTGAGATTGTCCCGGTTGTTGTAGCCGCTGGCGACGTGCGGCGAGAGGCGGCGGCCAGCCTTGGTGGCGACGAAGGGACGGGCACCGCCGCGTTCCTTCAATACCTGGGCAATCAACTGTTCGGAGCGGCCATCGCCATACACGTCGGCCGTGTCGATGAAGCTCACGCCCGCGTCCAGCGCGGCGTGCAGGGCGGCCTTGGCATCCTGGGCGGAGACGTCGCCCCAGGAGCCACCGATGGCCCAGGCGCCGAAGCCGATTTCCGATACGTCGGCGCCGGTGCGGCCAAAGCTTCTTGATTTCATGTCTGTGCTCCTTTTACGCTGTATTTAAGCTGTATTTAAAGCGCTATTTATACCGCTTGCCACGCGCGCAGGTGCCTGGTTTAAGATGAGTCAGATTAATTCTTGAAGTGATTGAAATTCATCCATGTCCCTGCTCGACCATATCGATTTTTCCGACCTGCGGGTGTTCGTGACCATTCTGCGCACCGGCAGTTTCAAGGCCGCCGCCATCCAGCTCGGCTTGACCCCCTCGGCCACCAGCCACGCCATGAAGCGGCTGGAAGAACGGCTCTCCACGCAGTTGCTCTATCGCTCCAGCCGGGCGGTTTCGCCCACGGCCGCGGGCAGCGAGCTGGCGGCCAGGCTGGAGGAGGGGTTCGAGCAGATCGCGGTGGCCCTGAGTCACCTGGAAAGCTCGGCAGCAGGCAGCCTGGGTGAGCTGCGCATCAACGTCTTCGCCGATGCCGCCCATCTGCTGATCGAACCGGCCATTCCCGAGTTTGTGCGGCAGTGTCCCAAGGTCAAGCTGACCATCGTGGTGGATGACAAGCCCATCGATATCGTCAGCGAAGGCTATGACGCCGGCATACGCTACGGCCACTATGTGCCCGAAGGCATGGTAGCCGCCCCCCTGACGCGGGTGCATCGCTGGGTGGCGGCGGCCTCGCCGGCCTATCTGGACAGGCAGGGACGGCCGCTGACGCTGGACGAACTGGCGCAGCACACCTGCCTGCAACTGCTGCTGGGCGACAACTCCAGCTACCAGTGGGAATTCGGAAAGGGCAAGCACCGGCAGCGCATCCGCGTGCCGGGCCTGGTGACGATCAACAATACCGCCGCCACCATCGCGGCGGCCAAGGCCGGGGTCGGCATCGCCTATCTGTTGGAGGGAAGAATCAGGAAGGAGATCGAGGAGGGCGCGCTGGAGGTCATCCTGGACGAATGGGCGGCGCCCAGCGAGCCCTTCCACATGTACTACAGTAGCCGGCGCCATGCCCATCCGGCCTTGCGCAAGCTGATCGACATCATCCGCTTGCAGAACGGCTTGTCCCGGCTGCGCTAGCCGGGACAAGACTGTCTAGTGCGCCGCCGAGGCTTCGGCTGCGCCCGCGCCGCCCTTGGAGGGCTTGATGATCCAGATCAGCGGGATGATGACGATGAAGATCAGCGCCGAGACATAGAAGATATCGTTGATGCCCAGCATGGCGGCCTGGAAGGTGATGGTACGTTCCAGCATGCCGGCGGTCTGCTCCGCGTTCAGGCCCAGGGTGCTGCTGATGTTGTTGACCGTTTCCTGCATCCAGGGGCTGTAGGGCGTGGCATGTTCGGTCAGCTGCGCATGGTGCATGATGCTGCGGTTGTTCCAGGCGGTGGTCGAGATCGAGGTGCCGACCGCACCACAGAACACCCGCACGAAGGACGACAGGCCGGCGGCGGCCGGGATGCGCTCCGGTGGCAGGCCCGACAGCAGCAGCACGGTGAGCGGTACGAAGAACATCGCCGTGGGGATGCCCTGCAGCAGCGTGGGCAGCACCACCGTCATCTGGTCCACCTGCAGGTTGTAGTGCGAGCGCAGCCAGAACACGAAGGCAAAGCCGATGAAGGAGGCTGTAGCCACCTTGCGCGCATCCACCAGCGGCAGGAAGCGTCCGATCAGCGGCATCAGGATCACCGCGAAGATGCCGATGGGCGCCGTCGACAGACCCGAGTCGATCGAGCGGTAGCCCAGGTATTGCTGCAGCCACTGCGGCAGGATCACCAGGTTGCCGAAGAAGACGCCATAGCCGATCGAGATGGCGATGGTGCCGCCGGCGAAATTGCGCCGGCCGAACAGGCGCAGGTCCACCACCGGGTGCTTGTTGTTGAGCTCCCAGACCACGAAGTAGGCAAAGGCGACGGCCGCCACCACGCCCAGCGTGACGATCGTGGACGAGGAGAACCAGTCCAGGTCCTTGCCCTTGTCGAGCATGATCTGGAAGGCCGCCACCCAGGTTACCAGCAGCGCCAGGCCGATCTTGTCGATGGGCAGCTTGTGGATCGGTGTCTCGCGGCTGCGATAGATGGCCAGCGTGACCCCGGCCGCAATCAGGCCCACCGGGATGTTGATGTAGAAGATCCAGGGCCAGGTGTAGCTGTCGGTGATCCAGCCGCCCAGCGCCGGCCCGGCCACCGGCGCCACCACCGCCGTCATGCCCCATAGCGCCAGCGCGAATGAGGATTTCGATTTGGGGTAGGCCCCCAGCAGCAGCGATTGCGACAGCGGCACCATGGGGCCGGCCACCAGGCCTTGCAGCACCCGTGCGGCCAGCAGGATGGGCAGGGTGGGCGCCAGGCCGCACAGCCAGGAGGCCAGCACGAACAGCAGCACCGAGGTGACGAACAGGCGCACCGCGCCCAGGCGCTGCGTGAGCCAGCCGGTCAGGGGGATGGAGATGGCGTTGGCGGCGGCGAAGGAGGTGATGACCCAGGTACCTTCATCCACCGAAACGCCCAGGTTGCCCGAGATGGTCGGGATGGCCACGTTGGCGATGGAGGAGTCCAGCACGTTCATGAACACCGCCAACGACACCGACAACGTGCCCAGCACCAGATTGGCGCCGGTCAGCGGTGGCGGTGGTGTATAGGGAGTAGGGCTGTTAGCCATAAGCTTGCGTAGTTGTGTGCAGCGGGTTCGGATCAGGTATGCGGTACGGTGGCAGCGGCCTTGTTCTTGCGCGGCTGCGGCAAGCCACTGGCGTTGTCGCTGATGATGCGATCGACGATGGCGTCAGCCTGCTTGCCCAGGTCGTCATAGACGCTGGTCTGGTAGTTGGTGGGCGCGGCTTCCAGGGCCCGGCCATCGCCATGGATATCGACCGTCGCCGTGGTCGACAGGCCGATGCGCAGCGGATGGGCGCGTACCTGCTCCGGGTCCAGGGCAATGCGCACCGGGATGCGCTGCACCACCTTGATCCAGTTGCCGGTGGCGTTCTGCGCCGGCAGCAGCGAGAAGGCGCCACCGGTACCGGCCGAGAAGCCGATCACGGTGCCCTTGTACTTGACGTCCGAACCATAGACGTCAGCGATCACTTCCACCGGCTGGCCGATGCGGATGTGCTTCAACTGGCTTTCCTTGAAGTTGGCGTCGATCCAGATCTGTTCCAGCGGCACGATGGCCATCAGCGGATTGCCGGCGGCGATGCGCTGGCCGACCTGCACCGAACGCTTGGAGACGAAGCCCGCGACCGGGGCCACGATGTTCACGCGGGCGAAGTTCAGGTAGGCGTTGCGTACCGCCGTGGCGGCCTGCAGCACGTTGGGGTGCTCGGTGACGCTGGTGTGGTCGGTCAGGGCGCGGTTGGCGGCAGCCGCGGCGCGGGCCTGGTCCAGTGCAGCTACGGCGCTCTTGACGGCGTCGCGGGCGTGCGAGACGTCTTCCTGCGAGACTGCACCCGAGGACAGGCCGGCCTGGCGACGTTGCTGGTCTTCGCGGGCGCGTGCCAGGTTGGATTCGGCAGCGTCGATGTTGGCGGCCAGGGTGTCATTGTTCAGGAACAGCTGGCGCGTCTGGCGCACCGCTTGCGCCAGCGCGGCCTCGCTCTGGGCCAGGGCCAGGCGGGTGTCGGCGGCGTCCAGCGTGACCAGTGGCTGGCCGGCCTTGACGATCTGGGTGTCGTCGGCCTTGACGCCGGTGACGGTGCCGCCGACCTGGGCGGAGATCTGTACGACGTTGCCGCTGACATAGGCGTCATCGGTTTCCTCGAAGAAGCGTGCGTGCAGGAACCAGTACAGGAAACAGGCGGCGGCGATGATGACCAGGACCAGCGTGAGCAGCAACAGCTGGCGGCGGCGTTTGCCATTGCCATTGCCGTTACCGTTGGTGCCGGGATTGGTTTGGGTGGTGCTGTCACTCATGGATGACTCCGTTCAATTCTTTTGTAGGCGGACAATCGGACTGGCCGCATCTGCGGCAGTCCGTCCCTGGCGTCGGTCGGAAAGTGGAGAGACCGACGGCAGGGCCAGGTTCAATTCAGGACTTCAGGACATCAGGGTTGCTGGCTGGCAGGGGCAGCGCCGCTGGCCGGGCTGTTCAGGGCCAGTCCGGCCTGCTGGGCGTCGAAACCGCCGCCCAGGGCCTTGTAGAGCGCCACCTGCTGGTCGCGCCGCATGGCTTCCAGTGCCACCAGCGATTGGCGCTGTGCCAGTACCGAGGTCTCGGCCGAGAGCATCGTCAACTGCGACACCAGGCCGATACGGTAACGCTCGCGCGCCAGCTCGTAGGCCCGCTGCGCGGCTTGCAGGGCTTCGCGGCGAATCGGCAACTGGCGCTCGGTCGAATGGATGGACGCAATCTGGCGGGCCACGTCGGCATAGGCATCGTTGAGCGCCTTGTTGTAGGTCGCCACGGCCAGGTCGTAGTTGGCGTATTCCCCCTTGAGGCCGGCACGCAGGGCGCCACCCTCGAAGATGGGCAGCGAGATCGCCGGTCCGAAGGCGATGCTCTTGCTGGCCGAGGTGAAGGGGTTGGTGTTGGTCAGCGTATCGAAGCCGATCATGGCCGACAGGTTGATATCCGGATAGAAGCGCGCCTTGGCCACGTCCACGCCACGGCTGGCGGCTTCCACCTGCCAGCGCGCAGCCACGATATCGGGACGGCGGCCCAGCAGGTTCAGCGGCAGGTCGGCCGGCAGGCCCGGCGTGGCCAGGTTCTGCAGGGTCGGCGGGGCCAGCTGCAGGCCACGGTCAGGGCCACGGCCGCTCAGTGCGCCCAGTTGCTGGCGCAGCAGCACGATCTGGCCTTCGCTTTGCTCCAGCTGGGCGCGGGCGTCGGCACTGCTGCTACGCGACTGGTTGCGCTCGATCTGGGTATCCAGACCAGTACGCACGCGCTCGGCGGTGATGCCTTCCAGGGAGCTGCGCTGCTGCACCGTGCGCGCCAGGATGTCATGCACCGCATATTGTGCGGCCAGCTGGCTGTAGGCGGCCACGATGGAGGTGGTCAGGACCAGGCGGGCTTCCTGCTCGCTGGCTTCGGCCGCTTTCTCGCTGGAAATGGCCTGCTCCAGGGCGGCCTGGTTCTTGTGCCACAGGTCCAGCTCGTAGCCGACATTGACGCCGGCTTTTTTCTCATTGAACCAGTTCCCGCCATAGGGCTCGGGATAGATGGTGGTGCTGGAAAACTGATTGCGGATGATCGAGGCTTCCGCATTCACGTTGGGCAGCAGCGGCGCGCCGCGCGACTCGGCCAGTGCGCCGGCGGCGGCGATGCGTGCCCGTGCCTGCTGCAGGTTGGGGCTGCTGGTCAGGGCTTCGTCGATGAGGGCGGTCAACTGGGCGTCGCCGAGCTGGCGGACCCAGTCGCTGCCGGGCCAGCCGCTGTTGGCGCTGCCGCCAGCGGGATCCGAGAGGCTGCGTTGCGTCGCGAAGTCGGACGCCTGGGCCGGGTGCTTGTCGCTGCCGATGCCGCTGAAGCTGGCGCAGCCCGACAATCCGAGCACACCGACCAGCGCTGCAACGGCCGCGATCGCCCGCGGCCTGGTGGCGGGCGAGGTGAAGCGTTTCATAGGTTTCTCCACGATGAAGTGTTTGGCGATACGAGTTCTTGTGTGAGTTCGCGCCGCCTTTCCTGGACTGCCGTGCGCGCCGGGCTGTACGGGCCTAAGAGGCCGATGGCGTGGGTTTGCGAGTGGGCTGTTGAGGGGCGGCGAGTAAAAACTCATTTTTCGTATTATACTTCGAGATACGAACAATCACTCATGTTGGGAATTTGCGTCGGGGGCGCGTAAATTCCTTCTCCAGGCTCACAATGAAACTGCAACCCAGAAAAGAACCTCGCCAGGCACGTTCGCGGGCGATGGTCGATACCATTCTTGACGCCATGTCGCGCGTGCTCGTCGAGCGCGGCTATGCCAAGACCAATACCAATCTCGTGGCCGAATCGGCCGGCATCAGTGTCGGTTCGCTTTACCAGTATTTTCCCAACAAGGATGCCCTGATCTTCGCCCTGCGCGAACGTCATGTCACCCGCATGCTCGGCCTGTTCGAGGATGTGGCCGCGCACATCGATGCAGCGGGTTCCCTGCACAGCGATTTCGAGGCCCTCATCGGCGCGCTGGTGGCGGCCCATCTGCTGGAGCCGGAGCTGAACCGCATCCTCGAAGAAGAATTCCCGGCCTACAACCTGCCGGTCTCCACCGAGATCCGCCAGCGCTTCTTCGATGCCATCCGCCGCGTGCTGGAAAAGCATCGCGCCAGCCTGACCACGCCCGACCTGGATGTGGCCACCTTCGTGGTGCAGCGCATGCTCAAGGCGCTGATCAACGCGGTGGTGCTGACCGGCCCGGGGGGCTTGTCGCCGGGCAGCGTGCGGCCGGAGATCCTGCCGGCGGTGATCGGTTACCTGACGGCTCCGCGCAAGGATTCACAGGCATAATCGCTGTGGTGTAGATATGCGTCTAGAGGCAGGTCCGGGGGCTCTCGTGAGGGAGGGCGCGGGCGTGCCGTGGGGAAATTCAGAAACTTCCCGATATCAAACAGGTGTAGCTCCCGTATAGTGAAGGGAAATGCTTCCTGGATACATCTCGGGAGACCCTCCGCGACACTATTGAACGACATCAAAATGCGGCGAACAAACATGATCAGGGCTGGAGGCGCAGGGGCGCTCCTGCCGTTGCTGGCTTCTCTGCTGGGCATGGCCTTGCCGGCGGCACCGGCACAAGCAGCGCTTGCGGTGCAGGTGCTGGATACGGCCGGGCAGCCGGTGCCCAATGCGGTGGTCTATGCCGAGCCGGCCACACCCTTGCCGACGCCGTCCAAGCTGCGCCAGGTCGAGATCGAGCAGAAGAACAAGACCTTCTTCCCGCTGGTGACGGTGGTGCAGACCGGCACCCCCATCCTCTTTCCCAATCACGATACGGTCAGGCATCACGTCTATTCCTTTTCACCGGCCAAGACCTTCGAGCTGAAGCTCTATTCCGGCGTGCCTGGCAGCCCCGTGGTCTTCGACAAGGCCGGTACCGTGGTGCTGGGCTGCAATATCCATGACGAGATGGTGGCCTTTGTCCAGGTGGTCAATACGCCGTACTTCGGCGTGACCGACCGCAGCGGTACCGTGCACCTGGAGGGGATGGGCAACGGCAAGTACACGCTCAAGGCCTGGTATTTCCGCATGGGCCCCAATGAGGCCGCCGTGGAGCAGCCCCTGCAGCTGCAAGGGGAGGCCAAGGCGGCCATCAAACTCAACGTCAAGGCAGTGCCTCTCTGAGGCGGCCTGCTGCATCGCAAGCGGGGGGCTAGGGTGCGTTTATACCGGCTGGAAAGCAAGATCGTCGCGCTGTTCATCATCCTGATCGTGGTGGTGCAGCTGGCCGGCTTCGTCGCTATCCGTACCGCCATCGACCGCAATGCCCGCAGCGCCATCAGCGAGGAGCTGGTGCTGGGCCAGCGCGTGTTCGTGCGCCTGCTGGAACAGAATGCCCAGAAGCTGACCCAGGGCGCGCGCCTGCTGGCATCGGACTTCGGCTTCCGCCAGGCCATCGGTACCGATGACCGCGAGACCATCGCCTCGGTGCTGGCCAATCACGGCGCCCGCATCGGCGCTTCCAAGGCCATGCTGATCGGCATCGACGGCCGCATTCGCGCCTCCACCGTGGAATATCCCGATACCGACCTGCAACGCAGCAGCCTGGAGCTGGTGCGCAAGGCCGGTGACAGCAATGGCGCCTCCGAGAATGTGGTGATCGGTGACAGCCTGTACCAGATCGTGGCCGTGCCGATCAAGGCGCCGGTGACCATTGCCTGGGTGGTGATGGGCTTCCCGGTCGATCGTCAGCTGGTCAGCGACATGCGTGAACTGTCGTCGCTGCAGGTCTCCATCCTGGTCAGCCAGCGTGGTGCCCGTGGCTGGACGGCCGATGTGTCCACGCTGGCGCCGCCGGAGGCCTCCATGCTGGTCCACGAGGTCGCCAATCCGGCCGTGCGCGCCGCTGCCCTGGCCGACCTGCAGATCGATGGCAATCAGTATCGTGCGCGCCTGCTCCCGCTGGCGCGTGCCAGCAATGGCCAGGAGGCGGTGGCCGTGCTGCAGCGTTCGGTCAGCGAGGCGGTGGCCCCCTACCAGCGCCTGCAGGTGATCCTCTTGAGCATCACCGTGCTGGGTGTGCTGGGCGGCGCCGGCGCCAGCGCCGTGATGGCGCGTCGCATCACCAGTCCCCTGCGCGAACTGGCCAGCGTGGCCAAGCGCCTGGGGACCGGGGACTACAGCGAAGGCCTGTTCATCCGTCGCCACGACGAGATCGGGCGTCTGGGCAATGCCTTCGAAACCATGCGCGGCGAAATCGCCCAGCGCGAGATCAAGATTACCCGGCTGGCCTACCAGGACCAGCTCACCGGCCTGCCCAACCGGGTGCAGTTTGCCGACCTGCTGCGCGAGGCGATTGCGCAAGCCGCGGCCAGGTCTGGCGGCAGTTGCCACATCCTGATGATGGACCTGGATCGCTTCCAGCAGGTCAATGACGTGCTGGGCCACAGTTTTGGCGATGACCTGCTGTGCCAGGTGGCGGCCCGCCTGGCGGACCAGTTGCTGTATCCCGGTGCCAAGGTGGCGCGCCTGGGTGGCGACGAGTTTGCCATCCTGTTGCCCGATGTCGATCTCGATGGCGCATTGAACCAGGCCATGCAGATCCTGCGCGCGCTGGAGCAGCCCTTGTCGCTGCAGGAGCAGACCGTGGATCTGGGGGCGGGCATCGGCATTTCCGGCTATCCGGCGCATGGCAACAACAGCGATACGCTGCTCAGTCGCGCCGAAGTGGCGATGTACATTGCCAAGCGCAAGGGCAGTGGCGTGCTGGTCTACGACCCGGCCATCGACCAGAGCAGCCAGGAAAGCCTGTCCCTGCTCTCCGAGTTGCGCCGCGCATTGGAGCGCGACGAATTCATGCTCTACCTGCAGCCCAAGCTGGACCTGGGGTCGGGCGACGTCATCGGTGGCGAGGCGCTGGTGCGCTGGATCCATCCTGAGAAGGGCTTCATCGGCCCCGATAATTTCATTCCCTTTGCCGAGACGACCGGCTTCATCCGCATGCTGACCACCTGGATGATGGAAAAGGTGGCGCGCCTGTCGGCCGAGCTGCAGGCGCAAGGGACGGCACTGAAGTTCTCGGTGAACCTGTCCACCCGCGACCTGCTGGACCAGGAATTGCCGATGACCTTCGAGGCCATCCTGCAGCGGCACCGGCTCAAGCCCTCGGCGCTGTGCCTGGAGATCACCGAGAGCGCCATCATGGATGACCCGGCGCGGGCGCAGCATACGCTGGAACGGCTATCGGCCATGGGCTTTGCACTGAGCATTGACGATTTCGGTACCGGCTATTCCTCGCTGGCCTACCTGAAGCGCTTGCCAGTGGACGAATTGAAGATCGACAAGTCCTTCGTCATGAAGATGGCGCAGGACCAGGACGATGCCAAGATCGTGCGTTCCACCATCGACCTGGGCCATAACCTGGGTTTGCGGGTGGTGGCCGAGGGCGTGGAGAGCGAGGCGGTCTGGTTCCTGCTGCGCCAGATGGGCTGCGACCAGGGACAGGGCTACTTCATGGGCAAGCCGATGCCGGTGGATCGTTTCCTGGAGTGGCTGCATCAATGGCGGGCACCCGCCACGCTGGACCAGTCGGAGAACGTGGCGGTCTGAGATCCTGGGCAAGGGGAGGGGAACAATGGGGGAGAGAAGAATGAACAAGACCATCAGGGGCGGTGCTTGGGCAATGTTGATGCTGTTGTCCTTACCTGCGCTGGCGCAGGTGCAGTTGACACCGGCGCAGCGCGATGCCTGGACCGCCGCCCAGGAGAAGAAGGCTGAGCAGGCCATGCGCGGGGCCGACGCTGCTGCTGCCGATGCGGCACCGGCGAGTACAAACGACCGCTGGATGCCCGACCTGGGCAAGCTCTTGGCCACCGGCGGCGTGATCCAGGTGGAGGGCGCCGGTGGCGGTGGGCTCACCCCCTGGGCGCTGATCACCGGCTATGGCACGCGCGACAGCTATGGCGCCAATGCCCACTACACCTATCTGACGACCCAGGACTACACCCTCAAATCCTACGGCGTGGCCGTGGGCATCATGGACCGGGTCGAGTTGTCGGCGGCCAAGCAGGAGTTCTATGGCAGCCTGGCACCGCTGAACAATCTCAAGATCACCCAGGATATCTTCGGTATCAAGGTCAAGCTGGCCGGTGACGCCGTCTACGACCAGGATCGCTGGCTGCCGCAGATCGCCGCCGGTGTGATGCTCAAGCGCAACAATGGCATCGGCGGCCTGGGGGCGGTCACCAGCGTGAAGCAACTGGGTGCGGCCAGCGAGAGCGGTATCGACTACTACCTGTCGGCCACCAAGATCCTGCTCGACCAGAGCCTCCTGCTCAACGCCACCTTGCGCCTGACCAAGGCCAACCAGATGGGTTTGCTGGGCTTTGGCGGCGACAAGGGCGACCACTACCAGGCCATGGGGGAATTCTCGGCGGCCTACCTGATCAATCGCAAGCTGGCCGTGGGCGCCGAGTACCGGATGAAGCCCAACAACCTCGCCGCCGACAACGAGAAGGATTACTACGATGCCTTCCTGGCCTGGTTCCCCAGCAAGAACCTGTCGGTGACCCTGGCCTACGTGGTGCTGGGTGACATCACCGTCTACAACCCGACGCGGCAGCGCGGCACCTATCTGTCGCTGCAGGCCGGATTCTGAGGAGCACACGATGAACACGCGCAAGATCTCGCAAGTGCTGGCCGGGCTGTCATTGGCATGTGCACTGGGTGCGACGGCACCGGTGCAGGCAGAGGCACAGGCACAGGCCGATGCCTCGTTGTTCCATGACCTGGGCGGACTGCCGGTGATCCGGCAGACGGTGCATGATTTCATGGTCGCCATGCTGGCCGATCCGCGCATCAGGCATACCTTCGATGGCGCCAATCTCAAGCGCGTGGAAGACAAGCTGGTCGAGCAGTTCTGCATGTTGAGCGGCGGCGGCTGCGACTACACGGGCGATCCGATGAAGGAAGTCCACCAGGGTCTCAAGCTCACCAATGCCGATTTCAATGCCCTGGTGGAAGACCTGCAGCTGGCCATGGACAAGAATGGCATCGCCAGTCGCACGCAAAACCGCTTGCTGGCCCTGCTGGCGCCGATGCAGCGCGATACCGTCACCCGTTAGCGAACATTTTTTCCCGGTGAGGGAATAATCAGGCCTTGGCTTCCGTATACGTCGGCATGGGTATGGCACATTGCGCAACCCATCCTGAAAGGAAATGACATGAGACTGCTCGCAACCTCCCTGCTGGCGCTGGCTTGCGCCGCCACTTCCATGACCGCCGCAGCCCAGGGCGCGGGCGTGAAGGCCGTCGACGGCGTACTGGTCGATGCCCAGGGCATGACCGTCTATACCTTCGACAAGGACACCGCCAACAGCGGCAAGAGCGTCTGCAATGGCCCTTGCGCCAAGCTGTGGCCGCCTGTCGCCCCCATGGGAACTCCGATGGCGCCGTACTCGACCGTGACGCGCGACGATGGCAGCGCCCAGCTGGCCTACCAGGGCAAGCCGCTGTATCGCTACGAGAAAGACGCCAAGGCGGGTGACCGCGATGGCGACAACTTCAAGGATATCTGGCACGTGGTCAAGCCCTGAGTCCGCCAGCCAGCGCCGCCGACCATGTTTCGACGCAAGCCCGGCCCCGAGCAGGCCCGCCTGGCCGATGAGCAAGCCATGCTGGCTTGCCTGCCGCGGCTGCGCCGTTACGCCCGCGCCCTGACCGGCGAGCGCGAGAGCGCCGACGACCTGGTCCAGGACACCCTGGAGCGGGCCTGGCAAAAGCTGGACAGCTGGCAACGCGGCAGCGACATGCGGCCCTGGCTGTTTGCCATCATGCACAACCTGCATGCCGATGCGCATCGCAAGCCCGGCCTGGCCACCGTAGAGCTGGAGCTGGCCGGGGATGCGATGGTCGCCGCCGACCTGGCGCGCGATCATGGCCTGGCGCTGGATCTGGAGGCGGCGCTGCGGCTATTGCCGGCCGAGCAGCGGGAAGTGTTGCTGCTGGTGGGGCTGGAAGAGATGCGCTATGAGGAGGTGGCGACCACGCTGGGGATCCCGGTGGGGACCGTGATGTCGCGCCTGTCGCGTGGCCGCGAGCGTTTGCGGCGTCTCATGGAAGGGCCGGATGGCCGCGGTGAGGCGGCGCCCGGCGCTAGCCTGAAGGTGGTGAAATGAAGACTTCGGCATTTGATCAAGACGAATTGCATGCCTACGCCGACGGCCTGTTGCCGGCGGCGCGTGCCGGCGAGATCGCGTCCTGGCTGGAGCGGGAGGGCGCCCATGGCGAGTTTTCGCGGCAAGTACGTGCCTGGCGGGCGCAGAACCGCGCCCTGCACGCACACTATGCCCCGGTACTGGAAGAACCCTTGCCGCCGCGCCTGGCTGCTGCGGTGCTGGCCGGCGGTAGCGGCCAGGACTATGCAGCCCGCCACCATGTGGGTACCGCCGCTGAAGCTGCCAATGCATCCTCCTGGCGGCGCGTGGCTGCGATGCTGGTATTGACCGTGGTGGCCGGCGCTGGCGGCTGGCTGGCGCACGACCTCTTCGACGGTCGCGTCAACGGCAGCGGCATGCTGGTGCTGGCGCGCCAGGCTGCCGTGGCCCATGTGGTCTACAGCAGCGACCTGCGGCGCCCGGTGGAAGTCGGGGCCGACCAGGAACAGGCCCTGGTAACCTGGCTGTCGCGCCGTATCGGCGCCAATGTGCGCGCGCCCAAACTGGCGCCGCTGGGCTACGAGCTGATCGGTGGCCGCCTGCTGCCGGGGCAGAGCGGGCCGGTGGCGCAATTCATGTATCAGGATGCGGCCGGACAGCGGCTCACACTCTATGTCTCGCGCGACCAGGTGCAGAACCGCGATACCGGATTCCGCTTCGCCCAGGAGGGCAGGGTCAACGTGTTCTACTGGATCGATGGCCAGTTCGGCTATGCGCTCTCAGCCAGCATGGGCCGCCCCCAACTGGCCCGCATTGCCGGATCGGTCTACGAGCAACTGGCGCCGTCACCGGCGGCGGCATCGTCGCCTTCTACTTCCCCTTCTTCTCCTTCTTCGCGCTGAGGCGCTTGCTTCTTCGTTCCCGCATCACTGCCGCATCACAGTCACGTTGCAAGCCTGTAGCGCCGGCCATGGCTGGCTGCGTTTACAAGTGCAAAAGCGGGTAAGGAAGCGCCAATCACCGTTAAGAGTGGGTGTACTGTTGCCGCTAACACATTTACCCATGACGTAAAGCTTGCACACACATGATAGGGGGAAACTGAAACATGTGTAGACAGGACGACGTCATGGCCCAGTTGCAGTTCAAACAAGGAGTTTCATATGGAGCTAGCAACTCTCGCCACTGGCGCGGCAACGGCCTGGTTGGCCGACAAGGCGGCACAGTCCGTCGGCATCGACCTGGGCAAGGTCGCCAAGACGGCGGTGGATGATGTGGTAGGGGTCGCCGCTGCGGTGGCACGCCTGCCGGCCAATGTGAATATCGGCCGTATCATCAATACCATCGTCTGAAGGCATGGCATGTGGCGCGCGGTATCGGCGCCAGTTCTGATCGCACCCTTCGGGGTGCGATTTTTCTTGGTGCATCCGGTGCAACCGCGCCGATCCTGCTCAGGAGATGGACAGCGTCAATTGGCCGATGGATCTGGCTGAGGCACTGACCTTGATGTCGATGTCATACCCCAGCCGGTTCAGGCAATCCATCAGCTTGCGTTCAGAAAGATTGCTGAAGTCGCCCCGCATCATCCCCGATACCTTGGGCTGAGGAATGCCCATGCGCTTGGCGGCAGCTTGCTGCGTCAAGCCGAGCTGGCGCATCGCCTTCCTGATCTCGACCACCAGGCCGGTCTTGATCTTCAGTCTGTCGGCATCGGGCAGGTCGAGGTCGGCAAAGACATTGTCCGAACTGCGGTGGATCTGGATGCCGTCAATACTCGTGGTTTTCATTTCGTAACTCCTTGGCCCGTGCTTCGGCGACTTTCATCCTGGTACGGATGATGTCCATGTCCATCTTCGGGGTGGCGATGCCGCGCCTGCTCTTCTTCTGGAAGCAATGCAAGACGAATACGGCCTCTGCAAACCGGACCGTATAGACCGCGCGGTAGGTATCACCCATCCAGTCTTCGATGACTTCAAGTACGCCGGCGCCGCCGAAGCCTCGCAGGACCTTGGCCGCATCGTCACGATCGCCCAGTTGCGCCAGTGACAATGCATAGCCGAACCGTTGACGCACTGGCGGCGGCAGTGCCATCAAGTCTTTGTAACTGCTCGCGATCCATTCGAGCGTTTTTTGATCCCTGAACATGGTAGCAAGTTATACCTGTTCAGGTAAACAACGTTCGGATGCTTATATAAATGCCATTTCTCTCAACACAATTCAGGTGCCGGGCTGGCAACTTTCTGTCGAAAAAGCGCATATTTTTCGATCTTCACGCCGATAAATTTCTTGATCCCTGTAAAGATTCGGAGTCCAATACCGTAAATGAGGGACCGGGTGATCAATCCTGTTACCTGGTTTCCCCCTAAAGGAGTAGTCCATGGATGTAACGCAAATTGCATCGCTGGCCACCGACATGGCGACGTCGCAGACGGCTGACCAGGTCAATGTCCTGATGCTCAAGAAGGCGCTCAATACCCAGGCCGCTGCGGCCATTGGCGTGCTGCAGGCACTGCCGCCACCGCTGCCGGCCAATCCCAATATCGGTCGCAACATCAATACGACCGCCTGAGCGCCAGTCTCATCATTGAAAATCGCAGTCCCAGGACTGCGATTTTTTTTGCCTGTCCGTCTCGAATCCATCCCGGATTCATCTCGGATGCGGCAAGCCAGCCGCTTCCGGCTTCCAAAAAAGTACAATTAACTAGTCGAAATATAAAAAATCCATTTTATTGTTCTTGTGCTGTCATGGATGCTCAATATAATGTTCTTATGAGTAAAAGATCATTTAATTGGATCTGACATGACCAACCTGCAAGACATCGGCCACCGCATCCGCCTGGCCCGCAAGGCCCGGGGCCTGACTGCCATCGAACTGGCCGGGCTGGCCGGCATGCATCGCAATACGCTGCTGGCGCTGGAAACCGGCCGTGGCAACATTGAACTGGGCAAGTTGCTGTCCCTGTGCAACGAATTGGACCTGGACTTGCTGCTGCTGCCGCGCCAGGCCGCCGCGCTGCGCGCGGCCGAGCACCAGGGGGCTGGCAGCCAGACCGAACTGGGCCAGCGCCTGCAAGCCCTGATGGGCCAGGAGGGGCAGCCATGAGCATGTTGCGATCCCTGCGTATCCGCCTGGGGACAAGCGATGTCGGCTCGCTGTTTGCGCTGGATGACGGCCGTTGCTATTTCCGCTTCGACGATGCCTATGCCCTGCAGGGCGAGTCGCGTCCTGTCCTCTCGCAGCTTTATTGCGCCTCTACTGAGGAGCGCACGCGCAGCCAGCTGCTCGATCCCACGCTGGCGGTCAATCGGGGGAACGGCCAGGGCGGCTTGCCGCCATTCTTCCAGAACCTGTTGCCCGAGGGGCAGTTGCGCAAGCACCTGGTGCAGCGCGCCGGCCTGGCGCCGGATGACGAATTCGGCCTCTTGGCCTATTGTGGTCGCGACCTGCCTGGCGACGTCTCGGCCCTGGCCGAAGAGCTCGACGAGCGCGGCCTGGGCCGCTTGCTGGGGCAGGGGCATGACAGCTACGAGATGAGTTCGGGACAGTTGCCGGTGCCGGGTGGCGAGTCCTTGTCCGGTGTGCAGCCCAAGCTGGCGCTGGTGCGCGAAGCGGGTGGGCGCTACGTGATGCGCTCGCGTGACAGCCAGGGCAGCCACTTCATCGCCAAGCTGCCGGCGACCGACTATCCCAACATGCCGCAAGTGGAATTCAGCGCGCTCACGCTGGCCGCCGCCGCCGGGGTCACGACCTGCCATTTCAGCCTGGAACCCTTGTCGGCCATCGCCGCGCAGCTGCCGTTCGGCTTGCGCAACGATGCCAGCCGCTTCCTGCTGGTGCAGCGTTTCGACCGCGATGCGCCTACCCAGACCGGTCGGCTGCACATGGAGGATTTCGCCCAGGTCACCGGCACGCCGCCGGGGTCCAAGTACGTCGGTACCTATGCGGCCATCGGTGTGGTGCTGCTGGAGCGCAGTACGCGTGGCGTGGCCGATGTGTTCGAGTTGCTGCGGCGGATCAAGGTCAACGAACTGGTGGGCAATTTCGACGCCCACCTGAAGAATTTCAGCCTGCTGTACCCCACGCCGCAGGCGGCCATCCTGTCGCCGGCCTATGACATCGTGGCCTACGCCGCCTATGTCGGTGGCGACGGGCATGCGCTGGCCTTTGTGCCGGGTCAGAAGGGCAAGCAGTTGCTCACGCCCGCCATCCTGCGCCAGCTGGCCAACCTGTGGCGTATTCCGGAGCCCAAGTTGCAGGCGGTCCTGGTGGAGACGGTGGAGCGGGCGATGACGCAGTGGCCGGCCCTGATCGAGACGCTGCCCCTGACGGACGCCCAGCGCCAGCGCCTGCTGGCCCATCTGGACGACAATGCCAGTGTCGTCGCCTGGCGTCGACGCGCGGCGCGCAAGCAGGCCGCCCAGGGGGAGGGCGCATGAGGCCCACCCCCACACTGCCGATGCGCGAAGGGCTCTCGCCCAGCTACCTGTGGCTGCAGCCGGGGCCGTGGCGCGACATGCTGTCCTTCCTGGCCGAGCGCTTCACGGCCGTATCCGCCGAGGTCTGGCGCGAGCGCCTGGTGCGCGGCGAAGTACGCAACCAGCATGGCGAGGAGCTGCGTCCACAGTCGCCTTATCGCAGCGGCGATTGCATCTTCTACTATCGCGAACTGCCGCAGGGCGAGGAGCGCATCCCCGTCGAAGAAAGGATCCTGCACCTTGACGACCACCTGCTGGTGGCTGACAAGCCGCATTTCCTGCCGGTGATCCCGACCGGGCGCTTCGTCCAGGAAACCCTGCTGGTGCGCCTGAAGAAAGCCACCGGACTGGAGGATCTGGTCCCCATTCATCGCCTGGACCGCGAGACCGCCGGAGTGATCGTGTTTTCGCACCAGCCGGCCAGCCGGGGCAAGTACCAGTCGATGTTCCAGCAGCGCAGCATGTTCAAGGTGTATGAGGCGATCGCGCCGCTGCGGGCCGACCTGGCACTGCCGCGCGTGCATCGCAGCCGGGTGGAGGAAATCCCGGAGCAGTTCTTCAAGATGTACGAGGCGCCCGGCGCGCCCAATTCGGAAACCCATATCTCGCTGCTGGAGCAGCGCGGTGCGCTCGGCCTGTACCAGCTGGAACCGGTCACCGGCCGCCGTCACCAGCTACGGGTGCATATGGCCGCGCTGGGAATACCCATCGTCAACGACCTGTTCTATCCCGATGCGGTGCCGGTGGGTGTGGCCGATGACCTGGAGCGCCCCCTGAAGCTGCTGGCGCGCTCGCTGTTCTTCATCGATCCGCTCGATGGCAGCGAACGCCACTTCACCAGCGAGCGCCAGCTCTAGGTCATCAAGCGCGCGACCAATGAAGTAAAATTCGTTTATTCCAATAAACAATGAACTTTGCTCATCGATCATGCTGGATCGCATACATCTATCCATCGTCCTGGAGGTGGAAAAGCAGGGCTCCCTGACCGCTGCGGCCGGCGTGCTGCACGTGACGCAATCGGCACTCAGCCATAGCATGAAGAAGCTGGAGCAGCAGCTGGGCACCGATATCTGGCTGCGTGAAGGCCGCAGCCTGCGGCTCACGCAAGCCGGCCAATACCTGCTGGCCGTGGCCAACCGGGTACTGCCGCAACTTAACCTGGCCGAGGAGCGCCTGCGCCAGTTCGCCCAGGGTGAGCGTGGCGCGCTGCGCATCGGCATGGAATGCCATCCCTGCTACCAGTGGCTGCTGAAGGTGGTGTCGCCCTATCTGGCGGCGTGGCCGGACGTGGATGTGGATGTGAAGCAGAAATTCCAGTTCGGCGGCATCGGTGCGCTGTTCGGCTATGAGATCGACCTGCTGGTCACGCCCGATCCGCTGGACAAGCCGGGCCTGGTCTTCGAACCGGTCTTCGACTACGAACAGGTGCTGGTGGTGGCCGCCGGCCACAAGCTGGCGGAGCAGGAGTACGTCACGCCCCGGCAGCTGGGCAGCGAGGTGCTGGTGACCTATCCGGTGCCGGTGGATCGCCTGGACATCTACACCATGTTCCTGGCCCCGGCCGGTATCACGCCGCGGCGCCACAAGACCATCGAGACCACCGACATCATGCTGCAGATGGTGGCCAGCGGTCGCGGCGTGGCAGCCTTGCCGCGCTGGCTGGTACTGGAATATGCCGCCAAGATGGCGGTGGTGCCGGTGCGGCTGGGTCAGCAGGGCATCGCCAAGCACATCTTCCTGGGCGCGCGCGAATCCGATGTCGGCATCGACTACCTGCGCGCCTTCATCGAACAGGCCAGGCAGCCGCAGCCGATCCTGGCCTGAGTTCGCTCATCCGCTGGCTCAGGCGGCCGATTTCAACTGGTGCAGCGACGCCACCAGGTCGGCAAAGCGCTGGCCCTGGATCATGATGTGCTGGCGCAGCACCTCCACGGTCCTGTCGGCATCACCGGCGATGATGGCCTCGACGGCGGCCTGGTGTTCATCGAAGGACATCTTCAGGCGATCGCGCACCCGCAGCTGCAGGCGGCGATAGGGCCGCAGGCGACGATGTAGGGCGCGGGCCTGCTCGGCCAGGAAGCGGTTGTGGCTGCCAGCGTAGATGTGGTCGTGGAAGGCCTCGTTGAGATAGAAATAGGCATCCGGATCGCTGGCGTCACGCGCGGCCTGGCAGGCCTGGTGCGCCGCCTGCAGCTCGGCATGCTCGGCCGGCGTCATGCGCCGCGCCGCCAGGCGGCCACACATGGCCTCGAATTCGGCCATCACTTCAAACATCTCGATCAATTGCTCCGGGCCGATCTCGGCCACGATGGCGCCGCGTCGCGGTCGCATCTCGACGATACCCATCGAGGCCAGCTGGATCAGGGCCTCGCGGATGGGCGTGCGCGAGACGCCGAATTCCTCGGCCAGCGAGGTTTCATCCAGGTGCTGGCCCGGGGCCAGCTTGCCGACGGCGATCTGCTCTTCGATCGATTCGCGCAGGGTTTCGGAACGGGTCTTTGGCGTGTCCATGGTCATGTTGCCTTTAAAGCAATCATTGTAAAGGGGAGTGCGCTTTACGGGATTAATGCTTGACAATGTATGCGTTTCCTAAGAAATTGTATACACGATGAGAGCATAAAAACACACGCAGCATCCATCAATCCCTGGAGGAGACCCCACCATGACCGCAATGACCCGCCGCCATTTCCTTGGCGCCCTGGCTGCAGCCCCGCTCGTGACCGGCATGCCGGCTGCCTGGGCGCAGAGCACCAACCTGAAGATCTCGCACCAGTTTCCGGGTGGCACGATCACCGAGGGTGACTTCCGCGACCGTCTGGTCCGCCTGTTCGCCCAACAGGTCAGCGAGCGCACCAAGGGCGCGCTGAAGTTCGAGATCTATCCCGGCTCGTCGCTGATGAAGACCAATGCGCAGTTCTCGGCCATGCGCAAGGGTGCGCTGGACATGTCGCTGGTGCCGCTGAACTATGCCGGCGGCGAAGTCCCGGAAACCAATATCGGCCTGATGCCCGGCCTGGTGACGTCCTACCAGCAGGGTGCGGCCTGGAAGAATGCCGAAGTCGGCAAGGAACTGGCCCGCGTGCTGGGCGAGAAGGGCGTGGTCATCGTCAGCTGGATCTGGCAGGCCGGTGGCGTGGCCTCGCGCGGCAAGCCCATCGTCGATCCCGCCGATGCCAAGGGCATGAAGGTGCGCGGCGGCTCGCGCGAGATGGACCTGATCCTCAAGGAAGCCGGTGCCGCCGTGGTGACGCTGCCTTCCAATGAAATCTACGCGGCCATGCAGACCGGCGCGATGGATGCGGCGATGACCTCGTCGACCTCCTTCATGTCCTTCCGCCTGGAGGAAGTGGCCAAGGCCTTGACCACCGGACGCGACAAAGCCTACTGGTACATGTTCGAGCCGCTGATGATGTCCAAGGCCGTCTTCGAGCGCCTGCCCAAGGATCAGCAAGCGGTCATCATGGCCGTCGGCGCCGAGATGGAGCAGTTCGCCACCAAGGCCGCCCAGGCCGACGATATCGCCGTGGCCCAGGTCTACCAGAAGGCCGGCGCCAAGGTGGTCGACCTCAATGCCGAGGTCGTCAAGAAGTGGCAGGACATCGCCCGCAATACCGCCTGGAAGGACTTCGCTGCACGCAACGCCAGCTGCGCCAAGCTGCTGGCCCTGGCGGAGAAAACCCTATGAGCCATGGTTTCGAGATGCCCGGCGCGGTCGCAGCGCGTCCGGCGGTGCCCGCCAGCGCCCCGGTGGCCTGGCTGGCGGCCATCCTGCAGGGCTATCACCGGGTGGCGGTGTTCCTGGGCATGATCGCCTTGCTGGTGACTTCCTGCATCCTCACCTATTCGGTGGTGGTGCGTTACTTCTTCCATCAGCCCACTGACTGGCAGGACGAGGCCTCGGTGTTCATGCTGGTGGGGGTGATCTTCCTGTGCTCGGCGCATGTGCAGTCGTTGCGCGGGCATATCGGCATCGAAGCCCTGGCGGGTTTGCTCTCGCCGCTGGCCAACCGCATCCGCATGTTCATCGTCGACCTGCTGTCGTTAGTCTTTTGCGCCTTCTTCACCTGGAAATCCTGGACGCTGTTCCATGAAGCCTGGGTTGAAGGCCAGACCACCTCCTCGACCTTTGCACCGCCGCTGTGGATCCCGTATTCGCTGATGGCGCTGGGCATGACCATGCTGACCCTGCAATTGCTGGTGCAGGTGCTGGTGCGCATCACTGGTACCGTGCCGGCGCAACAGGCACAGGGAGGTGTGCAATGAGTCCGCTGACCCTGGGAGTGCTCTATGGCGTGGTCACCATCCTGGTGATGTGTTCGGGCATGCCGATCGCCTTCGCCCTGGGCGTGGTGGCGACCGGCTTCATGTACTTCTTCATGCCGGAATCCGCGCTCGATACCATCACGCAAAACGTCTACGAGGAAATCGCCTCGATCACCTTGCTCTCCATACCGCTGTTCATCCTGAAGGGGGCGGCGATCGGCAAGTCACCGGCCGGCAAGGACCTGTATTCGGCCATCCACGCGTGGCTCAACAAGGTCCCGGGTGGCCTGGGTATCGCCAACGTGTTTGCCTGCGCGCTGTTTGCCGCCATGGCGGGTTCGTCGCCGGCGACCTGCTCGGCCATCGGTTCGGCCGGCATTCCCGAGATGCGCCGTCGCGGCTACTCGCCCGGGTTTGCGGCCGGCATCATCGCCGCCGGTGGCACGCTGGGCATCCTGCTGCCGCCCTCGATCACCATGATCCTGTACGCGGTGGCGGCCGAGCAGTCGCTGGGCCGGCTGTTCCTGGCCGGCATCGGTCCGGGCGTGCTGCTGGTGATCCTGTTTGCCGGCTATGCCGTCTACCGGGCCCGCAAGGAGTACAAGCTGGCGCATGCGGTCTACAGCGCCGGTGGCGCCAAGTCGGCCTACCTGGATGACGAGCATTTCACGCTGGCGCAGAAGGTCGAGATGCTGCCCCGCGTGCTGCCCTTCCTGGTCCTGCTGATCGGTGTGATGGTGGCGCTCTATGGCGGTCTAGCGACGCCTTCCGAGACCGCCGGCCTGGGTGCGCTGCTGGCGCTGGTGCTGATCGCCATCGTCTATCGCATCTACAAGCCGCGTGACATTGCTCCCTTCCTCAGTTCGACCATCAAGGAGTCCGGCATGCTGCTGCTGATCATCGGCATGTCGCTGCTGTATTCCTACGTGATGAGCTACCTGCACATCAGCCAGTCGGCGGCGCAGTGGGTGGTGGACCTGCACCTGTCGAAGTGGCTGCTGCTGGCGGTGATCCTGGCGATGGTGATCGTGCTGGGCTTCTTCCTGCCCCCGGTGTCGATCATCCTGATGACCGCGCCCATCATCCTGCCACCGCTGAAGGCGGCCGGTTTCGACCTGATCTGGTTCGGCATCGTCATGACGGTGGTCATGGAGATGGGCCTGATTCACCCGCCGGTGGGGCTGAACCTGTTCGTGATCAAGAACATCGCACCCGATATCGCGCTAGGTGACGTGATCAAGGGTACGATTCCTTTCCTGGCGCTGATGTTCCTCGCGGTCCTGCTCTTGTGCATGTTCCCGGGCATCGCGACCGTATTGCCTGACCTGTTGATGGGAGCCAAGTAAATGAGTGGTAACGAACGCGTGTGGAACGCGCGCCAGAAGAACCGTGAGCAACGGCTGGCACGCGCCACCGCCGCACTGGGCAGCCAGTTGCAGGGCAAGATCGCCCCTGCGGAAAAACTGGCCGAGCTGCTCTATGCGGTGCTGGAAAACGGTGACCGTGTCTGTGTCGAGGGCAACAACCAGAAGCAGGCCGACTTCCTGGCCAAGGGCCTGGCTGCACTCGACCCGGCGCGGGTGAACGGCTTGCACATGCTGTTCTCGGTGCTGGCCTTGCCGGAACACCTGGACGTGTTCGAGAAGGGCATCGCCGACCGGCTGGATTTTTCCTTCTCCGGCCCGCAGGCCGGCCGCCTGGCCAAGCTGGCCTCGGCCGGCAAGCTCAACATCGGCGCCATCCATACCTACCTGGAGCTGTTCGGGCGCTACTTCGTCGACCTCACACCCCGCGTGGCGCTGGTGGCCGCGCAGGCGGCCGACCGGCACGGCAATCTCTATACCGGCCCGAATACTGAAGATACGCCCGCCATTGCCGAAGCGACGGCCTTCTCCAGCGGCATCGTCATCGCCCAGGTCAACGAGATCGTCGATGAACTGCCGCGCGTGGATATCCCGGCCGACTGGGTGGGATTTGCCATCAAGGCGCCCACGCCGCACTACATCGAACCGCTGTTCACCCGCGACCCGGCGCAGATCTCCGAGATCCAGGTGCTGATGGCGATGATGGCCATCAAGGGCATCTATGCCGAGTACGGCGTGCAGCGCCTGAACCATGGCATCGGTTTCGATACCGCCGCCATCGAGCTGATCCTGCCGACCTATGCCGAGTCGCTGGGCCTGCGCGGCAAGATCTGCAAGCACTGGGCCTTGAACCCGCACCCGGCACTGATCCCGGCGATCGAGGCCGGCTTCGTGGAATCGATCCACTCGTTTGGCTCCGAGCTGGGCATGGAAGACTACATCCGCGCCCGGCCCGATATCTTCTTCGTCGGCCCCGACGGCTCCATGCGCAGCAACCGTGCCTTCTCGCAGACGGCCGGCCACTACGGCTGCGACATGTTCATCGGTTCGACGCTGCAGATCGACCTGCAGGGCAATTCCTCCACGGCCACGCTGGGCCGCATCGCCGGCTTTGGCGGCGCGCCCAACATGGGGGCCGATGCACGCGGCCGTCGCCATGCCAGCGAGGCCTGGCTCAAGGCCGGCCAGCAGGCGCGCGCCGGACGCAATACCATCCCGCGCGGCCAGAAGCTGGTGGTGCAGACGGTGGAAACCTTCCGCGAGCACATGCAGCCGGCCTTCGTCGAGAAGCTCGATGCCTGGCAACTGGGCGAACAGGCCAAGATGCCGATCCCGCCGGTGATGATCTATGGCGACGACGTCACCCATATCCTCACCGAAGAAGGCATCGCCAACCTGCTGCTGTGCCGCACCGAAGAAGAGCGCGAGCAAGCCATCCGTGGCGTAGCCGGCTACACCGCCGTGGGCCTGGGCCGCGACAAGCGCATGGTGGAAAACCTGCGTGACCGGGGCATCATCCGCCGCGCCGAGGACATGGGCATCGACAAGCGCCTGGCCACGCGGGACTTGCTGGCGGCCAAGAACATGAAAGACCTGGTACGCGCCTCCGGCGGGCTGTACAACCCGCCAAAGCGTTTCCGTAACTGGTAGGCAACGGCTAAGCAATCGATAAGCAATCGGAAGAACACGATGGAAACTTTGACTTTTCGCTTTGAAAACGGCCAGCGCCGCCTCAAGGCCGCGCCCGAACTGGTGGGTGTGGTCAGCTCCGGCAACCTGGAAGTGCTGATCGAGAACGCCGACCTCAAGGGCGCCTGCGCCATCGAGATCAAGACCGCCGCGCGCGGTTTCGGCGCCATCTGGGAAGCGGTGATGACCGACTTCCAGCAGCGCTGGCATCTGGCCGATACACGCATTTCGATCAATGACATGGGCGCCACGCCCGCCGTGGTCAGCCTGCGGCTGGACCAGGCCGTGGAAGCCATGGTGGAGGAGGGCCAATGAGCGCAAGCTATCTGGAAGCCACCGCGCGCGAGCGCATCCTGGCCGTGCTCGATGCCGGCAGTTTCACCGAACTGCTGCCGCCCGCGCAGCGGGTGGTCAGTCCCCACCTGGGGCAGCTGGATGCGCCGGTGTCCTTTGACGACGGCGTCATCATCGGCGAAGGCCAGCTCGGCGGTCGTGCCGTCATGGCCGCGGCGCAAGAGGGCGGATTCATGGGCGGTGCCGTGGGCGAGGTGCATGGCGCCAAGCTGGTCGGCCTGCTCAAGCGCGCCATCCGCAAGCAGGCCGCTGGCGTGGTACTGCTGCTGGAAACCGGCGGCGTGCGCCTGCATGAGGCCAATGCCGGCTTGATCGCCGTCTCGGAAGTGATGCGCGCGGTACTGGAGGCACGTGCCGCCGGTATCCCCGTGATCGTGCTGGTGGGCGGCGCCAATGGCTGCTTCGGCGGCATGGGCATCGTGGCGCGCTGCGCCAACACCATCATCATGTCCGAGGAAGGGCGGCTGGCCATGTCCGGTCCCGAGGTGATCGAGACGGCCAACGGCGTGGAGGAATTCGATTCGCGCGACCGCGCCCTGGTCTGGCGCACCACCGGTGGCAAGCATCGCTACCTGATCGGCGATTGCCAGCAACTGGTGGGCGATGATACCGAGGCTTTCCGCCAGGCCGCCATTGCTGCCCTGGCCGATGCTGGTCCGGCGCCGCTGACGCTGTCGGCCTTGCAGGCCGAGCAGGAGACGCTGCGCCGGCGCATCGCCGTCTTCGGTGATGCCGACGACCCCATGGATATCTGGGCCGAACTGGGCGTGCCCGCACCGCAAGCGGTGCCGATGCTGGAGGCCGAGGCCTTCACTGCCATGGCCGAGAGCCATCGCATCCCGTTCAATGCCTGAGAGGACAGCATGACCCAAGCCGCAACTTCCGCAGCCCAGGCTGCCCCCGGCCAGGTGGACTGGCGCGCGCTGGCGCAGACCCTGTTTCCGCAGGGCCAGCAGATCAGCGAGAAGGACAATTTCCTTTCCGGTACCGCCCAGGTCGATGGCGCCACCGTCACCGTGGTCGGCACCACCGGCCACACCCCCATCGGCATCGAGATCGCGCTGGCGCAGGCCGCCGCCATTCTCGATACCGTGCGCGAGCATCCCGGCCGCGCCATCGTGATCCTGGTCGATACCCAGGGCCAGCGCCTGCGTCATCGCGACGAGATGCTGGGCATCAACAGCTACATGGCGCATCTTGGCAAGTGTGTGGAACTGGCACGCCGCCAGGGCCATCGCGTGGTCGGGCTGGTCTATGACCAGGCGCTCTCGGGTGGCTTCATTACCAGCGGTCTCATTGCCGATGCCTGCTACGCCTTGCCCGAGGCGACCATCCGCGTCATGGGCCTGCCGGCCATGGCACGCATCACCAAGGTACCGGAAGAACGCCTGACCGAACTGGCCAGGAGCAATCCGGTCTTCGCCCCGGGGCCGGAAAACTACCAGCGCATGGGTGGCGTGGCCGAGATCTGGAATGGCGACCTGGCGCAGGCACTGCGCGATGCGCTGTCGGTGGACCGCAGCGCCGATACGCGCGCCGCCGTCGGCCAGCAGCGTGGTGGTCGCAAATGGGCGCAGCGCGTGATCGAGGCGGTCGCCAACGACGCGCCGCTGAACTGATGTTGCCGCGTCATCACCTGCTCTGGCTCAGCGATGCCGGCTGGGTGCGTCTGCAACAGGAGGCCGGCGATGAACGCCAGCATGCCGCACTGCTGCACTGGCAGCGCATGCGCTGGCCGGTGGTCGTGCGGCGTGCCGATGCGGATGCCGGGGTGGATGACATTTGCGCAGGCATCGCCCTGCCGCCGGATGCGCAGGGCAACAAGCCGCGCATCGCCTTGCGCGTACGGCCCGATGAGATCGCCGGCCGTCGCGCGCCTTTCCTGTTGCGCGACATAGCGGCGGCCAATCTGAGCGGCCTGCCCGCTGCGTGGCAGCCTGGCATGACGGAGTTGCAGCAGCACCTGGAACGCGCCGGCATCGCCATGGCGGTGTTCGGCTCGCTGGCCTGGCAAGCCGTGACGGCCCAGCCCTATGTGCGCAGCAGTTCCGACATCGACCTGCTGTTCGTGCCGCACAGCCGGGCGCAATTGCGCGAGGGCGTGCGCCTGCTGGCCTGGCAGGCAATGTTCCTGCCGCTGGATGGCGAGATCGTGTTCCCCGATGGCGCCGCGGTGTCGTGGAAGGAATGGCGTCAGGTGGCCGTCCTGGGCGGCGACGAGGCGGGCCGGGTGCTGGTCAAGCGCTTACATGCCGTCGCGCTGGAGTCGGTGGGTGCCCTGGTCGCCGGCCTGCCCGAGCAGGAACGACAGCCATGCGCCGCCTGAACACCCATCCCGCCACGCTGGCAACAAGCGCGCCGCATCACATGCAGCAACGCCGCCTGGCGCGCGAGAACCAGGCATTCTGCCGCACCCTGGCGCGCCTGGCGGTGCGCAGCCTGCACCAGGAGCTGGTGCTCTATCCCAAGCCGGGTCTGGTCTCGCTGGTGGACAATGGCAGTCATGCCGACATGACGGCGACCACCTTCCTGCGCAGCCTCTTTTCGCTGCGCCATTACTTTGCCCGGATCGCCCTGGCCGGGCTGGAGGGCGCGCCCTTCCACAGCCTGCAGCGCCTGGCCATCAGCGCCGAGGAGCGCATGTTGCGCGCCACCGGCGGCGTCAATACGCATCGCGGTGCGATCTTTGCGCTGGGCATGCTATGCGCCGCCATGGCCTATTGCCGTGGCCGCAAGATGCCGCTGCAGCCGGCCACCGTGCGCGCGACGCTGCTGATCCAGTGGGGCGATGCGCTGGCGCGACATAGCGGCGCGAGCGTCGCCAGCGGAGCTCGCAGCCATGGACAACGCGTCGCCGTGGAGCACGCCGTGGGCGGTGCGCGCGAAGAGGGCGCGCTGGGTTTTCCCGCCGTCTTCGAGGTGGCTTTGCCGCAATTGCAGCAGACGCTGGCCCAGGGCCGTCGCTGGCACGATGCCAAGATCGATGCCCTGTTCGCCCTGATGGCGCATATCAGCGATACCAATGTCTATCACCGGGGGGGCGCCGATGGCGCGACACTGGTGCTCCAGCGCAGCGCCGCCTTCCTGGCCGCGGGCGGCACGGCCAGTGCAGACTGGGAAGCCCGGGCGCTGGCGTGTCATCGCCTCTTCGTGGCGCGTCGCCTGTCACCCGGTGGCGCGGCCGACCTGCTGGCAGCGGCCTGCCTGATGCACCAGGCCAGCCAGCTGGACAGTCGCAGCCCGCCATGACGATGCGCCTGGCGATTCTTTGCCCGGGGCAGGGCGGCCAGCATCCCGGCATGTTCGATCTGCTGCGCGAGGATGCGCAGGCCGCCGGATTCCTGTCCCGCTGTGACCTGGACCGTCTGCTCAAGGCGCCGCTGGCCCAGGTACTGGCCGACCCGGCGCAGTTGTTTGCCAATATCTGCGCCCAGCCGCTGATCGTGGCCGCCCAACTGGCCACCTGGCAGGCCTTGCGTGCAGAGCTGGAGACTATCGCCGGCGCGCCTGCGGTAGTGGCTGGCTATAGCGTCGGCGAGTTGTCCGCCTATGCGATTGCCGGTGTCTTCGATGCAAGCGCCACCGTGACGCTGGCGGCGCGCCGTGCGGCGCTCATGAGCGAGGCCGCTGCCGCCGCGCCGGCCCAGGGCCTGATGTCGTTCGGCGGGATGGCGGTGGATGCCTTGCAAGCCCGCCTGCAGTCCCAGGGCGCCCACGCCGCCATCGTCACCGGCGCCGATACCCTGATTGCAGGCGGCCTGAACGCTGCCTTGCAGGCCGCCGCCACCGCGCTGGCCGGGCAAGGCGTGCGCAGTGCGGCCTTGCCGATCGGGCTGGCATCCCACACCCCCCTGATGCACGAGGCGGTAGCCCCCTTCCTGGCTGAGCTGGACGCCATGGCCGTCCATGCCCCCGCCATGCCGCTCCTGGCCGGCGTAAGCGGGCAGGGCATTGCCGACGGCGGGCAGGCGCGCCAGCTGCTGGCGCGTCAGTTGACCGAGACCATCCAGTGGGCTGCCTGCATGGATGCCTGCGTCGAGCGTGGCGTCACCGTCGCGCTGGAGCTGGGGCCGGGGAGTGCGCTCTCGCGCATGCTGCGTGAGCGGCATCCCCATATCCAGTGCCGTTCGCTGGCTGATTTTCGCAGCCTGACGGGCTTGCTCTCCTGGCTGCGCCGCCAGGCGGACTGACCGATGCTGGCATTTCGTCCGAAGCGCTGGCAAGCGCTCCTGGCAGGTGCTATGGTGAAACGAGAGGCGTACGCGAGCTTGCTGTCGGACAAGGCCGACAGTGCATGCCGCTTTCTGTAGCCCCGGCCGTCCGCACGGTGAACCTATGCCGGCACGGCCAGTCGCATCTCAGGATGCGCCCGCTACGGCGTTGCGCCATTGATCAACCCGACCAGGAGGCCAATGATGAAAGTCGATGTGTACAAGCGCCCGGATGCCGATGGATTGTTTTCCTATCTCGTCCTTCCCCACCAGCGAGCCATGCCGGAAGAGGTGACCAATACCGACTGGGTGATCCACGAGCGCAACGTGGATTTCGAGCGCGATGGCAAGCGGCATTTCACCCTGCAGGCCGAGGATGCCTTCCTGCAGATCGGTGAAAAGGGCTACGCCATCACACATCTGAGTGACCGTGCCGGCGACGGCGCTGCCTGAGCGCGGCAGTGCCGCCATGTCCAGCCAGACAGGAGCAAAGGAGACAGACCATGCCAACCGAACATGTAGGTGACTATGAGGTTGTGTATTCCGGTGTACGGGTGATCGGCGGGGAGGAGTGGGTGGCGCAGGTGGCCATCTTCGGGCATTCGACCAATCCCATGCATCGCAATCCGGTATTCCCCGCCCAGCGGGTGCTGGCCGAACAGACCTTTGCCGATGAAAAATCGGCTGAACAGGGTGCCCGCCAGGTCGCCCATGACATGCTGGACAAGCAGCACGTCCATCACTGACTCCGACAGCGATGGCGTCTCGCCAGCCGGGCCCGGTTGCCTTGCGCACCGGGCCTTGTCATTGGTGGCATGGAATTCGCATGGAGATAGCGGCCCCGCCTCTGCGGCCAAGATGCAGGATTCGCAATAGAATGTCGGGCATTGTGTATTTTCCTTCACTGCACCACCAGACCGACTCCATGAAACCGCCCTTACTCGTCCTGATCCACCTCTCCGAAGAGAGCACCGCTACCATCGCCGCCCACTACGACATCCTGTACGCCCCTGACCGCCCGCGGCGCGACGAGATGATCGCCGGCCCGGCCAGGAAAGTGGCGGTGGTGCTGACCAATGGTTCTACCGGCCTGACTGCCGACGAGATGCGCGCCTTGCCGCATCTGCAACTGGTGTGCGCGCTGGGCGCCGGATTCGAGAACATCGACGCCGCCCACGCCCAGGCCCATGGCATCGAGATCGCCACCGGTGCCGGCACCAACGAGGATTGCGTGGCTGACCATGCGCTGGCACTGCTGCTGGCCACCATGCGCCATATCCCGGTGCTGGACCGCTATACCCGCGACGGCGGCTGGCGCGATGCCATCCCCTTGCAACCGCAATTGACGGGCAAGCGCGTGGGCATCGTCGGCATGGGCAATATCGGCAAGAAGATCGCCCGCCGCGCGGCCGCCTTCGATACCGAGATCGGCTACTGCAACCGCAAGAAGCGCGACGATGTCGATTTCCACTACTTCCCGGACGTGGCCCAGCTGGCCGCTTGGGCTGATTGCCTCATCGTGGCCGCTCCGGGTGGTGCCCAGACGCAGCACCTGATCAATGCCCGCGTGATCGAGGAACTGGGCCCCCGGGGCTATCTGGTCAATATCGGTCGCGGCAGCGTGGTCGATACCGGGGCCCTGGCCCTGGCCCTGTTGGCGGGCCGCCTGGCCGGCGCCGGACTGGATGTCTACGAAGGCGAACCCAAGCCGCCGGCGGCCCTCATCGGCCTGCCCAATGTGGTGCTCACGCCGCACATCGCCGGCTGGTCGCCGGAAGCCATCAGTGCCTCGGTGCAGCAGTTCCTGCGCAATTGCCAGGAGCACTTTGCCGCAGCCGAGCCGGTGGTACGGGCCTGAGCCTGAACGCGAGTTTTTTTGCCATGCCGGCCCGCACTGGCAGATAATACGGGCCGCATACGGGGTGCTTTCCTCCACGAACGCCCCCGGGGCCGGCGCATGGGCGTGACAGACGCCCAGCGCCGGCCTGCGCAAGCATGACCATTCCAACCATCGCCACAATCAACAGAGAGAGCCAAGCATCATGGATCTGCCATCTCACCAACTCACCATGACGGTCCTGATGACGCCGGACATGGCCAATTTCGCCGGCAACGTCCACGGGGGCACCATCCTGAAGCTGCTGGACCAGGTCGCCTATGCCTGCGGCAGCCGCTACGCCGCCCAGTACGTGGTGACCCTGTCGGTCGACCAGGTCATGTTCCGCCAGCCCATCCACGTGGGCGAACTGGTGACCTTCCTGGCCAGCGTCAACCACACCGGCACGTCCTCCATGGAAATCGGCATCAAGGTGGTGGCCGAGAACATCCGCACCCAGGAGACGCGCCACGTCAACAGCTGCTTCTTCACCATGGTGGCCGTGGACGACCAGCGCAAGCCGATTCCGGTGCCGCCGCTGCGCCCCTTCTCGCAAGAGGAAAAGCGTCGTTTCGAGGCCGCCGTCATCCGCAAGTCGCTGCGCCAGGAGCTGGCGCGCCGCTACGATGAGGTCAAGCCGGGTTGAGTCTCCCCGGTGTGGCAAACAAAAAAGGATGAGCACGGCTCATCCTTTTTTCATGGTGGCAGGGAAGGATCTCAGTCGAGATGCACCGTCACCGAGCCCAGCACACCCAGTTCGGCGCGCACGGTCAGGCCGGCACGCACCGGCATGGGGACGATGGTCGAGCCGGTCGCCACGACATGGCCGGCGCCCAGCGTCAAGCCATGCTGGCGCAATTCATTGGCCAGCCAGGTGAGCGCCACGCGCGGGTCGCCCAGCACCTGGGCACCGCTGCCGGCACGCTCTTCACCGTTGTCCAGGATGGCCGTGGTGGTCAGTGCGGCCAGATCCAGCGAGCGCCAGTCCACATTGGCCGGGGCGCCCAGCACGAACTGGTCGGCGCAGCTGTTGTCGGCGATCAGTTGTTCGGCGCCGACCTGGCGGAAGTTGTCGTAGCGGCTATCGGGGATCTCGATGGCGGGATGCACCGAGCCGACCGCGGCCAGCACCTCTTCCTGGGTATAGGGGGTGGCACGCGGCGGCAGCGACTCGCGCATGCGAAAGGCCACCTCCACCTCAATCACGCTCATGAGGCTGTTGCCCAGGGCCACGCGCGAGCCATTGCGATGGATACGCTCGGCCAGCAGCCGCCCGGCCAGCGGCGCCGTGATGTTGAGCAGTTGCTGTCCACCCGGTCCGGTGGCGCCGATCTTCCAGCCGGCCAGGGGCGCAAAGCTGCGGGTCTCCAGGTGGCCCTGGATGTCATAGGCTTCCTGGCGGCTGCCTGGCTGCAGATGGGCCGGCAGTTGTGCGACACGGCGACCATGTGCCCAGCAATCCCACAGCAGGTCGGCTACCTCTTGTCGTTGTGATTCGGTCAGCACAGGCATTTCCCCTCTTGTCGTGTTGGATGTGGTGGATTCACGCCGCCAGCGGCCCCAGTACGCCGATGGCGATGGTCAGCAGGCCCAGGCACAGGTTCACGCTCACCAGCAGGCGCACCTGGCCCAGCGCGCGCGAGGCGCGATCCCAGTCCTGCTGCGCGGCGGCCAGCTTGAGGCGGCGGAACGGCGCGAAATAGATGTGGCCGAAGATCAGCATCATCACAACACCGATGCCGGCCATCGCATGCAGGTAGGGTGCATGGGCGCTGCCCAGCAGGGCCATCATGTGCATGCCGCTACCCAGCAGCAGGGCGATGGCGATCCATACCCAGGTGAAGAAGTTGCCCAGCACGGCCGCCATCAGCGTGAGCCGCTGCTCCGGCTGCAAGACTGCCAGCGCGGGACGCAAGGCCATGTGAGCAAAGAACATGCCGCCTACCCAGAGGGTCAGGCCAAGCAGGTGGAAGAATTTGGCGACCAGCATGTCTGTCCCATATGGTGAGGATGGAGGAAAAAATCTGTTGGCATTGTCGCATGACATGGGGACGATGCGGTTTTCGCTTGCAAGTCCACGCCAGCCTTATGGTAATGTCTTGCCGAAACTATATCTTGCAAACGCCCATTTCGCATCATGTCCACGCTTAGCGCCATCTATTTCTATCCCGTCAAGTCGTGTGGCGGCATCGCCCTGCAACACGCCGAGATCGGCCCGCTGGGTCTGGCACTGGACCGCCACTGGATGGTGGTCGATGCCCAGGGCAGCTTTCTGACCCAGCGCAGCCATCCGGCCATGGCATGCATCCGCCCGGTACTGGAGGGCGGGGCGCTGGTGTTGCAGGCCCCCGGCATGAGCCCGCTGCAGCTGGATGCGCGTGGCGAGGATGGTGCCGTACTGACCGTGCAGGTCTGGAAATCCACGCTGGCAGCCCTGGACCAGGGGACAAGGGCGGCAGACTGGTTCTCCGCCTACCTGGGTGAGGCGGTGCGCCTGGTGCGCTTCGATCCGGCCGTGGAGCGCCTGGCCAACAGCCGCTGGACCGGTGAGTACCGGGCGCCGACGCAGTTTTCCGACGGCTACCCCTTGCTGGTGATCGGCCAGTCCTCGCTGGATGACCTCAATGCCCGCCTGGCGGCCAAGGGCGCACCGGTACTGACGATGGACCGGTTCCGTCCGAATCTGGTCATCGACGGCCTGGACGCCTACGAAGAAGACTACATCGATACCCTGAGCTTCGGTGAAGGCGCGCAGCAGGTGCGCCTGAAACTGGTCAAGCCCTGTGCACGCTGCCCGGTGCCGGGCATCGACCAGGCCAGCGGCCTGCGCGACCCGCAATGGCCCGACGAGCCGCTCGATACCCTGGCGACCTATCGCGCCAACCCGCGCGTGGACGGCGGCCTGACTTTTGGCCAGAACGCCATCGTCATCGCCGGCGTAGGCGGCACCCTGCAGGCTGGTCAGGCGTGCGAGTGGGAATTCAATTTCTGAGTGGACGGGGCAGATCGCGCATGGCGCGAAACCTGCTAGGCAGTAGGCTGGCAAGCATCGATACAGCAAACAACGAGGACGAACAAGGTAATGCGTAGAACAATCCTGCTGGGCGCCGCGCTGGTGATGTCGGGGGCGTGGAGCGTGAACCAGGTCGCGCTGGCGCAGACGCCGCGCACCGTGGTCATTGGCCTGGCAGCCCCCATGACCGGACTTTCCGGCAGTACCGGAATCAGCCTGGAACGGGCGGCACAGCTGGCCATCGACGATCTCAACGAGAGCCGCCCGGTCATCGGCGGCGAGCCAGTGCTCTTCAAGCTGCTGCCGCAGGACGACCGCGCCGACCCACGCACCGGCGAGCTGATCGCCGAATACTTCGTCAAGAGCCGGGTGGCCGCCGTGGTCGGACACTGGAACAGCGGCGTGGGCATCCCTGCCTCGAAGATCTATGCCGCCGCAGGGATCCCCCATGTGTCGCCGGCGGTGACGGCTCCCGCCTATACGCAGCAGGGCGCAGCTACCGCCTTTCGTATCGTGCCACACGATGGTGATGGCGCCAGGCACACGGCAGAGTATGTCCTGCACGACCTGAAGGCCAAGTCCATCGTCGTCATCGATGACCGCACCCTGTTCGGCAGCACCTATGCCGACGAATTCGGCAAGTCGGTGGCCACCCTGAAGGGACGGGTCGCCGCCCGCTATTCGGTCAGCAGCAAGACCTCGGACTTCAACAGCATCCTGCGCGCCATCCGCAGCATCGCGCCCGACGTGGTGTTCTTTGCCGGTATCGATGCCCAGGCGGCGCAACTGGCGCAGGACCTGCGGCGACTGCAGATCAAGGCACCACTGGTGGGCATCGGTGGCCTGGTGGGGCCGACCTTCCTGAAGCTGGCCGGGCCGGCAGGCGAGGGGACCACCGTGGTGGAGCCCGGGCTGCCCGCCTACAAGGGGCCGCAATGGACCCACTTCGAGAGCGCATGGAAGGCGCGTTACAAGGACGAGATCTACCTCTACGCGCCCTTTGCCTATGATGCCGTGCGCGTCATCGCAGCGGCCATGCGCGAGGCCGATTCGGTGGAGCCCGCCAAGGTGACGGCGGAGCTGCACAAGATCCGCTACCGTGGCATTGCCGGCAACATCGCCTTCGATGCGCAGGGCAATCTGCGGGATCCGGTCTTTACGCTGTACCAGGTCGCCAACGGGCGCTGGCGCGTACTGAAGATCATCGGCGAGAAGAACTGACCCCAAAAACAATGCCGCCCGGTCGCAGGACCGGGCGGCATCACGATGACACGCCTTGCGGCAGGTGCCAGGGAATTACTTCTTGGGACGACCCACCTTCAGGGGCGTGAGGCCGCCGAGGATATCCTTGAGCTCGGCGATCTTGAGGTTCTTGATCAGCGACACGCCAATGCGCAGCAGGTCACTCTTCTTGATCTCGACACCAGCCTTCAGGCAGGACTTCTTGACCTGGGCCAGCACCGCGTATTCGTTCTCGGGCATGGTGAAGCTGTCGCGCACCTGCTTGACCTTCTTGGCCTTGGGCGCCTTTTCGATCTTTTCGGATTTCTTTTCAGCCTTGACCGGCTCGGCCGCCTTGGGAGCAGCAGCGGGCTTGGCTGCCGGAGCTGCCTTGGGCGCCGGCGCCGGCTTGGCCGCAGCACGCGCTGCAGGCTTGACGGCAGCTTTCTTCACCGCCGGCTTGGCTGCCGGTGCAGCCTTGGCGACGGGTTTCTTCTTTTCGGTCGATGCTGCTGCGGCTTGAACTCTGGTGGCCATGAACGCTCCTGTTGAAAATTGATATAAACAATATATATTTTTTGCGCCTTCGCCGCAATCGGGCTTGCAAGTTGTGAACGATTTCATAACAAATTTCACATATGCAAACGTTTTCAGCCTGTTTCCTCTGACCAAAAACAGACACTGTCGCTCATCGGCACCCTCATGCGACGATTCCATCGTCCCGGCGAAATGAACTTCTCCAGATTCACCGCCGCGATCCTAGCAAGTCCAGGTTAAAGCTCTGTGACAACGCGGGAAAACAATTTACACGAAGCATACACCCATAAAAAAAGCAGTCCGGCCCGAAGGGCAGGACTGCAATCAACAACACTCTCTACTGGGGACTTACATGACGCTACTGGCTGCTACTGGCTGCTTTTCGGTGTGGCCCGTGGACGTGGCGTTGTGGTTGCTGCCGCTGGGCTTGAGCGGGGTGACGGTGGCCGGGCCCTTGGGCTGGGCCGCTTGGGCCAGGTCATGCTGGGCGGCGAACTCCTGCAGGAACTGGGCAAAGCCGCCGCCCACTTCCTTGTGCTTGAAGCCCATGGCCACGGCAGCCTTGAGGTAACCGAGCTTGGAGCCGCAGTCGAAGCGCTGGCCGTCGTAGCGATAGGCCAGGATCTGCTCCTGCTGCAACAGGGCCGAGATGGCGTCGGTGAGCTGGATCTCGCCGCCGGCGCCGGTGCCGATATTTTCCAGGCGTTCGAAGATGGCCGGGGTGAGCACATAGCGGCCCACCACGGCCAGGGTGGAGGGAGCCTCTTCCGGGGCCGGCTTTTCGACGATGCCGCTCATCAGTTCCAGGCGATCGCCGTAGGCGCTGCCGCTGACGATGCCGTACTGGCGGGTTTCCGGACGCGGCACATCCTGCACGGCCAAGAGGCTCTTGCCTTCGCGCTCGTACATGGCGGTCATCTGCGCCATCACATTCTTCTGGCCGGGCTCGACATCCATGAAATCGTCGGCCAGCAGCACGGCGAAGGGTTCGTCACCCACCAGCGGCTTGGCCAGCAGCACGGCGTGGCCCAGGCCCAGGGGCTCGGCCTGGCGCACGTAGACGCAGTTGATGTGCTTGGGTACGACGTGGCGGATGGTTTCCAGCAGCTTGACCTTGCCGGCGGCTTCCAGTTCGCTCTCCAGTTCGTAGGCCTTGTCGAAGTGATCCTCGATGGCGCGCTTGTTGCGGCCGGTGATGAAGATCATTTCGGTGATGCCGGCTTCGACGGCTTCCTCGACGGCGTACTGGATCAGTGGCTTATCGACGATGGGCAGCATTTCCTTGGGTTGCGCCTTGGTGGCGGGTAGGAAACGGCTGCCCAGACCGGCGACGGGAAAGACTGCTTTGGTGATTTTCTTCATGGTAGGCCCAGGTAGATTTAGTTGAAGGACGTGGCATCCTCACCCACATGCACGACAGGCTCTGCGGCGCGTTGGCACCTCATGCCTGCTTGTTGTTCTTGATCATCTTCAGTTGCAGGAACGCCCGGCAACCATGGAATAGCGGTGCCACACCCGGGAAGGCATGACTGAGCAGGCCAGCAGCGATATCCAGCAGGCTGCCCTCAGGCCGGCGCCCGGCGTAGCGTCGACGCTGCACGGGCACAGGTGCGGGCGAGCCCAGCTCGATGCGGCGGTGGCTGCATCCTTCATTGAGCTGTTCCAGTACCGTGGCCAGTTGCGGCGCCTTGGTCGAAATCTGTTGCATCAGGTCGGCCGATTCACGGGCATAGCGCGCATATTGCTGGGCGAAGGATGGAGCGGCAATCCTGGATGCTTGCTCCTGGCTGGAATCGGTGGTGGGCATGATGGTGGCTTTCGTGTCGGTGCTGCCTGTCTGTCTATCTGTTTGTCAGTTTGCTCGGACCGCTGGCATGGGATGCTGCACTGCATTGCTCCGATTGGACGCCAGATTAAGAAAACTCGGGGCGCAGCACTATAGGAATGCCGCCTTTTGATGTGTAGGAAAACAGGAAGCCGCGCGCCTTTGCATCGGGCCAGCAGCATGTTGCCGGGCCAGCCGCTCCCGGCGGGCGGAAGGGCGCGTCTACGGGGCTTGTCCTACAAGGAAATGGGCCGCTGTCCGATAGCTCATACGCAGCTGTCTTCCTACCATGACCTCATCCGTTGCAGTGCATGCGGCGGAACGAGCAAAGACACCCGATAACGATATGGAAAGGGAACATCATGGAACATGGACTCATCGCATGGCTGATCATCGGTGCCGTGGCCGGCTGGCTGGCCGGGGTACTGGTCAAGGGCGGCGGCTTCGGGCTGCTGGCCGATATCCTGATCGGCATCGTCGGCGCGGTCATCGGTGGCTGGCTGGCGGGCTTGCTGGGGATCGCCGTGGGTGGCGGTATCCTGGCCTCCATCATCACGGCTACGCTGGGCGCGGTCGTACTGCTGGTGATCGTGCGCGCCTTCAGGCGGGCCTGAGCAGCCCCGTAGCCAGGCAAAAACCAAGTACAAATCAGGTACAAATCGGTACGAATGCCATTGCCGGCGGCAGCCCCTGGACGATGCGTCCGCGCCTTTGCGCGCGGGCGCATTTTCCATGTCGGCGTGACCGGCAGGGCGGGCGGCTCCCTCGGGGTGAAAATGATCCAGGGCAAGCCCCTCTACAAGATTGCACGATGCTGCGCTGCAAATGCTGCGCTGCCGTTACAATGCCCGCCAACATAGCGAGAAAGAGAATCGGCTGTCCCGGCGCTGCACTTTGCGCCGGCATGGCTGGTCCCAATGCGGTCCTGTTTCCATCTATCAAGAAAAGCCACCATGAGTAGCGTCAATCCCCTGGCCGGCAAGCGCGCCGCCCCTTCGGCACTGGTCAATCTGCCGGTGCTGCTGTCCAACTACTACAGCCTGCGTCCCGACGTGGCCGAAGCCAGCCACCGCGTGGCCTTCGGGACCTCGGGCCATCGTGGCAACGCCAACGCCCACAGTTTCAACGAATGGCACGTGCTGGCCATTACCCAGGCCATCTGCGACTACCGCCGCGAGCAGGGCTTCAAGGGGCCGCTGTTCCTGGGCATCGATACCCATGCGTTGTCCGAGCCGGCCTGGCATAGCGCGCTGGAAGTGCTGGCCGCCAACGACGTGGTGACCATGCTGGCCGAGGGCAGCCCGTATGCGCCCACCCCGGCCGTGTCGCACGCCATCCTCACGCATAACCGCGTGCACCGCGACAAGCTGGCCGATGGCATCGTGGTCACGCCCTCGCACAACCCGCCCGACAATGGCGGTTTCAAGTACAACATGCCCAATGGCGGCCCGTCGGATTCCAACGTCACCGGCTGGATCGAGAAGCGCGCCAACGCCTACCTGGAGCAGCAGCTGCAGGGCGTGCGCCGGATCAGCTTCGAGCAGGCGCTCAAGGCCGAGACCACGCGTCGCTACGATTACCTCGACAGCTATGTTGGCGACCTGCCCAATATCATCGACCTGGCCGCCATTGCCGGCGCCAATGTCAGGATCGGTGTCGATCCGCTGGGCGGCGCCGGCCTGCATTACTGGTCGGCCATCGCTGACCGCTACAAGCTCAACCTGGAAGTGGTCAATACCGACGTCGATGCCACTTTCCGCTTTGTGCCGCTGGACTGGGATGCGCAGATCCGCATGGACCCGTCCTCGCCCTATGCGATGAGCGAACTCATTGCCCTGAAGGATCGCTTCGACGTGGCCATGGCCTGCGATACCGACCATGATCGCCACGGCATCGTCGCCAGCAGCAGCGGGCTGATGCCGGCCAACGACTACCTGTCGGTGGCGGTGTATTACCTGTTCCGCCATCGTCCCGCCTGGCGCGCCGATGCGGCCGTGGGCAAGACCCTGGTATCGAGCCAGATGATCAACCGGGTCGCCGCCCACCTGGGCCGCAAGCTGGTGGAAATGCCGGTGGGCTTCAAGTGGTTCGTCGACGGCCTGTATGACGGCAGCCTGGCCTTCGGTTGCGAGGAGAGCGCCGGCGCGTCCTTCGTGCGCTTCGACGGCCAGCCCTGGAGCACCGACAAGGACGGCATCACCGCCGCGCTGCTGGCCGCCGAGATGACCGCGCGCACCGGCAACGACCCGGGCCGCATCTACCAGGAGCTGACCCAGCAACTGGGCGCGCCGCTCAATGGCCGTATCGAAGCCGCCGCTACTCCGGAGCAGAAGGCCCGCCTGTCCAGGCTGTCGCCGGACGACGTCACTTCCACCGAGCTGGCGGGCGACACCATCCGCGAGGTCCTGACGACGGCGCCCGCCAATGGCAAGGCCTTCGGTGGACTGAAGATCGTCACCGACAATGGCTGGTTCGCGGCACGCCCGTCCGGTACCGAAAGCATCTACAAGATCTACGGCGAGAGCTTCCGCGACCAGACGCACCTCGACAAGATCTTTGCCGAGGCGCAGGACATCGTCAGCCGGGCGCTCAAGGCCGCCTGAGATCGGCATCGGGGCCAAGGCCCGCATGGAGGAGACCGGAAACGCCGCTGGCCGCGAGGCTGGCGGCGTTTTTTCCATCCCTCCTACAGGTGGATGGGCGGGTGTCCTGCTGTGACGTGTCGCGCAACGTCGTAGAATGAATATTCCATGCCACAACCCGGCCAAGGAGGAGCGCCATGGAACCCGTACGATCGCAATCCCGCGTTGCCATCAGCCAGCCCAAGCCAGCCGCCGAGCGGGGACTGGAGCCGGACGGCACCGAAGATCCCTGGGCCAATGCCGACGACGGCGTGCTGCCCGGTCCCGCAGACCAGCCACTGCGCCCTCATCCATCGTCACCGGAGACGCACATGCACAAGCCCCAGGATACGCCGCCGGTGGAGGTTCCACCGCTGGAGCCGACACCGTCGCAAGACCCCATTCCACACCAGAACCCTAGCACCACGATCGGCAAGGACTGAGCGCACGGTCCATCCGTGTGTGGTCCATCGGCCGATGCCCGAGAGGAGGCTGACTTGAGCTTTGCCCTGCATACCCCCCAGGAAAACCCGCCGACCCATGATCCCCATCTGCCGCCGCCGGAGCTGCCCGATGACGATCCCATTCCGGTCGAGGACCCGCCGCTGAACCCGCGTCCCTCGGACAAGCCGATTCGCATGTCGTCGTGAGGATCGCTGGTCCTTTTGGCGGGACAACAAATCCATCTGGTTCCTGCAAGTTGACTGACATATTCGAACTTTTCTGATACCGGCACGCCTGCAGATGTGAAAACATGGCGAACTTGCGCTGGAGAGTGTTCCAGGGTCGTTGCCATTGTTGTTATTGTTGCCATTGTTGTCATTGTTGTCATTGTTGTCATCTTGCGAGGAGAGCCGGTCTTGTCCCATCTGCCCAAACACATGTACCACCTGCCCACGCGGCATGTGATCGAGGCGCCGGCATCGCTCCATGTCGTGCTGCGCACACGGCAGGAGGGTGGTCGGTCGGGCCAATGGGGCGATTGCCAGGTCCTGTGCGAGCAGCGGGCTGACCGGCATGGCCAGCCGCAGGCGGCCATGGTGGTCTATCTGTCGCCCTTCGATGCCTGTTTCGACGCTGCCTGGTGCGGTCTGTCAGCAGAGCAGTACCAGGTGGTCCCGGCAACCGGTTTCGAGCCGCGGGAATTGCTGGGCAGTGGCACGGGGCCGCTGCACTACTGCCTGCATCTGGCCTGGGGCGCGCGTGACGGCGCCCTGGCCGTACGTCGCCAGGGGGCGCTGGTACGGCTGTCGCTGGCCAGGCAGGCTTTGGTATGGCCGGGGATCGAGTCGGTACATCTGCAGCTTGTGCAAGACGAATTGACGTCCTATCAGCGCCTGTGGGAAGGCGCCGGTCTGTTTGCCCACGCCGAATCGCTGAGCGCGATCCTCGCCTGCAGCGATCGTCAGCGCGCCGCGCACGCGAGCCGCGCCATCGACCGCATTCCCGCTACCGTGGCGGCCGGGGAGGACGTCAACCAGGTCGCCCTCTACGATGTCGAGGCGGCACAATGGCATTTCGTCGCACTGGGCGGCGTCGGCGGGAAGCAGGGCGACCGGGTCGGGAGGGACTGGCACAGCAATTTTTGACCTAAACATTCAGACTTTTCTGATATCGCACGCAACCTGGTTCTGTAACGATGACTTGACCGGGACCCGCCCGGGTCCCCGTTGTCGTTCGTGAAAGTGCCAGCTCCATGTATGTGTGCCCCCTTTTTCGCCGCCTGGCAATGCCCGCGATGCGCGCCGTCTGGCCTGTGCTGCTGGTTTGCAATGCCTCGTGCAGCGTGGCGCAGCAGCCTCCGAAGGAGGTGATCGACACCTGCCTGGCCTTTGGCCCGCTGGATGGCAATCCGGTGGTGATTGCGCCGCTCAAAGGCCGCTTGCAGGCCATGGACAATGGCGCACACCCGGCGTACCGGCTGTTCTTCCCTGACGGAGACAACAAGACCTGGCGGGTCGGCTATGCCAGTGCCAGCGTCGATGGCGCCGACTACCTGTTCGTCAATTCCCATCGCGGCTACCTGGCGCAGGCGGTCAGCCTCGGTACGCCGGTACCGCACAGTGTGCGTGGCCTGCGCCATGCGTCCTTTGCGCTGTTGCGCTACCAGGGCTGGCGCTATGTCTGCCTGATGGAACGTCGCGGCGGCTCCGGCCATTCCCCATGGCGATCGGCCTTCGTGGCCCGCATCCCGCCGCAGATGGGGACGGAGCTCAGGCTGTTCTACGCCAGTTCGGTCTCGCCGGGCTGACCACGCGCTGATCATTCGATGATCCCCCCGCTGTTCCCCCCGCTTTTCCTCCGCTGACTGCGGGCAACATTCTCGTATTGCCCGCAGGGACAGCCCCCTTTATACTCCCGGACTTATTAGCATTGCTTCTGGTATTGCCTGCGCAGCCGCGCCGGCAGTTGAAACGGGAAGCCGGTGCGGCCCCTCCTCCGGGAATGCGGCCAAAGCCGGCGCTGCCCCCGCAACGGTAAGCGAGGATGGACACGCAAACGCCACTGTGCCACGTGCATGGGAAGGTGCCTGTCCCGAAGCCCAGGCTTCGTCTCGCCAGCCCGGAGACCGGCCAGGAGCGACCTCTTGAATGACTCGCGGAGGGCGATCATGCGGACAGCTCCCATCATTTCCGGTTGGTTCACTCCAGCGCCGCCCGCGTGCGGCAGGATGTTGCATGGGCGCTTGCGCATTGGCGTTCTCCCTTCCATCCACTAGCCAAGGAGCAGCCCATGTCCACCACTTCCGGCCTCGATGCCCGCAGTACCACCGACTCCACCCACGCCGGCAGCAGCGTCTGGCGCGATCGCATCGCCCCGTCCCTGCTGGCCTTCGCGCTGGGTGCGGCACTGATCTATGGCGCTGGATTCGCCTCCAAGGTCGAGCTGCACAACGCCGCCCACGACGGCCGTCATTCGGCCGGCTTCCCCTGCCACTGAGGGGGGCGACGATGAACTGGACAGTGTTCCGGCGCATGGCGTCGGCAGTGGTCGTGGCCGGCGCCTTGTCGGGTGTGCTGCTCTCTGGCGTGCAGCAATTCCAGGTCGAGAAGATCATCCTCAAGGCCGAGGAATATGAAAAGGCGGGCGAGGCCGCAGAAGCTGCCGCGCCCCATGCCGAGGAGCACCAGCATGAACACGGGCCTGCCGCTGCCACCGCATCGGCATCCGAACGTGTCCACGAGCACAGCCATGACGCCGATGCCTGGGAGCCCGCCGATGGCGCCGAGCGTACCGGTTACACCGTGCTGGCCAATGTCAGCATGGCGGTCGGCTTTGCCCTGATGCTGGTGGCCGCGATGGCCATCAGCGGTCGCCGCGTCAGCTGGCGCACCGGCCTGCTGTGGGGCCTGGCTGGCTATGGCGTGTTCTTCGTGGCGCCTTCGCTGGGCTTGCCGCCCGAAGTCCCCGGCACCCTGGCCGCGCCCCTGCATGCGCGCCAGCTGTGGTGGGTGATGACGGCGGCCATGACGGCGGCCAGCCTGGGCCTGTTCGTCTTCACACGCGGCTGGCCGTGGAAGCTGGCCGGCCTGGCGCTGCTGGTGGTGCCGCATCTTGTGGGCGCACCCCAGCCCGAGGTCCACGGCAGCGTTGCCCCGGAAGAGCTGGCGCAGGCCTTCATCCACGCCACCGCCCTGGCCAATGCCGTGTTCTGGCTGGCCCTGGGTGGCCTGACCGGCTTCTTCTATCGCCGGTTCGGCTGACTGTCCGGCGTCGCGGCGCCTTTGAAAGTGAAGCAATGAGAACTCATCACCGCCACGTACTGATGTGCGTGGGGCCGCGCTGCACCGAGAACGGCGTCCTGGCCGAATCGATGTTCGCCGTCCTGGGCGAACAGATCGACGCCCGTCCCGAATTGCGCGTCAAGCGTACCCGCACCCATTGCATGGTGGCCTGCAAGGCGCAGGCCCCGGTGGTGGTGGTCTATCCCGAGGGGGTCTGGTATCGCTGCGAAGATGCCAGCGCCATCGAACGGGTGGTGGTGGAGCACCTGGAGGGTGGCCGCGAAGTCAGCGAGCTGATCTTCCATCGCCTGGGCAGCGGCGATGTCCATCCCGAACCGGAGAGCAGCGATGCCTGAGCACACTCTGCATACTCCGCACACTCCACGTATTGCGCTGCTCACGCACGCCCCCACCGACCTGGCCATGCTGGAGAGCGCGCAGGCGCAATTGCCGGCCGACTTCCCGGCGGTCACCGGCTACGACCTGCAAGGCCTGCAAGCCGATACCGACGAGCAGGGCAATCCGCGCCGCACGCTGGGGGCCATGCTGCGCCATGAGCTGGCGGCGGCCGATGTGATCGTCCTGCGCGTGCTGGGCCGGCTGGGCGCGGTGGCCGGCTTCCCCGAACTGCTGCGCACGGCGCGCCACGAGGGGCGGCACCTGATCGTGCTGTCCGGCACGGGCGAACCCGATGCCGAACTGGCGGCGGCCTCGACCGCCCCGGCCGACGTGCAGCAGCAGGCATTGGCCTATTTCAATGGCGGCGGCAGCGTCAACCTGGCGCAGCTGCTGCGCTGCCTGTCGGATCGCCTGCTGCTGAGCGGCTACGGCTACGAACCCGCGCAAGCCCTGCCGGAACACGGCATCCATCACCCCGACCTGGAACAGGACGCCACCCTGGCCGACTGGCTTGCCCTGCGCGCCACGGCGCCTGAGGGCAAGCCGGCGGTGGGCATCATCTTCTATCGCGCTCACTGGCTTTCGGGCAATACCGCCTTCATCGATGCACTGGTGGCGGCGCTGGAAGCGCGCGGCATGGATGTGCTGCCGGTCTTCACCTCGTCCTTGCGGGTGTCCGCCGGTGCGGCCCATGGCCTGCCACCGGCCCTGCAATACTTCGGCGGCGAGGCGGAGAAGGGCGCGCACGTCGATCTGCTGATCAACACCACCTCCTTTGCCATGGGCGAGATCACCGCTGGCGGCATCACACCGGCCGGCTGGTCGGTGTCGGTGCTGGAGCAACTGGACCTGCCGGTCCTGCAAGCCATCACCAGCGGCATGACGCAGGCGCAGTGGCAGCACTCCACACGCGGCATGAACCCGCTGGATGCCGCCATGAACGTGGTGCTGCCCGAGTTCGATGGCCGCATCATCGGCGTGCCGCTGTCCTTCAAGGCCGCCACTGAATCCGGCGCCGTGCGCTACCAGGCCTTGCCGGATCGCGTGCATCGCATCGCCGGCCTGGCGCAGCGGCTGGTGAAGCTGCGCAAGACACCCAATGCCCGCAAGCGCATCGCCTTCATCTTCACCAATTCCAACAGCAAGGCCTCGCAGATCGGCAACGCCGTCGGCCTGGATGCACCGGCCTCGCTGATGGCCGTGCTGCGGGCGCTGTCGGCCGATGGCTACGGCATCGGCGACTTGCCCGACAGTGGCACGGCGCTGATCCATGAACTGGTGGATCGCTGCTCCTACGACGACATCCTGCTCACCGAAGACCAGTTGCGCCGCGCCGCCGCGCGCATCCCGGCGGCGCGCTATGCGCAATGGTTCGCCGCCTTGCCGCCGGCCCTGCAGGCGAAGATGGTGCGCCAGTGGGGCGACGCGCCCGGTGAGGCCTATGTGCACGACCAGCACCTGGTCATCGCCGGCCTCGACCTGGGCAACGCCTTTGTCGCCCTGCAACCGCCACGCGGCTACGGCATGGACCCGGACGCCATCTACCACCAGCCCGACCTGCCGCCCACCCATCACTACTACGCGCTGTACCGCTGGCTGGACGAAGAGTGGGGCGCGGACGCCATCGTCCACGTCGGCAAGCACGGTACCCTGGAGTGGCTGCCGGGCAAGGGCGTGGGGCTCTCCGAGGAATGTTTCCCGGATGCGTTGCTGGGCGATGTGCCGCTGTTCTATCCCTTCATCATCAACGACCCGGGTGAGGGCTCGCAGGCCAAGCGCCGCGCCCACGCGGTGGTGGTGGATCACCTGACCCCGCCCATGACCACCGCCGACAGCTACGGCGCGCTGGCCCAGCTGACCCAGCTGGTGGACGAGTACTACCAGGTCGAGGTACTGGATCCCGCCAAGCTGCCCCTGCTGCAACAGCAGATCTGGGAGCTGGTGCGCCAGACCAACCTCGATACCGACCTGCAATACAAGCTGCTGCATCATGATCACGACCATGACCATGACCATGACCACGGCCACGATCATCACCACCATCATCATGGCCATCACCACCACGGTGACCATGGTCACGACCACGATCATGATCACCCCCACGAGGAAGGCGAACTGCCGCACGCCCTGGCCGAGCTGGACGGCGCCGGCGTGGCCCACCTGATCGAAGACCTGGACGGTTACCTGTGCGAACTGGGTGCGGCCCAGATCCGCGACGGCCTGCACATCCTGGGCCGCATGCCCGATGCGCAGCAGCTGCCCGACATGCTGGTGGCACTGACGCGCCTGCCCAACCAGGACCTGCCGGGCCTGCAGGAAGAGGTGGCGCGGCTGTTCGGCCTGTCGATGGACATGCTGCTGGAGCACAAGGGCCGTCGCCTCAACATCGACGATGCCCTGGCCCGCACCGCCGGCCGTGCCATCGTCACCCGCGCCGATGCGCTGGAGGCCATCGACGCGCTGTGCCTGTCGCTGATGCAGGCCCTGCAAGCGCAGGACTATGCCGAGGCTGCCATCGAGGGCGTCGTTGCACAGCACTTCGCTGCACTGGCGCAGGCGCCGGCCGACGAGCGCCCGCGCCTGCAACCGGCGGCCGTCAAGGCCGTCGGCAGCGTGCTGGGTAGCCTGCGTGGTACTGCGCGTCCGGCCTTGGCGTCGTCGGCACCCAAGCGTGTGGTGAGAGCGGCCAAGGCCGCGCCGGATATCGACTTCGCGGCCTTGCGCCGCGTGCTGGCCTTCGCCTGCCAGCAACTGGTACCACGCCTTGCGCAGACCAGCGAAGAGATCGGCAACCTGCTGCGTGGCCTGCGCGGCGGCTATATCCCGGCCGGCCCCAGTGGCTCGCCCACGCGGGGCATGGCGCACATCCTGCCCACGGGCCGCAATTTCTACTCGGTCGATCCGCGCAGCGTGCCCTCGCAATCAGCCTGGCGCGTCGGCCAGCAACTGGCACGCGAGGTGCTGGAGCGCCATCACCGCGAAAGCGGCGACTATCCCGAGAGCGTGGCCATCAGCATCTGGGGCACCAGCGCCATGCGCACGCACGGCGACGACGTCGCGCAGATCCTCTCGCTGATGGGCGCGCGCCCGATCTGGCGCGCGGGCAATCGCCAGGTGGCCGGCGTCGAGCTGGTGCCGCTGGCCGAGTTGCAGCGCCCGCGCATCGATGTGACCACCCGCATCAGCGGCTTCTTCCGCGATGCCTTCCCACAACTGATCGAGCTGATCGATGACGCCGTGCAACTGGCGATTGCCGCCGACGAGCCGGAGACCATGAACTTCGTGCGCAAGCACTACCTGCGTGATATCGGAGAAGGCCTGCAAGCCGGCCTGGGCCAGGCCGAGGCTGCTGCCCAGGCATCCTACCGGGTCTTCGGCGCCAAGCCGGGCAGCTATGGTGCCGGCATCCTGCCGCTGATCCAGGAAAAGAACTGGCAAGACCAGGCCGACTTCGCCGAGGCCTATATCAACTGGGGCGGCTTCGCCTATGGCCGCAAGGTGCAGGGCGCCGACCAGCGCGAGGCCTTCCGCCAGCGCCTTGCCGGCGTGCAAGTAGCCCTGCATAACCAGGATAACCACGAGCACGACATTTTCGATAGCGACGACTACCTGCAATATCATGGCGGCATGATTGCCACCATCCGTGCCTTGTCCGGCCAGCAGCCGCGCCACTATTTCGGCGACAGCCACGATCCCCAGCGCGCCGCCGTGCGCGACCTGAAGGAGGAGACGCTGCGCGTGTTCCGCTCGCGGGTGGTCAATCCCAAGTGGCTGGCCAGCATCCGCCGCCATGGCTACAAGGGCGGGCTGGAACTGACCGCCACCGTCGATTACCTGTTCGGTTACGACGCTACCGCCCAGGTGCTGGACGACTGGATGTACCAGCAACTGGCCGAGACCTACGGCTTCGACCCGGCCATGTGCCAGTTCCTGGAAGAGTCCAACCCCTGGGCCCAGAACGCCATTGCCGAGCGCCTGCTGGAAGCCGCCAGCCGTGGCATGTGGCAAGAACCCGAGGCGCAGACGCTCGATCGTCTGCGTGAGCTTTACCTGCACAGCGAAACCCTGCTGGAAGCCCGTGGCGAGACGGTGCGCGGCAGCGAACATACCAAGGACCTGCAATGAGCCATGCCGTGACCGGCTATCCGTTTTCGGCCATCGTCGGCCAGCCACTGCTGAAGCAGGCGCTGCTGCTGTGCGCGGTCGATCCTGGCATCGGTGGCGTGCTGGTGCGCGGCGACAAGGGCACGGCCAAGAGCACCGCCGCGCGCGGACTCACCCAGGTGCTGCCATCGATTGCCCGCGTCGGCGGCTGTGCCTTCAACTGCGCCCCGGGCCAGCCGGCCGAGGCCTGTGCGGTCTGCCAGGCCGCGCAGGACGTCCTGCCCATCGAGGCCGAGGTGCCATTCGTGACCCTGCCGCTGGGCGCCACCGAAGACCGCGTGCTGGGTGCGCTGGATCTGCAGCAAGCCCTGCAGGGCGGCCAGCGTGCCTTCCAGCCGGGCCTGCTGGCGGCGGCCCATCGCGGCATCCTGTATATCGATGAAGTCAACCTGCTGGCCGATCACCTGGTGGACGTGCTGCTCGATGTCGCGGCCATGGGCGTGAACTCGGTGCAGCGCGAAGGACTGTCGATCAGCCATCCGGCGCGCTTCACCCTGATCGGCACCATGAACCTGGAAGAGGGCGACCTGCGTCCGCAATTGCTGGACCGCTTCGGCCTGATGGTGGAAGTGAGCGCGCCCACGGACAAGTCGGTACGCGCCGAGGTGGTGCGCCGTCGCATCGCCTATGAAGCAGATACGGCAGCCTTCGCGACGCAATGGCAGGGCGCCCAGGAGACCTTGCGCGCCCAGGTGGCTCAGGCACAGCGCCTGCTGCCCGAGGTGGTCCTGGATGACGCCATGCTGGAACTGATCAGCCACCTGTGCTGCGAATTCGAGGTGGCCAGCCTGCGCGCCGACATCGTCATGCACAAGACGGCGCGCGCACTGGCGGCCTTGGAGGCGCGTGCGCGCGTGACCCCCGACGACGTGCGTGCGGCGGCTATGCTGGTGCTGCCGCATCGCCGCCGCCGCAAGCCCTTCGAGCAGGCCGGCATGGACCAGGACAAGCTGGACGAGCTGGTCGATCAGGCGCGCCAGCCGCAACCGCCACAGGCCGGCGATGACAGCGATGACGGCAGCCAGTCGGCGCCGCCGCAATCCCCGGAAGGCGAGCCGCAAGGACAGCAACAAGAGCAGCAACAAGAGCAACAAGACGAAGAAGGCGAGGGCGGCCAACAGACCTTCGCCGTCGCCGCCACCGGCGCGGCCCGCAAGATCAGCGTGGCCGCCATGCCCAATACCTCCGCCTCCAGCGCCAGCGGTCGCCGCAGCGCCGTGGCCGATGCCAGCCGGGGCAGCGCCTTGCGCGCCGTGCCCGACGCCAATCCCGACCGCCTGGCCGTGGGTGCCACGCTGCGCAGCGCCGCCCTGCGGGGCGCCCTGGCCGGCGAGGACAGCGCCCAGCTGACGGTGACCCGCGCCGACCTGCATCGCCAGGTACGCAACGGGCGCGGCGCCAACCTGATCGTCTTCGTGGTCGATGCCTCCGGCTCGATGGCCGCACAGCGCCGCATGGAAGCGGTCAAGGGGGCAGTGCTGGCCCTGCTGACGGACGCCTACCAGCGTCGCGACCAGCTGGCCGTGATCGCCTTCCGGGGCGAGCAGGCCGAATTGCTGCTGGCCCCGACCCGCAGCGCCGACCTGGCCGAGCAAGGCCTGCGCGAACTGCCCACCGGCGGGCGCACACCCTTGCCGCATGCGCTGCAACTGGCCGCGCAGATGCTGCAACAATCCGCGCCCCAGGACGCGCCGCCGCTGCTGGTCATCCTCTCGGATGGCCGCGCCAACGTCGGCTTGCCCGGCAGCCAGGGCGACCCCTGGCAGCAGACCCTGGACGCGGCTGCCGTACTGGCCGCGCAAGGCGTGCCGGCGCTGGTGCTCGACACCGAAGCCGGCTACCTGCGCCTGGGCCGTGCGGCCCAACTGGCCGAGGCGCTGGGTGCGCGTTGCCTGACCCTGGAACAATTGACCGGCGACGCCCTGGCGTTGACCGTGCGCGCGCAACTGGGCGCGCGCTGAAAGGACTGACGATGATTATCTGCATAGGCGCCGGCCCCGGCGACCATTCCTACCTGACCCTGCGCGGTGCCGAGCTGATCCGCAACGCCGATGTCGTGGCCGGCTTCAATGCCGTGGTCGATGTGGTCAAGGACCTGATCCCGACGACCGCGCAAGTGGTGCTCATGGGTTATCGCGATCAGGTCGCCAAGCTCGACGAAGTGGCAGCCCTGCACCATGCCGGCAAGCGTTGCGTGGTGGTCTTCATGGGCGACATCCACTTCAGCGGCTTCCAGTACCTGGAACGCGTGGAGCGCGCCTGCGGCCACCGCGTGGAAACCCTGCCGGGCATCTCCTCGGCGCAGATCCTGGCCTCGCGCGCCCGTGTCTGCTTCGACGAGACCACCTTCATCACCTTCCATCGCCGTGGCGACCTGGAGCCCTTCAAGCGCCACCTGGTCAATGTGTTGAAGGATGGCCGCAACGCCATCGTCATCCCCTGTCCGTGGGATGCGGCGCGCTCCTTCATGCCGCGCCATATCGCCAGCTACCTGCTGCAGCAGGGCGTCAATCCCGACCATCCCACCGAGGTGTGGGAAAACCTCACCCGGGGCGACGCCGAATGGCACGGCAAGCTGGCCGACTGCGCCGATGTCGAGTTCAGCGACATGAGCATCATGCTCATCCGCACCCTCACGCCCATGGATAGCCAGATCGAGCCGCCGCCGGAGAAGGCGGCCAGCGGAGTGCCGGCATGACTGCCACAAACAAGCTGAGCAGCCCGGGCCGCTCGGCGGTCGTCATTGCCGGTCATGGCAGTCGCGACCCCGACGCGCTGCGCGAGTTCGAGGCGCTGGTGGAACTGGTGCGTGAGCGCGCCGGCCAGCGCATCGTGCGCCATGGCTACCTGGAATTCGCCGCCCCCACCATCGCCGATGCGGCCGCCGCCTGCGTGGCCGAGGGCGCCACCGAAGTGGCCGTGGTGCCGGGCGTGCTGCTGGGTGCGCGCCATGCCAAGAACGACATGCCCGCCGAACTGCTGGCGCTGGCGCGTGCCTATCCGCAGGTCGATTTCCATTTCGGCGCGCCCATGGACCTGCATCCGCTGCTGCTGCAACTGGCACAGCAACGTGTGGTCGAGGCCGAGGCGCAGTCGGAAGAGATCATCCACCGCCAGGATGCTTGCCTGGTGCTGGTCGGCCGTGGCACCACCGATCCCGATGCCAATGGCGAAGTCGCCAAGCTGGCGCGCATGCTGCAGGAAGGCATGGGCTTCGGTGGCGTGAAGGTCTGTTTTTCCGGCACCGCCACGCCCCTGGTGCGCGAGGGCCTGTCGCAGGCCGCCGGGCAGGGCTGGCAGCGCCTGGTGGTGTTGCCCTTCTTCCTCTTCGATGGCGTCCTGGTCAAGCGCATCTATGCCGCCGCCGACGAACTGGTCCAGCGCGAACCGGGTGTGGAAGTGCTCAAGGCCTCCTACCTGGGCGTGCACGCCCATGTCGCCGACGTCATGCTGGAGCGTGCTGCCGAAGCCGTCGAAGGCCGTGCCGCGATGAACTGCAGCCTGTGCAAGTACCGCGTCCAGATCGTCGGTTTCGAGCAGCAGGTGGGCGAGCCGCAGCGCGCCCATCACCTGCAGGTGCGCGATCTCTCGGCGCGCGAGCAGGCCGTACCAGTGGCCTTGCAGACCACGCCTTACGTGCCGCATCCCATCGAAGCCGAGAGCATGCGCATCATCGATGCCGGGCGCGACTGGCGCGTCTTCCCGCCAGAGCATCTGACGGTCTTGCAGCGCCTGGTGCATACCAGCGGTGACTTCGCCGCCGCCGATGAACTCTATTTTTCGGCCGGGGCGGTCCAGGCCGGCATGAAGGCGATCTTGCGCTGCAAGCGCGTAGTCACCGATGTGACCATGGTACAGACCGGCCTGAAACGGGCCGTGCTGGAACAGCTGGGCGTGCAGACCTGGTGCGGCGTGCATGACCCGGAGACGCACCTGATGGCGCAGAACCTGGGCATGACCCGCTCGGCTGCTGGCATCCGCCGCGCCTGGCAGAAGTTCGGCAACGACATGGTACTGGCCATCGGCGACGCGCCCACCGCCATCACCGAGGCCGTGCGCCTGATCCGCGAGCATGGCTGGCGCCCGCAGCTGGTGATCGGCCTGCCGGTCGGTTTTGTCGGTACGCGTGAGAGCAAGGACGAACTGCGCCGCTGCCTGCAGGTGCCGCGCATCACCAATAGCGGCACCCGTGGCGGCTCGCCCTGGGCGGCCACGGTGGTCAATGCCCTGATGATCGACGCCATCGCCTGGCTGGTGGAGCAGGAACGACAGGCCGAGGGCGCCGGCTGATGTCCGCGCCCGAGCTGCAGCGCGCCGAGTATGACCTGGCCGTGCTCGCGCCCAACGGCCTGCGACGCGGCCGCAGTACCGGCAGCTGTGCCACGGCGGCGGTGCGGGCGGCGCTGTACCGCCTGCTGGCCGGCGTGACGCTGCAGCACACGGAGGTCAGCCTGCCCGATGGCCGGCATTACCTGTGCGTACCGATCAAGGCGGTGCGCATGGTGGAAGAGGGCATGGCCGAAGCCGAAGTCCTGAAGGACGGCGGTGACGATCCCGACAACACCCATGGCGCCACCATTGTTGCCCAGGTGCGGCGCAACGCGGTCGGCGAAGTCCGCTTCTTCGCCGGCGAAGGCGTCGGGACAGCCACCATGCCCGGCCTGCGCGTGGCGGTCGGTGAACCGGCCATCAACCCGGTGCCGCGCGCGATGATGCGCGCCGCCGTCGCCGAGGTGCTGGACGAACTGAAACCCGGCCAGGCCGAAGCACCCGGCTTCGACCTGCACATTGGCTGCCGCGAGGGCAGGGCCATCGCGCCCAAGACCTTCAACCCCAAGCTGGGCATCGTGGGCGGCATTTCCATCCTCGGTACCTCGGGCATCGTGGAACCGATGTCGATGGCCTCCTGGATCGCCTCCATCGAGGTCTATATCCGCGTGGCGCTGGCGGCCTGCGCGCCGGGCGAGGCGCTGGCCTACCTGCCGGGCAAGATCGGCCGCGTCTTCGTGGCACAGGAGTTGGGGCTGCCGGAGAAGTGCAGCGTGCAGATCGCCAATTTCCTCGGCGATGCACTCGATTTCACCCAGCAGGCCCTGGCCGAGACCGGGCGCACGCTGCCGCTGCTGTGGCTGGCCGGCCACCCGGGCAAGCTGGCCAAGGTACTGGATGGGGTCTGGGATACCCATTCCAGCAAGAGCAACATGGCCATGCAGGGCGTGGCCCGCGTGGCGCAAGAGATGAACGCAGCAGGCGGGGTCGAGCTGTTCGACCCGGCGCTGTTGCAGCAGATGAAGGAAGCCAATACGGTGGAAGCAATCATAGACCTGGTCCGCCAGCAGGACGCCGCGCTCTCGCGCCGCCTGTGGAGCGAGATCGAAACCCGCATCGCCGCGCTGGCGCAGGCCCGGGTGCCGGCGGTGTCGCGTATCGAAGTGCGCCTGTTCGACCTCGACGGTCGTCACCTGGGAGCACTGGCATGACCGACCCCAAGACCGGCCGCCTGACCGGCATCGGCGTGGGCCCCGGCCCGGCCGGCTATTTGCCGTTGGCGGCGCTGGCTGCCTTGCGCAGCGCCGACCTGATCTACATCCCGCGCGCCCGTGGCGCCGAGCTGTCGGTGGCGCTGCAGTGCCTGGAGGGCGTGGAGTTCGACCGCAGCCGCCTGCGCGAGATCGAGTTCAACATGGACCCGGACCGTCAGGTGCTGCAGACGCACTATGCGCAACTGGGCGCACAACTGGTGGCGCAATTGCGCCAGGGCATGCAGGTGGTCTACCTCACCATCGGCGATGCGCTGACCTACTCGACCTATGGCTATGTGCTGGCGGCGGTGCGCGACCTGTATCCGCAATGCGATTGCGTGACCCTGCCCGGCATCACCAGCTATGCGGCGGCGGCTGCCGCCCTGGAATGGCCGCTGGGCGTGGGCAAGGAGCGCACCCTGATCCTGCCCTGTCCGGAAGATGCAGCCACGCTGCGCGCCGAGATCGAGAGCCATGACATCGTGGTGCTGATGAAAGTCGGTGCGCGCCTGCCCTGGGTGCTGGCGCTGCTGCGCGAAATGGGCATTGCCCGCCACTGCGGCTTTGCCCGTCGCATCGGCCTGGAAGGCGAGGTGCTGGCCAGCGACCTGACATCGCTGGATGCGGCCGAGGCCAGCGGCTACCTGGCCGTGCTGCTGATCCGCAAGAGCGCCCAGGAGCAGCGCCATCGCCCGCAAGAAGAATCGAAAGGAAATCCATGAAAGTCTATTTCATCGGGGCCGGTCCCGGCGCCGCCGACCTGATCACCCTGCGTGGCGCGCGCCTGCTGGGTCAGGTGCGCATGGTGCTGTACGCCGGTTCGCTGGTCCCCACCGCCATGCTGGAACATTGCCGCGCCGATGCCGAACTGATCGACACCGCCGCCCTGGACCTGGAGCAACAACAGGCCTGCTACGTGCGGGCGCAGGAGCAGGGCATGGACGTGGTACGCCTGCACTCGGGCGACCCCGCCATCTATGGCGCCACCGCCGAGCAGATGCGCCGCCTGGATGCACTGGGCATCGCCTACGAGGTGGTGCCGGGGGTGTCGTCCTTTACGGCCGCTGCCGCCGCCGTGTCGGCCGAGCTGACCAAGCCCGAGGTTTCGCAGAGCGTGATCCTGACCCGCGTCTCCGGACGCGCCTCGGCGGTGCCGGAGTCGGAGTCGATCGCTTCGCTGGCGGCGCATCGCGCCACGATGTGCATCTTCCTCTCCGGCCCGCACCTCAAGAAGATCGTCACCGACCTGTTGTTACACTATCCGCCCGAGACGCCAGTGACGCTGGTCTACCGCGCCAGCTGGCCGGAGCAGCGCGTCTACCAGGGGCAGCTGGACCGGGTGCTGGAAGAGAACAAGCGCGGTGAATGGAACCTGACCACCATGATGCTGGTCGGTGCCGCGCTGGACAAGCAGCAGGTGGCCGAGTCCAGCCTGTACTCCAAGGACTTCACCCACCTCTTCCGTGTGGTCAAGAAGCAGAAGGATGCCGCATGAATCCCGCCGCCGCCCACGCTGACCTGGGGATCTGGCCGGTGCGCGCCGAAGCGGCGCCACTGGCCATGCACCTGCAGGACAGGCTGGGTGGCGAGCTGTATCAACCCTGGCTCCAGGCCGATGCGGCCCTGTCGCAGCGTCAGCAGTTCGCGCTGGCCTACCGCCGCCACCGGCAGTGGATCATGCTGGGTGCCACCGGTATCGCCGTGCGCTTTCTCGATGGCCTGCCGCAGGACAAGCACAGCGACCCCGCGGTGGTGGTGGTCGATGAAGCGGCGCGGTTTGCCATCGCCTTGCTGGCTGGTCATGAAGGCGGCGCCAACAGCCTGGCTTACCGGGTGGCGCAGCTGACCGGCGCGCAAGCGGTGGTCACCACCGCCACCGAGGCGGTCAAGCCGCTGGTGCTGGGCATCGGTTGCCGCAAGCTGGCCTCGGCCGAACAGATTGCCACGGCGGTGACGCAGGCACTGGCACGATGCGAAGGCGCCACGCTGGCCCAGGTACGCGAAGTGGCCACCATCGATCTCAAGGCCGGAGAACCCGGCCTGCTGGCCTTCTGCGCCATGCATGGCCTGCCCTTGCGGGTCATCGCCCGCGACCAGATCGCCCAGCGTGCCTGGGTCGGCAAGCCCTCGGACTGGGTGCGCCAGAACGTCGGCGTGGACGGCGTATGCGAACCGGCGGCCCTGATCGCCAGTCCGCGCGGACGTCTGCGGCTGGGCAAGACCGCGCTGGACGGCGTGACAGTGGCGATCGTGGACGATGGCGAAGGCTGGCGTAGTTTTATTGAGAATTTGCAGGACCCGGTTTAGGGATGAACTTCATACCGTTCGTCCTGAGTAGCGGCGAAGCCGCGTATCGAAGGCGCTCCTGCCCATGGCAGGGGAGCAAGCTGGGGAGCGTCTTCGATACGGCCCTGCCGGGCCTACTCAGTCCGAACGGGCGTGAGAATTTTAGTAGTTACCGCTCAATTGTTTGCAGGAAAACAGGATGGAAGCAGTCAACGTCAATCAAAAAGGTGTACTGAACCTGGTCTCGGTCGGCCCCGGTTTCGAGGAAATGATCATCCCCCGCGCCATCGCCGCCTTGCGCGACAGCGAGGTGATCGTGGCCTACGAGCTGTACCTGCGCTGGATCGCGCCGCATATCGCCGGCAAGGAGATCCATACGCCGCCGCTGACGCAGGAGCGCGAACGCGCCTTGCTGGCGATCGAACACGCCCGCGCCGGGCGCCGCGTGGCGCTGATCTCCAGCGGCGATATCGGCATCTACGCCATGGCCGCGCTGGCCTTCGACGACATGCGCGAGGACGACACCTATGAGGTCAACGTCATCCCCGGTGTCACCTCGGCCAATGCCTGCGCCTCGCTGCTGGGCTCGCCGCTGTCGCATGACTTCGCCACGCTGTCGCTGTCTAACCTGCTGTGCCCGTGGTCGTGGATCGAACAGCGCGCCAGCCACATCGCCCAGGCCGACCTGGCCTGCGTGCTCTACAACGTGCAGAGCGCCGGCCGCCAGGAAGGCGTCTACCGCATCCTGCAGCTGATGCTGCAACACAAGGCCCCGCACACGCTGTGCGGCGTGGTGCGCAATGCCTATCGGCCAGGCCAGCAGGTCTCCATCCACCGTCTGGACGAATTGCCGGGCCTGCAGTTCGACATGCTGACCTCGATCGTCATCGGCAACCGCTTCACCCAGCGCAAGCGCGACTGGATCTTCACCCCGCGCGGTTACAACGACTGGAGCGAAGAGTCGCAGGCGCAGGAAGTGGCGCAACTGCCGCAGCAGGCGGTGTGGGTGTTCTCCGGCACCAGCGACGGCAATGCGCTGGCCGCGCAGCTGGCAGGGCAGGGGCGCAGCGTGGTGGTCTCGGCGGCCACCGGCTATGGGGGCGAACTGGCGCGCGAGGATTGTCCCGGGGCCGTCGTCTGGGCCGGCCGCCAGGGTGTGGAAGCCCGCCGCCAGGCCCTGCGCGACAGCCAGGCCCAGGTGCTGGTGGACGCTACCCATCCCTATGCCACCCTGATGTCGCAGCAATTGATGACCTTGTCGCAGGAGCTGGGCATTCCCTACCTGCGCTACGAGCGCCCAGGTGAGCTGGCCGCCGACGACCCGGATGGCTGCGCCGACATGGACGAGGCAGCCCGCAAGGCGGTGGAGAGCGGCAGCCGCATCTTCCTCGCCACCGGGTCCAAGGACCTGGCCAGCTTCCTGCAGGCGCCGGGTGCATCGGATCGCCAATGGTTCGCCCGCGTCACGGCCGATCCCGATTTCATCGGCCGAGCGCTGGAGCTGGGCTTGCCGCGCGCTCACCTGTGCGCGATGCAGGGGCCGTTCTCGCAAGCCTTCAACGAAGCCCTGTGGCGTGACTGGGGCATCGACTGCGTGGTCACCAAGGATTCCGGCGAGGCCGGCGGCTACCGCGCCAAGGTGGCCGCCGCGCGCGCGCTGGGCATCCGCCTGCTGACGGTGCGCCGTCCGTCGCTGCACTACCCTGAAGCGGCCAGCGATTTCGCCGGGGTCCAGGCGGGCCTGGCGCGGCTCCTGGGGGCATGAGCATGTCCAGTACCGCCGCCGGCCTGCCGCCGCCGCTACCACCGATCCCGGTGACCGTGGTCACGGGCTTCCTGGGTGCCGGCAAGACCACGCTGCTGCGCGGCCTGGTGCAGCGTCGCCAGTCGCGCCGCCTGGCGCTGTTGATCAATGAATTCGGCGAAGTCGCCATCGACGGTGAGCTGTTGCGCGCCGATGGCGATGCGCAAGGCCAGGTGCAGATCCAGGATTTCGCCCACGGCCTGATCGCCTACGGTGATGACGACCAGTTCGTGCCAGCCATGCTGGCGCTGGCCGCGCGGCGCGCCCGGATCGATCATGTGCTGATCGAAACCTCCGGGCTGGCCCTGCCCAGCGCCGTGATGGAAGTGCTGCAGTCCGACGCGCTGGCCCCGCATTTCGTGCTCGACGCCACCCTGGCGGTGGTCGATACGCCGCTGTTGCTGGAGCAGGCCTTCGCCAGTGGCGACACGGCACAGGCGGCCACTGCAGACCTGTTTCGCCAGCAGCTTGAATGCGCCGACGTGGTGGTCCTGAACAAGATCGATGGCCTGGACGAAGCTCCGCTATTGCAGGCCGAGGAAACCGTGCGGGCGCTGGCGCCCAATGTACGCTTCCTCGAACTGGCCTATGGCGCCCGGCTGGATATCCGCCTGGCGCTGGGCCTGCGGCTGCATCAGGCCGGCGCCGCCGTGCATCATCACTACACCCCGGTGGCCATGCCCGGCGAGCGTGCCGTGGTAGCCGCCGACCAGCAGCGTTTCAACGGCCATGCACACTCCGGCCTGGGCGCGCACAGCCACGGCTTGTCTACCCACAAGCATTTCCATGAACAGGATCCGGGCTGGCAATCGTTCACCTTGCGCTGCGAGTCCCCCCAGCAGGCCGAGGTGGTGCGCAGCGCCGTTGCTGCGGCTGCCCTGGCCGAACCCATCCTGCGCGCCAAGGGCTTCGTGGCCACCGACGGCGCGCCGGTACAGTTGCTGCAGGGCGTGCGCGCCCGCGTGGTGATGGCCGAGGCGAGCGAGGCCGCCCATAGCGCGCGCGCGCGTTCCGAGCTGGTCTTCATCGGCTACCATCCCAGCCGCGCCAGGGTGGCCCGGCTGCTCAGCGAATTGACTGCCACCGAGTGGAAGTAATCCTCAAGAAAGAGACCGAACCGTGAAAACCGATCCCGAATCGCACAAGCGCATGACCCAGCGTCACAAGGAAGGCTTCGAAAAGAAGAAGGCTGCCGCGCAACAGGAAAAGGGTCTCCTGATCGTCAATACCGGCAACGGCAAGGGCAAGTCCAGTGCCGCCTTCGGCATGGGCATGCGCATCCTCGGCCACGGCATGAAGCTGGGCGTGGTGCAGTTCATCAAGGGCGCGCTCTACAGTGCCGAGCGTGATTTCCTGGGCGGCCACGCCCAATGCGACTTCCACGTCGTCGGCGAAGGCTATACCTGGGACACCCAGGACCGCGAGGCCGACATGCGCACCGCCGCGCGCGGCTGGGCCGAGGCGGTACGGATGATCAACGATCCCTCCTACGACATGGTGATCCTGGACGAACTCAACATCGTGCTGAAGTACCAGTACCTCGACCTGGAGGCGGTCTTGCGCACCTTTGCCGGCCGCCGCGAGATGCTGCACATCGTCGTCACCGGTCGCCATGCGCCGGAAGCGCTGATCGAACAGGCCGACCTGGTCAGCGAGATGCGAGCGCTCAAGCATCCCTACAAGGAGCAGGGCGTGAAGGCACAGAAAGGCGTGGAATTCTGATGGATGCCCCCCGCAACGCCTGTCCGGCGCTGTTCATCTCGGCGCCTGCCTCGGGCCACGGCAAGACCACCATCACCGCCGCGCTGGCGCGCATGTACCGGCGCCAGGGCAAGCGCGTGCGGGTATTCAAGACCGGCCCCGACTTCCTCGATCCGCTGGTGCTGGAACAGGCCAGCGGCCAGCCGGTGACCAACCTGGACCTGTGGATGGGCGGCGAAGACCATTGCCGCCGCCAGGTCGCCCTGGCCGCCAGCCAGTCCGACGTGCTGCTGGTGGAGGGCGTCATGGGTCTTTACGACGGTGAACCCAGCAGCGCCGACCTGGCGCAGTTGCTGGGCATCCCCGTGATCGCCGTGATCAATGCACGCGGCATGGGCCAGACGGTGGGGGCGCTGGCGCAGGGCCTGATGGCCTATCGTCCCGAACTGAAATTTGCCGGCGTGCTGGCCAATGGCGTAGCCAGTCCGCGCCATGCGCAGATGCTGCGCCAGGGCCTGGCCAACGCCCGTCCGTCCGTGCCGCTCCTGACGGGGCTGCAGCGCGACATGCAGTTCGCCCTGCCGGAGCGCCACCTGGGCCTGGTGGCCGCCCCCGAGATCGCCGATCTCGACGCGCGCCTGGATGCCGTGGCCGAGCGCATGGCCAGTACCGCGCTAGCCAACCTGCCGGTAGCGGTGGAGTTTGGCGCGCCGCCACCCGAACGCGCCTTTGCGCGCCTGCTGGAGGGCCGCACGATTGCCGTGGCGCGCGACCTGGCGTTCTCCTTCATCTACACCGCCAATATCGAGCTGTTGCAGCAGATGGGCGCGCGCGTGGTGTTCTTCTCGCCGCTGGCCGACGAGGCCTTGCCGGCTTGTGACGCCGTGTGGCTGCCGGGCGGCTACCCCGAGCTCTACCTGGCGCGGCTGCAAGCCGCGCAGCGCATCCAGTCCGACCTGCGCGCCCATGCCGATGCCGGCCGGGCGCTCTATGCGGAGTGCGGTGGCATGCTGTTCCTACTGGAGACCATCGTCGGCCAGGATGGCGAAAGCGGACGCATGTGCGGCATCCTGCCGGGCCAGGCCACGGTGCAGAAGCGCCTGCAGGGCCTGGGTTACCAGACCCTGTCGCTGAACCTGCCCGGCGCCGTCGGCGAACACCTGCGCTGCCACACCTTCCACTATTCGCGCGCGGTGGTCGGCGCGCCCTTCGTGGGGCGGGGCGAGCGCCTGTTCGACTCTTCCGAGGGCGAGGTGGTCTATCGTCGCGGCCAGGTCACGGCCAGCTATCTGCACGCCTATTTCCGCTCGGCGCCGCGCACGGTGGCAGCCTTGTTCGGAGGGGGACAGGCATGAGCCAGGCGTTGCCGCACCGCTATCCGCAGGCGCAGATCGATGCGCTCTATCGCGCCATCCGCGAGCGCCGTGACATGCGCCATTTCCTGCCCGACGCGGTCGATCCGGCCATGCTGGAACGGCTGCTGCAGGCGGCCCACCACGCCCCCAGCGTGGGCTTCATGCAACCCTGGCGCTTCCTGCGCATCAGCGACCGCGCGCTGCGGCAACGCATCCACGCACTGGTCGAGCAGGAGCGCATCGCCACCGCACATGCACTGGGCCAGCGCGAAGACGAATTCATGCGCCTGAAGGTCGAAGGCATCCTCGATTGCGGCGAAGTGCTGGTGGCCGCCTTGATGGACCGGCGCGAGCCGCACGTCTTCGGTCGCCGCACCATGCCGCAGATGGACCTGGCCTCGCTGGCCTGTGCGCTCCAGAACATGTGGCTGGCCGCCCGCGCCGAAGGCTTGGGCATGGGCTGGGTGTCGCTGTTCGATCCGGTGGCGCTGGCACAGTTGCTGGGCATGCCGGACGGTGCCGAACCGGTGGCGGTGCTGTGCCTGGGCCATGTGCCGGCTTTCTATGACAAGCCGATGCTGGAGCAGCAGCAGTGGGCCGCGCGCCGCGCACTGGATGAACTGGTATTCGAAAATCACTGGCCAGACGGAGAGGGCGCAAGCGCATGAGCACACCGGTCACAGTACGTAGTCTGGTCTTTGGCGGCGCCCGTTCGGGCAAGAGTGCCCACGCCGAGCGACTGGCCCTGCAGGCCGCGCAGGAGGGCGCCGGCGAGATCGTCTACATCGCCACCGCCAGCCGCAGTGCCGCGCGCGACGACGCCGAGATGCAGCAACGCATCGCCCATCATCAGCAGCGTCGTCTCGATCTGGGCGGCGCATGGCGCACGGTGGAGGCACCGCTGGCGCTGGGCGCGGCATTGCGCACCCACGGTCGCGCCGGCAACGTGGTGCTGGTCGATTGCCTCACGGTGTGGCTGGCCAACCTGCTCTTTGCCGAGGGCATCGCGTTTCCGGAAGTGGGACCGATCGATCCGCCGGCTGCCTTCCTGCAGCAACGTGCCGACTTCCTGGCGGCCTTGCAGGAGGCATCCGGCACGGTGATCCTGGTCTCCAATGAAGTGGGCATGGGCATCGTGCCGCAGGGGGCCATTTCGCGCTGGTTCGTCGACGAGGCCGGGCGCCTGAACCAGGCCGTGGCCGCCATCTGCGAACGCGTGCAATGGGTGGCGGCAGGCTTGCCCCTGAGTTTCAAGGAGCCGGCATGCTGAGCGGCCTGTCCTGGCCCTGGCTGGCCGTGTTGATGGCCCTGGGTATCGCGACCGATCTCATGCTGGGTGAGGCGCGGCAATGGCATCCGCTGGTCGGCTTCGGGAACCTGGCCAAGCGCATCGAGGCAGCGCTCAATCGTGCATCGGGCCTGCGTCTGCGCGGCGTACTGGCCTGGACGCTGGCAGTGGTGCCGGCCGTGCTGGCGGCGGCCTGGGTGATCGCATGGTCGCCCTGGTGGCTGGCCGCCTTGCTGCATGCGGGCTTGCTGTACTTCTGCATCGGCCTGCGCAGTCTGCGCGAGCATACCCTGCCGATCGCCCGCGCCCTGGCCGTGGCGGATCTGGCGACGGCGCGACGCCTGACCTCGTATATCGTCAGCCGCGACACCCGCCAATCCAGCGAGGAAGAACTGGCCAAGGCCGGTGTGGAGTCCTTGCTGGAGAACGGCAACGATGCCGTCTTCGGCACCCTGTTCTGGTTCCTAGTGGCGGGCGGGCCGGGGGCCTTGCTGTTCCGGCTGTCCAATACGCTCGACGCCATGTGGGGTTACCGCAATGAGCGCTTCTACTATTTCGGCTGGGCGGCGGCGCGCATCGACGATGCGCTGAACTGGTGCCCGGCCCGCCTGACCGCCTTGTCCTATGCCTGGCTGGGCCAGCGCCAGCTGGCCCTGGCCTGCTGGAAAGAACAGGCCCCCGCCTGGAGCAGCCCCAATGCCGGACCGGTGATGGCGGCCGGCGCCGGTGCGCTGGGGTTGGCTCTGGGCGGCGCGGCCATCTATGACGGCGAGGTGGAGCAGCGCCCGCCGCTGGGGCGCGGCCATCCCCCGCAGGGCGCCGACATCGTGCGTGCCTGGCGCCTGGTGGCGATGAGCGCCGCGCTCTGGATGGCGGTGGTATGCGCCATTGCCTTGCTGTGCCTGGGAGGACTCCATGCTTGAACATGGCGGCAATCTCAACGACGCCGCGCGTCACTACGGGCGGCCGCGCAGCGCGTGGCTGGACCTGTCGACCGGTATCAATCCGCTGGCCTATCCGGCGCCGGCGCCAGGCATGGATGCCTGGCACCGCCTGCCAGAACCCTCCGATGCACTGGAACGCGCGGCCTGCGACTACTACGGTGCGCAGCGCATGCTGGCCGTGGCCGGCACGCAGGCAGCCATCCAGGCCTTGCCACAGTTGCGCCTGCGCCAGGATGGCCGGCCCGCGCGGGTGGTCGTGGCGGCCCCCATCTATGCCGAGCATGCCCATTGCTGGCAGCGCACCGGCCACCTGGTACGCGAAGTGCCGTATGCGGCGCTGGACGAGGAGGTGCAGGCCCAGCGCTGCGAGGTGCTGGTACTGTGCAACCCCAACAATCCCACCGGGGCACTGGTGGCACCGGCGCAACTGCTGCGCTGGGCGCAACAGCTGGCCGCACGCGGCGGCTGGCTGGTGGTCGATGAAGCCTTTGGCGATACCCTGGCCGCCCAGAGCGTGGCCGCGCACAGTGCAGCGCCGGGACTGATCGTGCTGCGTTCGGTGGGCAAGTTCTTCGGCCTGGCGGGCCTGCGCCTGGGCTTCGTGGCAGCTGCGCCAGCACTGCTGGAGGCACTGGCCGACTGGCTGGGTCCCTGGACCATCAGCGGGCCGGCCCAGCAGATCGGTACGGCAGCCTTGCGTGACCGCCACTGGCAAGACCGCACGCTGACCCGCCTGCTGGCCGATGGCGAGCGCCTGCATGCGCTGTTGCAGCGGCACGGCATCGCCGCGTCAGGCAGCGCGCTGTTCCAGTGGTGGCCCGAGACACGCGCAGCCGACTTCCACGCCAGCCTGGCCAGCCAGGGGGTGTGGGTGCGCCTGTTCACACGCGGCGCGGGCGGCATCCGCATCGGCCTGCCCCCCGATGAGGCGGGCTGGCAGCGGCTGGACGCGGCATTGGCGCACTGGAGGGCGCATGGCTGAGTTTGCCTTCCATACCCTGATGATCCAGGGCACCACCTCGGACGCCGGCAAGAGTACGCTGGCCGCCGCCCTGTGCCGCCTGCTGAAGAAGGATGGCATTCCGGTCGCGCCTTTCAAGCCGCAGAACATGGCGCTGAACAGCGCGGTCACCGCCGACGGTGGCGAGATCGGCCGCGCCCAGGCCCTGCAGGCGCAGGCCGCCGGCATCGCCCCGCATACCGACATGAACCCGGTGCTGCTCAAGCCCTCCAGCGATACCGGCGCGCAGGTGATCGTGCATGGCAAGGTGCGCGCCGACATGAATGCACGCGACTACCATCGCTACAAGACCGAAGCCATGCAGGCCGTGCTGGCCTCGTACCAGCGCTTGCGCGCGCAATATGCCTGCGTGGTGGTGGAAGGCGCGGGCAGCCCGGCCGAGATCAACCTGCGCGCACGCGACATTGCCAACATGGGCTTTGCGGAGGCGGTCGATTGCCCCGTCATCCTCGTGGCCGATATCGATCGTGGTGGCGTCTTCGCCCACCTGACCGGCACGCTGGACTGCCTGTCGCAGAGCGAGCGGGATCGCGTGGTCGGTTTTGTCATCAATCGCTTCCGTGGCGACATCAGCCTGCTGCAACCCGGCCTGGACTGGCTGGAGGAGCGCACCGGCAAGCCGGTGCTGGCGGTCTTGCCCTACCTGCATGGCCTGCACCTGGATGCCGAGGATGCGGTGGCCGCCACGCAGGACGTCAAGGGGGATTTCCGCGTGGTGGTGCCGGTGTTCCCGCGCATCAGCAACCATACCGATTTCGATGCCTTGCGCGCCCATCCCGGCGTGGATCTGCGTTTCGTCGGGCCGGGCCAGCCGGTGCCACCAGCCGACCTCATCATCCTGCCCGGCAGCAAGAACACCCGTGGCGACCTGGACTGGCTGCGCCAGCATGGCTGGGATGCCGCCATCGCCCGCCACCTGCGCTATGGCGGCAAGCTCATTGGCATCTGCGGCGGCTTCCAGATGCTGGGTGAGGCGGTGGACGATCCGCACGGCGTGGAAGGCCGGCCCGGCAGCAGCGCGGGCCTGGGACTGCTGGCCATGCGCACCGAACTCACGCGTGAAAAGCGTCTGCTGCAGGTCAGCGGCCATGGCAGCTTCAGTGCCGACCAGCCCGCCGTGCGTGGCTACGAGATCCACATGGGGGTCTCGTCGGGGGCGGCACTGGCGCGCCCGGCCTTCGTCATCGAAGGGCGCGGGGAGGGCGCACACTCGGACGACGGCCAGATCCTGGGCAGCTACCTGCATGGCATGTTCGACACCCCGCAAGCCTGCGGCGCGCTGCTGGCCTGGGCGGGCATGCAGGGTGGCGCGACGGTGGACCTGGATGCCCTGCGCGAAGCCAGCCTGGAGCGCCTGGCCGAGGCCACCCGGCCCCTGTATGTGGCCTTGCAGGGACTGTCGACGCGCTTTACCCAGACCGGCCAGAAATGAAAATCCCGGCCTGCGGGCCGGGATGATGGAGGGGAGAAGGGTGGCGTGTCAGGCCAGGGCTTCCTTGGCGGCTTCTTCCGGGGTCAGGCCATCGTAGTACAGGTCGGTGAACCACTCGACCTCTTCCTCGATGTGTTCCTGCGCTTGTTGCAGCGTGGCGCCGCCCGCGACCAGGAATTGCTCGACTTCGGTACACCATTGGATCAGGGCTTCGGTTTCCGGGTCCAGTTTCTCTTTCTTGGGCATGATATTTCCTTGCTTGGGTAATGACGGTGATGACGGGCGTGAGTGCCCGTTGCAAGCATAGGGCAAACTGCCCGAATGTGCCCGACTATCTGTGCTGCAACATCATTGCAGCAGTTGTACGTTGCCTCCCGCTGCCACGCCGCTGGCCAGCACCGCCGCCGCCGATCTCGTCTCCACCCCCAGTTTCACGAAGATATGCTCCAGGTGCTTGTTGACCGTGCGCGGGCTCATGCCGAGGATGTCGGCGATGTCACGGTTGGTCTTGCCCTTGCCCAGCCACAGCAGCACGTCGTTCTCGCGCGGGGTCAGGCGGAACCCTTCCAGGGATACCGGCACGCCGGCCGATTCCTCACCGGACGTGGTGGCGCTCATGCCGGTGGCTTTCTCTTCCAGCAGCAGGCTCACGCCATGGCCCTGGCCCGGGCCGGCCAGGCTGATGCGCAATTCGCCGCCGCCGCCGCTGCCGCTGATCACCAGCGGTGGTACGTTGTCCAGGCTCCCACCCTGGCGCTGACGCAGCAGTTGTTCCTTGAGCCAGTCATGCAGCGGGGCCGGCAGCTTGTGGCTGGCCGGTGCGGCCGGGCCGAAATATTTCTCCAGCCAGAGCGAGGCCTTGCGGGTCTGCCACAAGGGCAGGCCATTGCCGCCCAGCACGATCACCGCATGCGCGGCCTGCTCCAGCATGCCGCGCGTCTGCGACATCATGCGCGCCGTGCGGATGTGGGCGCCGATGCGCGCCACCACTTCCTGCGGGCGGATCGGCTTGGTCACGTAGTCGATGCCGCCGACCTCGAAGCCGCGCACCACATGTTCGGTCTCCGACAGGCCGGTCATGAACACCACTGGCACATGGCTCAGGTCCTTGTTGAGCTTGATGCGCCGGCAGGTCTCGAAGCCGTCGATGCCGGGCATCATCGCGTCCAGCAGGATCAGGTCGGGCGTGACGTGGTCCAGCCGCTCTAGCGCCGAGAGGCCATCGGTGGCCACCAGCACGATGTGGCCGCTCTCGTCGAGGGAATCGGAGAGCATGGCGAGGTTGTCGGGCACGTCATCGACGATGAGTACGACATGCCTATCGAACGTCGTTGAGATCATGGCGGATCAGCTCCTTGATGCGGGTGACATATTCGTTGAGGCGGAATTGCCTGACCAGTTGCCGCAGTTCGGTGGTGAAGGGCAGGTAGGCCGGATTCTGGCGTTCCATGGCATCCAGCTGGCGCAGGATCTCCTTGGCATAGCCGATACTGCCCAGCTCCAGTAAGGCACGCAGCTTGTTCTGGGCCGGCACCAGCATGAGCGCTTGCGCCGCTGGTGCGGCTTGTTCGGCACTTTCCTGGGTGGCGACCCAGTCCAGCTGCAGTTGCAGGCGGATCTTGTTGAGCAGTTCGTTGTAGGCCACCGGCTTGACCACGAAGTCGTTGACCAGCGGCGGCTCGTTGCGCTCATGCAGGTTCTCGAAGGCATTGGCCGAGACCAGGATGATGGGCAACTGCATCAGCCCGCGCGCGCGGATGGCGCGGGCCACCGACCAGCCATCCATCTGCGGCATGGCGATGTCCAGCAGGACCAGGTCGGGCAGTTCCAGCGAGAGTCGCTCCATGCAGGCCAGCCCGCTGTCGGCTTCGCTGACCACGAAGCCCAGCGGCATGAGCATGTCCTTCAGGAGACGGCGTTGCGAAGCCTGGTCGTCCACCACCAGGATGCGGCGCGAGGGGCCGGTATAGCCCGACATCTGGTCTTCCAGCGGCAGGCGCGGGCGTGGCACGTGGACCTCGGGCAGGTAGATCTTGAGATGGAAGCTGCTGCCGCTGCCCACCACGCTTTGCACCGCCAGTTCGCCCCCCATGATGTGGGTCAGCATGCGACTGATGGCCAGCCCCAGGCCGGTGCCGATGTCTTCGCGCAGGTTGGCGGCGCTGCTGCGCTCGAAGGGCAGGAAGATGCGTTCCCGGTCTTCGTCGGCAATGCCGATGCCGGTATCGATCACGTCGAACCAGGCGATCTCGCGGGCATAGCGCACCTTCAGCGTGACGCCGCCACGGTCGGTGAACTTGACCGCATTGCCGAGCAGGTTGATGAGGATCTGGCGCAGGCGCTTCTGATCAGCGTGGACGATGGCGGGCAGGCGGCCGCTGGGTTCGAAATGGAAGTGCAGGCCTTTCTGTTCAGCCTGGGGCGCGAACATGCCGACGATCTGTTCCAGGAATTCGGGCAGGGCCAGTTCGTCGGAGGCCAGGCGCATCTTGCCGGCCTCGATCTTGGCGATGTCCAGCAAGCCATCGATCAGGCTCAACAGGTGCTCGCCGCTGCGGCGGATGACGGCGATGGCATCCTTGCGGGCCGGCGGGATGGTGGCGTCCACCTGCAGGATCTGGGCGTAGCCGAGGATGCTGTTCAGGGGCGTGCGCAATTCATGGCTCATGCCGGCCACGAAGCGGCTCTTGGCCAGGTTGGCCGATTCGGCGGCCTCCTTGGCGCGTTGCAGTTCGGCGTCGGTGCGCTTGTGGGCTTCGATCTCGGCCAGCAGCAGATTGGTCTGGCGCTCCGATTCTTCCTGGGCGACGGCGCGGCTTTCGTTGGTCAGCACCAGCCACCAGGCGCCCACGCCCACCACCACCAGCAACAGGCAGAACAGCTTGACGAACACGCTACGCACCGACTGCGGCGCCTCCAGCGTGGCGCCGGAGAGGTCGGCCATCTGCTGGAAGTACAGCATCCACAACACGATCGCCAGGCCGCCCGCGAGCAGGCCGAAGACGGTCAGGTAGTGGCCGATGCGGGTATTGAGCTTGAGCGTGAAGCGCGCCGGCACCAGCTGGCGCAGGGTGTGCAGGATCTGGTTGGGCAGGCGTGCGCGTGGCGTCTTGCAGCGGTCCTTGCAGCGCGCATCCAGCGAACAGCACAGCGAACAGATCGCGCCCTGGTAGGCCGGGCAATGGGCCATGTCGGGGGTCTCGAAGGCATTGCCGCAGATGACGCAGTCGAGCAGGCCGCGTGCCTGGCCCGGGGTGTGTGGCCGGTAGGCCTGTTCGGAGAGGGTGTCGCGCCGGGCAATGTAGTAGCGGCTGCCGGTGGCCACGGCGATCAGCGGCGCGCATAGCAGGGCCGTGCCCAGTGCGATGAAGGGCGCCATTGCCGCCACCGTCTTGCCCAGCACGCCTGACATGGCGATGGTGGAGAGCAGGGTGGCCACCGCCATCGATCCCACGCCCACCGGATTGACGTCATAGAGGTGGGCGCGCTTGAACTCGATATGGGCCGGGCTCAGGCGCAGCGGCTTGTTGATGACCAGGTCGGCCACCACCGCGCCGATCCAAGAGATCGCCACCAGGCTGTAGAGCGCCAGCACATGTTCCAGCGCATTGAACACGCCCAGTTCCATCAGCAGCACCGCGATCAGCACATTGAAGACCAGCCACACCACCCGGCCCGGGTGGCTATGGGTCAGGCGCGCAAAGAAATTGGACCAGGCCAGCGAACCGGCATAGGCATTGGTGACATTGATCTTGATCTGCGACACCACCACGAACAGCACCACCGCCCCCAGTGCCAGCGCCGGGTTGCCGAACACGTACTGGTAGCCGACCAGGTACATCTGGGTCGGCTCCACCGCGCGCGCCATCGGCACTTCATGCTGGATGGCGAGGAAGGCCAGCAGGGCGCCGCCCAGCATCTTGGCCCCGCCCAGCAGGATCCAGCCGGGGCCGGCCAGCAGTAGGGCGGTCCACCAGCGGCCCCGGTTGGCGGCGGTCTTCTCGGGCAGGAAGCGCAGGAAGTCGACCTGCTCGCCGACCTGGGCGATGAGCGAAAAGGCTACCGTGGCCGCCGCACCGAACAGGGTCAGGTTGAAGGAACTGCCTTCCTCGGCGCGGCCGGCAAAACTCATCAGGTTGGACAGCGCATCGGGCTCCTTGTAGAGCACACAGGCATAGGGCAAGACCAGCAGCACCAGCCACAGCGGCTGGGTCCACATCTGCAGGCGGTTGATGAGGGTGATGCCGTAGGCCACCATGGGAATGATGATGAGCGAGCAGAGCACATAGCCATACACCAGCGGCAGGCCGAAATAGATCTCGATGGCCTGGGCCATGATGGCCGCTTCCAGCGCGAAGAAGATGAAGGTAAAGCTGGCGTAGATCAGCGAGGTGATGGTCGAGCCGATATAGCCGAAGCCGGCGCCACGCGTGAGCAGGTCCATGTCCACGCCGTAGCGCGCCGCGTAGTAGCTGATGGGCAGGCCGGTGGCGAAGAACAGCAGCACCACGCAGGCAATGGCCCAGAAGGCATTGGTGAAGCCATAGCTCAGCGTGATGGCGCCGCTGATGGCTTCCAGCGCCAGGAAGGAGGTCGCGCCCAGGGCGGTGTTGGCCAGGCGGAACTCGGACCAGCGGCGGAAGGACAGCGGCGTATAGCGCAGCGCGTAGTCTTCCAGGGTCTCGTTGGCGACCCAGGTGTTGTAGTCGCGGCGGACCTTGACGATGCGTTGGGTGGCGGGATGGCTCACGGTGGCTCGCGTTGATGAAAAAGGGGCGATTCCTTGTCAGCGCCTTGTCAGTGCGCCGTCCTGCGGAACCTGTCGTGTTTTGTTGCAAGCAATTTTCAAACCATTGCGGCGCGCTGGGCATACGTCAAATGACGTATATCGCGCCTCTCATGCGGCGCGAATTCACCACGAAGCAGCACCCGCTCCCGGCGGCGCATCCCGCCCGGGAGGAGTAGTGCGCCAAAGCGCGCACCAAGAGCAGGCGTGCGGCGGGCAAAAAGCGTGCAGGCGGGCAGGGCGGTGGCCCGTCGGGTGTTACGTCAAACAACGTATTGTTGCGCCGCACAGCGAAATCTATTCTCCGTCCCAGAACGACAGGCCCGCCAGCGCCAACGCCAACAGCGGGCGATGCCGCCGGTGCCTGCGTTCCTCCGGTCTGCAGGCAGCCACGAATGCACTTCACCGAGTCCAACAACAACGCCCGAAAGGAGTACCGCATGTCGCATCCCTCGTCTTCCCGTCCGCCCTCGTCGTCCCGCCGCAAGATCCTGATCGGCCTGGCCGCCGGCGCGGCTGCGGCGGCGCTGCCGGGCATGGCCTCGGCGCAGCAGTATCCGACCGCCAAGGTCAATACCACCAAGCTGGCCATCACCGATACCGAAGTCACCGTGGGCCAGCTGCACTCGGCCACCGGCACCATGGCCATCAGCGAGACCGGTTCGATCCAGGCCGAGCGCCTGGCCATCGACCAGATCAATGCCATGGGCGGCATCCTCGGGCGCAAGATCAAGATCATCCAGGAAGACGGCGCCAGCGACTGGCCGACCTTCGCCGAGAAGGCCAAGAAGCTGCTGGAGAACGACCGCGTGGCAGCCGTCTTCGGCTGCTGGACCTCGGCCTCGCGCAAGGCCGTGCTGCCGGTGTTCGAGAAGGACAACGGCTTGCTCTACTACCCGACCTTCTATGAAGGCCTGGAGCAATCCAAGAACGTCTTCTATACCGGCCAGGAGGCGACGCAACAGGTGCTGGCAGGCCTGAACTGGGTGGCCAAGGAAAAGAAGGCCAAGACCTTCTTCCTGGTCGGCTCGGACTACATCTGGCCGCGCACCTCCAACAAGATCGCCCGCAAGCACATCGAGAACGTGCTCAAGGGCTCGGTGGTCGGCGAGGAATACTACCCGCTGGGCAACACCCAGTTCGGCTCGCTGATCAACAAGATCAAGCTGAAGAAACCGGACGTCATCTTCGCCGACGTGGTGGGTGGCTCCAACGTGGCTTTCTACAAGCAGCTCAAGGCCGCCGGCGTCACCGCCAAGACCCAGAACCTGCTGACCATCTCGGTGACCGAGGATGAAATGCTGGGCATCGGCGGCGAGAACGTGGAAGGCTTCTTTGCCTCGATGAAGTATTTCCAGAGCCTGGACAACGCCAACAACAAGAAATTCGTGGCCGAGTTCAAGGCCAAGTTCGGTGCCAATTCGGTCATTGGCGACGTCACCCAGGCCGCCTATCTCGGTCCCTGGCTGTGGAAGGCGGCGGTGGAGAAGGCCGGCAGCTTCGACGTCGACAAGGTGGTGGCCGCTTCCCCGGGCATCGAGCTCAAGACCGCGCCGGAAGGCTACGTCAAGGTCCACGAGAACCACCACCTGTGGAGCAAGACCCGTATCGGCGAAGCCCAGAAGGACGGCCAGTTCAAGGTCATCTACGAGTCCGACCTGATCGAGCCCAATCCCTTCCCCAAGGGCTATCAGTAAGACGGTGTAGTCACGACGCTGAATCATCGCATCCCCGTTCGTCCTGAGTAGGCCCGTAGGGCCGTATCGAAGGAGCGCTCTGTTCTTTCGCCTTCGATACGCGGCTTGCGCCGCTACTCAGTCCGAACGGTGAGAGTGTGGTTTTGCGATGCAAAGTGTGCAGTGGCGCGTGCTTCATCCTTCAGTGCAGCAAAGCGGCGGCGTCTGTAGTGACATGCGGGCGTCGCCGCCCCCTCATCCTTCTATGCCCCCGGGGAGTCAACATGGTTTCTCTATCCGAATTCGGCGCCATCTTCGCCATGCAGGGCTTCAATGGCCTCTCGGTGTTCTGCGTCCTGCTGCTGATGGCGCTGGGCCTGGCCATCATCTTCGGGCAGATGGGCGTGATCAACATGGCCCACGGTGAATTCCTCACCATCGGCGCCTACATCACCTACCTGCTCTCGCACCTCACCACGACCTATGCGCCGGCCCTGCAGCCGTTCTATTTCTTCGGCGCCATCGTGCTGTCCTTCGCGGTGGCCTATGGCGTGGGCTACCTGACCGAGCTGCTGCTGATCAGCCGCCTCTACAAGCGTCCGCTCGACACGCTCCTGGCGACCTGGGGCCTGTCGCTGGCGATGCAGCAGACCTTCCGTTCCATCTTCGGCGCCAAGGAAGTTAGCGCCACCTTGCCGGACTGGCTGATGGGTTCCTTCAAGCCGACCGACGCCATCGACATTCCCATCAATGGTCTCTTCATGATGGGCATCACGGTGCTGCTGACGGGGTCCATCTTCGTGTTGCTGTTCCGTTCGCGCTGGGGCCTGCAGGTGCGCGCCACGATGCAGAACCGGGTCATGAGCGGGGCCGTGGGCATCAATACCCGCAAGGTCGACCGCACCACCTTCGCACTCGGTTGCGGCGTGGCCGGGGTGGCCGGCGCGGCCTTCACCACCATCGGTTCCACCGGTCCCACCAGCGGTTCGCTCTACATCGTCGATACCTTCCTGGTGGTGGTCTTCGGCGGCGCGCAAAGCCTGATTGGCACCATCGCCTCGGCCTTCTCGATCGCCCAGACGCAGTCCACGGCGGAGTTCTTCCTGACCGGTTCGATGGCCAAGGTGCTTACGCTTTCGGCGGTGATCCTGATCCTGATGCTGCGTCCGCAGGGCCTGTTCGCGGCCAAGGTGCGCAAGTGATGGCCGGCTTCTCTCAATCCAACAATCCGTGCGAGGTCCGATGATGAATGCAGCCTATGAAAAACTGTTGGGCGGGCGCTCCGGAGCGGTGGGCCTGCTGGTGATGGCGGCGCTGTTGCTGGTGGTGTTCCCGCTGACGCTGGACATGTTCCGCCTCAACCTGGTGGGCAAGTACCTGTCCTATGCCTTCGTGGCGGTCGGGCTGGTGCTGTGCTGGGGCTATGGCGGCATCCTGAGCCTCGGCCAGGGCGTGTTCTTCGGCCTGGGCGGCTATTGCATGGCCATGTTCCTCAAGCTCGAAGCCTCCGACCCCATCAGCACCAAGATCCAGTCCACACCGGGCATTCCCGACTTCATGGACTGGAACCAGATCACCGCCTTGCCGGCCATGTGGGAGCCCTTCCACAGCTTTGCCTTCACGGTGCTGGCGGTGCTGGTGGTGCCCACGCTGCTGGCCATGCTGATCGGCCTGGCGATGTTCAAGCGGCGCGTGGGGGACGTGTATTTTTCCATCGTCACCCAGGCCATCGCCGCCATCCTCTCCATCCTCATCATCGGCCAGCAGGGCCTGACCGGCGGCGTCAACGGCATCACCGACCTGAAGACCCTGATGGGCTGGGACATCCGTACCGACCACGCCAAGCTGGTGCTGTACTTCGTCAACGCCGCCTTGCTGTTCGGCTGCATCCTGTTCGGCCGCTACGTGCTTGGCTCCAAGCTGGGGCGCCTGCTGGTGGCCATGCGCGACAAGGAGGAACGGGTGCGTTTCTCCGGCTATGACGTGGCCAGCTTCAAGGTCTTCGTGTACTGCGTGGCGGCCATGTTCTCGGCCATCGGCGGCGCCATGTTCACGCTGCAAGTGGGCTTCATGTCGCCATCCTTCGTGGGCATCGTGCCGTCCATCGAGATGGTGATCTTCGCCGCCGTGGGTGGCCGCATGTCGCTGCTGGGGGCAGTCTACGGCACCTTGCTGGTGAACTTCGGCAAGACCTATTTTTCCGAGACCTTCCCCGAGCTGTGGCTGTTCCTGATGGGCGGCCTCTTCATCGCGGTGGTGATGTACTTCCCCAATGGCCTGGCCGGTCTCTGGCAGACCCAGGGCAAGCGCCTGATGGACAAGCTGCGTGGCGCGACCAAGACATCGGCCACAGCCACGCCTCCGGAGCCAGCCAGAACACCGGTACGCACATCTCCCCCTGAACCCAAGCGCGAGGGCATCGAGCCCGGCGCCACCCTGGAGGCCAGCAAATGAGCGAGAACCCCATCGGATTCGAGTCCGACGCCCACCCGGTCCTGGCCATCGAAGACCTGACCGTGTCCTTCGATGGTTTCAAGGCCGTGGACAAGCTCAATCTCTACGTGCAGCGCAACGAGGTGCGCGTGGTGATCGGCCCCAACGGCGCCGGCAAGACCACCGTGCTGGACCTGATCTGCGGCAAGACCCGCGCCACCTCGGGCAGCATCAAGTTCAACAACCATGAACTCACCAGGATGAGCGAGCACGCCATCGTGCGGGTGGGGGTGGGGCGCAAGTTCCAGACGCCGTCCATCTACGAAAACCTCTCCGTATTCGAGAACCTGGAGATGTCCTTCCCGCGTGGCCGCAAGGTGTTCGGCGCGCTGACCTTCCAGCGTTCGCCGGACGTGGTGGCGCGGGTAGAGGCGGTGGCTGCCGAGATCTTCCTCGACGAGCACTTGCATACCCAGGCCGACCTGCTCTCGCACGGCCAGAAGCAGTGGCTGGAGATCGGCATGCTGTTGATGCAGGAGCCCGAGCTGCTGATGCTGGACGAACCGGTGGCCGGCATGAGCGTCTCCGAGCGCGAAAAGACGGCGCAACTGCTGGGCCGCATCAGCCAGGGACGGTCGGTGGTGGTGATCGAGCACGACATGGATTTCGTCAAGAGCATCGCCCACAAGGTCACCGTGCTGCACCAGGGCAAGATCCTGGCCGAAGGCAGCATGGAGAAGGTGCAGTCCGATCCCAAGGTGATCGATGTCTATCTCGGTCACTGAATTCGTCTACTGATCCCCATCCACACGCGGAGCCTGCCATGTTCACTGTCTCTCAACTCGCCTCCGGCTACGGCCAGAGCAAGGTCATCCACGACGTCAACCTGTCGGTGGCCAAGGAAGAAATCGTCGCCGTCATGGGCCGCAACGGCATGGGCAAGACCACGCTGTTCAAGACCCTGATGGGCATCCTGCCGCTGCGCGGTGGCAGCATCAGCATCGATGGCGTCGAGCTGGGCGCCCTGGAAAGCCACCAGCGCGTCGAGCGCGGCGTGGCCTATGTACCGCAGGGGCGCATGGTGTTCTCGCACATGACGGTGCTGGAAAACATCCAGACCGGCCTGCCGGCCTCAGCCCGGGGCAAGGTGCCGGACGAGCTGTACTCGCTCTTCCCGGTGCTCTACGACATGCGCACCCGCAAGGGCGGCAACCTCTCCGGCGGCCAGCAGCAGCAACTGGCCATTGCCCGCGCGCTGGCCACCAATCCGCGCGTGCTGCTGCTGGACGAGCCGACCGAGGGCATCCAGCCTTCCATCATCAAGGACATCGCCAGGAGCCTGAAGGAGATCCGCAAGATCCGCGCGCTGACCATCATCGTCTCGGAACAGGTGTTGAGCTTCACGCTGGAGATCGCCGACCGCTTCCTGGTGATCGACAAGGGCCGCTTCGTCTATGAGGACACGCGTGCCAATGTCGATGCGCCCACCATCAGCAAGTATCTGTCGGTCTGACCGGACCGTCTTTTCAGAGGAGCAAACCGATGCGACATGGAGACATTTCAAGCAGCAAGGACGCCGTCGGCGTGGCCGTGGTCAACTACAAGATGCCGCGCCTGCATACCCGTGGCGAGGTGCTGGAGAACGCCAGGAAGATCGCCGCCATGCTGGTGGGCATGAAGCAGGGCTTGCCGGGGCTGGACCTGGTGGTGTTCCCGGAGTATTCGACCCACGGCATCATGTATGACCGGGCCGAGATGTTCGAGACCGCCGCCACCATCCCGGGCGAGGAGACCGCCATCTTCTCGGAGGCCTGCCGCATCGCCGGCGTCTGGGGTGTCTTCTCGCTCACCGGTGAGCGCCATGAAGAGCATCCGCGCAAGGTCCCCTACAACACCCTCATCCTGATCAACGACCAGGGCGAGATCGTGCAGAAGTACCGCAAGATCATGCCCTGGACGCCCATCGAGGGCTGGTATCCGGGGGACACCACCTATGTCTGCGACGGCCCCAAGGGCTTGAAGGTCAGCCTCATCATCTGCGACGACGGCAACTACCCGGAGATCTGGCGCGACTGCGCCATGAAGGGGGCGGAACTGGTGGTGCGCTGCCAGGGCTATATGTACCCGGCCAAGGAGCAGCAGATCCTGGTCTCCAAGGCCATGGCCTGGATGAACAACGTCTATGTGGCGGTGGCCAATGCGGCCGGCTTTGACGGCGTGTATTCCTATTTCGGCCACTCGGCCATCGTCGGCTTCGATGGCCGCACGCTGGGCGAATGCGGCACCGAGGAGATGGGCATCCAGTATGCCGAGCTGTCCATCGGCGCCATCCGCGATGCGCGGCGCAACTGGCAGTCGCAGAACCACCTCTACAAGCTGCTGCACCGGGGCTATACCGGCAAGATCAATTCGGGTGAATCGCCCGCTGGCGTGGCGGCCTGTCCCTTCGACTTCTACCGCACCTGGGTCAATGACCCGCAGGCCGCGCGCGCCCAGGTCGAGGCGCTCACCCGTAACAGCGCCGGCACGCCTGAATGTCCGATGCCGGGGATTCCGACCGAGCCGGCGCCCTGAGGCCAGGGGGCCAAGGTCCTCATCACGCTCATCACGCACCCACCACCAAGGAGATCGCATGCAACACTTCAAGATCAAGCCCGGCGTCCCGCTGGCAGAGCAGCCTGAACTGGGCCACAACCGCTGGCACCCGGACCTGCCTTTCCTGGCCTCGGTCAAGCCCGGTGAATCCATCCTGATCGAATCGCTGGACTTCCTGGACGCCCAGATCAAGGACACCGATGAGGTCGACGATGTCAAGAACGTCGACCTGACCCGCGCCCACCCGCTCACCGGTCCTTTCCACGTCGAAGGCGCCGAGCCGGGCGACCTGCTGGTGATCGACCTGCTGGACATCAAGCCGGTCACCCCGGTGGGTTTCTCGGGCGTGTTCGCCAAGGAAAATGGCGGTGGCTTCCTGGCCGATTACTTTCCCGAGGCCGACAAGGCCATCTGGGACCTCAAGGGCCTGTATGCCACCTCGCGTCACATCCCCGGGGTGCGTATCGCCGGCCTGACCCACCCGGGCCTGATGGGCTGCCTGCCCTCGCACGACCTGCTGGCCGAATGGAACCGCCGCGAAGCGCCGCTGGCTGCCAAGGGCCTGGCGCAGCCACCCAACCCGACCACTGCTGTTTTGCGCGGACTGACCGGCGCCAAGTTCGACGAGATGGCCAAGGTCGCTGCGCGCACCGTGCCGCCGCGCGAGCATGGCGGCAATACCGACATCAAGGACTTGTCGGCGGGTACACGTATCTTCTTCCCGGTCTATGTGAAGGGTGCCGGTTTTTCGATGGGCGACCTGCACTTCTCGCAGGGGGATGGCGAGATCGGCTTCTGCGGCGCCATCGAGATGGATGGCGTGAGCCACGTCGGCTTCGACCTCATCAAGGGCGGCATGGCCAAGTACAACATCACCTCGCCCATCTTCATGCCCAGCATCGTCAAGCCGCATTACGAGCAGTGGCTGACCTTCGAGGGCATCAGCGTGGAAAACGGCGTGAACTACTACCTCGACGCCACCGTGGCCTACCGCCAGGCCTGCCTGAAGGCCATCGACTACCTGACCCACTTCGGCTACACCGGCAGCCAGGCCTACATGCTGCTCACCGCCGCCCCGGTGGAAGGGCGCATCGGCGGCATCGTCGATATCCCCAACTGCGCCTGCACGGTGGCCTTGCCGACCTCGATCTTCGATCAGGACATCACGCCCAAGGGTATGTTGAACGACAAGTCCTACTGGGGGCGCAAGGCCTAACGGTTTGATGTGATGTGCTGTGTTCCCGGTCGGTGCCACGCCGGCCGGGTCTTTTAATCAGGATTGGTTCAGGAGGGGACATGCCCTTGTACGACATTCGCTGCCGCCATTGCGACGGCATCTTCGAGCGGCTGATCACCTTGCAGGCCTTGCACGGCGAGACCGCCTGCCCTTATTGCAAGGCCATGACCGCGGCTGCGCCCATGCTCACCGGTGGGCATGTGGGCTTGCAGGTCCGGCATCGCTGGCAGCCGCGCAATGGTGCCGAGCAACTGGCGGGGCAGGGAGCGACCGGCCCCGGCACGCATGCAGGGGCAGGGCGCAGCAGTGTGCTGCACAACTGCAAGGGGCATAGCTGCAGTATCTGCGCGACCTGAGGAGCGCTTACTCCAGCATCGCATCAAGCCCGGCCGCCAGTTCGCCGAACAGCGGCATGGCGCGATCGGCCTTGTCGGGATCATGCTTGACCAGCAGCGGGCGCCAGGCGGGATCCAGGCCCAGCTTCTTTGCCAACGCCGTCGGGTAGGTGGCCAGTGCGGTGTCGTCGTCAAGCGCCAGCACGTCGACGCGGGCCGCCCAGGCTCCCAGGTGGACCCAGCCGGCGGCTCGTTCCAGGCGGCTGCTGGCCAGTGGATCGGGGACCGAGCGCAAGGCGCTCACCAGGGTATCGGGGAAATGCCAGATGCCGGCCAGTTCGGCCGAGACCTCGCCGTAGTGGAAACCCCAGGCCAGTTTTTCCTGGCGGGCGCGGTCGGCATCGAGCACGTTGACCTGCCGGTCCAGCGGCGTCACCGTGGCAGCGGCCACGGCATGCAGTTGCAGCTGGCCAATGCCGTGCATCATGCCGACGGTGAAGACGGCATCGCCATTGTCTTCGCCGCTGCTGCCCTCGCGCATGGCCAGCCAGCGCGCCGCCACGGCTGTATAGAGGGTGTGGCGCCAGAACTGGTGCAGATCCATGCCGCGGGTGTTCTTGAAGGCCGCCACCATGCCATTGCCCAGCACCAGGTTGCGCACCATGACGAAGCCCAGCATGCGCAATGCGTCGTCGACGGTGCCGATGGTGCGCGAGACGTGGAAGAAGGCCGAATTGGCCAGGCGCAGTACCTTGGCGGTCAGCGCCGGATCGGCTGCGATCTGCAGCGCGATCTCATGCGAAGAAATATCCTCGACATTGAAGCTGGCGATCAATTGCTGTACGACCTTGGGGACGGTGGGCAATTTGCCAGGCTGGTCAACCAGGCTCTTGAGCTCCATGAAAATTCCTCCGTGCAATGGTTTTTGGCGGGTTTCACATTCAATACCGCGAATTGCGGTTCCATTGTCGCAGAGATCTGACGATTTGCCGTCCTCTTTCTCCGTATCATGAGAGCATCCTTGCCACTGGAGTGTCTTCATGGTCAGTCGTCACAAGTCTGCAAGCGTCTCTCACAACCCGTCCGGCGCCGATGGTGCCGCTACCATGCCGGAGAACCCGCCCTGGGGTGACCTCCCGCTGTATCTCCAGGATTGCGTGCAACGCAGCTTCCTGTTCCTCGATACCCTGCTGGAGCGGGGCAACGATTACCTGGAACACCTGGAGCAGGGCACGCCGCCCCTGCTCAAGTTCGAGCACGAAGTCGTGCTCGATGGCCATGACCTGCCCACGCCCTGCAACTATGCGCTGTTGCGCCTGCAACCGCCACCCGGCCTGCCGGTCGATCCGGCGGCGCGGCCGGTGGTGGTGGTCGATCCGCGCGCCGGCCACGGGCCGGGCATCGGCGGCTTCAAGTTCGATTCCGAGGTGGGCATGGCCATGAAGGCGGGCCACACCGTCTATTTCGTCACTTTCCGTCCCGAACCCGAGGATGGCCAGACCCTCACCACGGTGATGGACGCCGAGGCCGGCTTCCTGGAGGAAGTCATGCGTCGCCATCCGCAATGCCAGGCCAAGCCGGTGGTGATCGGCAATTGCCAGGCTGGCTGGGCCATGATGACGCTGGACGCGGTCCGTCCAGAACTGTTCGGGCCGCTCATGATGGTGGGGGCGCCGGCGTCCTACTGGGCCGGCAGCTCGACCCTGAATCCGATGCGCTATAGCGGCGCCACCCTGGGCGGCACCTGGCTGGCCTCGCTGGCGGCCGACCTGGGAGCGGACCGCTTCGACGGCGCCTACCTGGTCGAGAATTTCGAGAAGCTCAATCCGGCCAATACCTTCTGGAACAAGTACTACAACCTGTGGGCCGGGGTCGACCAGGAGGCGCCGCGCTTCCTGGAGTTCGAACGCTGGTGGGGCGGTTTCTTCCGCATGACCGGCGCCGAGATCGAGTCCATCACCGAGAACCTGTTCGTGGGCAACAAGCTGGCGCGGGGTGAACTGGAGGTCAAGGGCAAGCTGGTTAGCTTGCGCGACATCAGCGCGCCCATCGTGGTCTTTGCGTCCTGGGGCGACAACATCACGCCGCCACCGCAGGCGCTGAACTGGATCATCGATACCTGGGGCGACGAGCGCGCCATCGCGGCGGCCGGTCGCACCATCATCTACGTGCTGCACGAGAGCGTGGGTCACCTGGGCATCTTCGTGGGCGGCTCGGTGGCCCTGAAGGAGCACGACCAGCTGGTCAGCTCCCTGGATGTGATCGAGAGCCTGCCGCCGGGCCTCTACGAGATGAAGCTGGACCGCAAGGATGGTCAGCAGAGCCTGCGCTGGGATGAGCTGGAACCGGGTGACTACACCGTCCACTACGAGCACCGGACCATGGATGATCTGCGCCGGCTCAACCCCGAGGGACGCGAGGAAGAAGCGATCTTCTCGACCATCAGCCAGTGGTCGCAGCTCAACGCCCAGCTCTACAAGACCTGGCTGCGTCCGTGGGTGCGCATGGGCGCGACCCGCGAGGGGGCCAACCTGCTGATGCGCATGAATCCCATGCGCATGCAGCGGCAGATGTTCTCCGACACCCATCCGGCGGCTGCCTTCATTCGCCAGCAGGCCGCCCGGGCGCGCGCCGAACGGGTGCAACTGGACCCCGAGCATCCGCTGAAGCAGTACGAGCGCCGCATGGCGCAGAAGATCACCGATGAACTCAATGCCTGGCGCGACCAGCGCGATGCCCGCACGGTGCGCATGACGCGCCAGGTATTCGGCCCCAGCGGCCTGGGTAGCTGGCTGCCGCCGCGCGAACCGGACGCCGACGTCGCCCACCGCTGGGCGCAGCAGGAGCTGGGACACTACCGCGATGCCGTGCTGGGCGGGATAGCAGAGGGTGGTTTTGCCGAGGCAGTGTGCCGCATCGTCATCGCCGGCATGGTCTCGGTGGGCGTGTTCGAGCGCCGCAGCCTGCGCCTGGCGCGCCTGCTGGCGCAGCTACCCAACATGCATGCCAGCGTCTCGCCGCAGACCAACTGGGTGCAACTGTTGAAGGAACAGGCGCGCATCACTGCCGTGGCACCGGTGGAGGCGCTCAATGCCCTGGAGTCCATGTTGCCCGACAAGGCCAGTCGTGAGCGTGCGCTGGCCTTGTCGGCGGCGGTGATGATGATCGAGCCGACGCTGGCCAATCCACGGTCGGAAATCATCGAATTGCTGATCGGCACGCTGGACGTCGATCCCGACAAGGTGATCGCCCTGGCGCGCAAGCTCACGCGCGCCATCGGCGAGCAATCCGATGACGTGCGGGTGCCGGCCGCGCTGACGGAGCCGGCCAGGGCCGTTCCGGCGAAGAAGGCTGTCGGCAGGAAGGCAGCGCTCAAGCCCGCGCCCGCCAAGCCCGCGCCCACCAAGTCTGTGTCCACCAAGCCGGCTGCTGCCAAGCCGGCAGCGCGCAAGAGCCCTGCCGGAAAGGCGCCCGCCGCCGAGGCTGCGCCGCGCAAGCGGCGTAGCCGGGCAACAGACGCCTAGCCTGCGCACGGCGGGCGTGCTCAGGGACGCTCGCCCGCAGCCAGCCGTGCGCGGATCTGGTTCACCACCTGCGGCAGGTCGGCCACCGAGTCGATGACATAGTGGGCGCCGGCGCCGCGCAGGCGCGCTTCGGCCTGGGCCTTGAGCTGTGCTACCTCGGCGGTGGGCAGGCAGTCCAGCGCGGCGCGGGTATGTCCGACTTCATTGCCCGACAGCGAGACTCCCACGCTCCACATCCCCGCCCGTATGCCTTCCTCGATGCCGGGAACGGTATCGTCGACCTTGATGCAGCCAGCCACATCGTCGATCTTCAGAGCCAGCATGTTGGCCAGTGCCATGTAGGGGCCGGGGCGGCCACCGGCGGCCAGTTCGTCACCGGCGACCACGTGATCCGGGGCGATGCCGGCCTGCGCGGCCATGGGCAGCAGCACATCGAGGACCTGGCGCGGATAGCCCGAGCAGGAGCCGATCTTCAAGCCTTGCTCGCGCAACCAGGCCAATACCTCGACGGCCCCTTCGATGGCTTGCGAGTACTGGCCTACCTTGGCAATCTGCATGGGCATGAAGCGGGCATAGATGGCGTCGACATCGGCATCGCTGGCGGCGCGGCCGGCATGGCGCTGCCATTGGGCGGCGATCTCGGGGGTGTCCAGCAGCACGCGGATATGCTGCCACTTGGACAGTCCCATCGGACCGCGCGCCTGTTGCAGGCTGATCTCGATGCCGAAGCTATCGAAGGCATCCACGAAGATCTGGGTCGGCGCCAGCGAGCCGAAATCGACCAGGGTGCCAGCCCAGTCGAAGATGACGGCTTGCAGCGGGCGGCCTGGTACGGTGGGGGTGGTCATGGTATTTCTCCTTGGGTGAGGTATTGCGGTGTTCAATCGCGTCAATTGCTTCAACGTGGGGCCATGGGCGCAACGCCGGCGGCAATGAAATTGCGGCCACGGGGGCCTTGCAAGGCAAGTTGCAGGCGAGCCTCCCAACTGTCTGCCAGTCCGTAGTGCGCCGGGTCGGTCGACACGCCCAGCGATTCCAGAAAAATGCTCAGTCGCGTCACGGCCTGTTCGCCATGCGTGGCATCGAGGATCTGCAGCAGCAGGGCGTCGACGCTGGCATCGCAACCCAGGGCCAGTTGCAGGACGTGGGGCAGCGAGAATGAACAGGCGATGCCGTGGGCCACACCGGCCTGCAGCGTGATGTCGTAGGACAGCGAATGCGCCAGCGCGGTACGGGTGTTGGAAAACGCCAGCCCGGCCTGTAGCGCGGCCAGTGCCATCTGCTCGCGCAACGCGATGTCGCGCGGTGCGCGCAGCAGTTGCGGCAGGGTGGCCAGGATGCTGCGGGCCGCCGCCGCCGCCAGGGTCGAGGAGACCGGATTGCGGTTCACGTTCCAGATCGATTCGAAGGCGTGCGAGAGCGCATCCAGGCCGCTGGCCAGGGTGGCCGCCACGGGCAGATCGCGCATCAGCGCGGCATCGATGATGGCCGCCTCGGGCCAGGTCCAGGCTTGGTGCAGCGAATATTTGCGACCGGCTGCCGCATCCCAGATCGTGGCCCAGGGCGTGACTTCGCTGCCGGTGCCGGCGGTGGTCGGCAGGGCAATCAGAGACTTCAGGCGGGCGCGATCAGGCGCGAAGTCGGTGCCGTCGCGCAGATGCCCGAGCACAGGCGCGAACCGTCCGGTGGGTGTGGGGGCCAGCATGGCCTTGGCGCAATCGATGACGCTGCCGCCGCCCAGGGCGACGATGCAGGGGACGTCGGCATGCTGCTGCCATACGCGCTCGTACATGGCTTCCAGCCAGGCGACGTCGGGATTGGGATGCACGGCATTTTCGATGCCGGCCAGCTGCGTGCCGAGCAGCTCGGCCACTGCCTGCTCCATCCCCAGTGCGGCGGCGTCAGGAAAGGTGATCAGCAACGCACGGCGGCCAGCCAGCAGGTCCGGGAGACGGGCCAGGCTGCCGGTGCCGGCGTGGACGGCGACCGGGTTATGGAAATTCCACATGGTTCTGTTCTCGTTGTTCAAGGGGAGGCGGTATCGGCATCAGCATCAGTGCGTGCGGCCATCCTGGATGCGATGGCGCAGGCGGCTGGAGAGGGCGTCTGCCGCCACCACCATCAGGGTCACCACGACGATGCAGGTGGCGGTGTCCTGGTATTTGAACAGCTTGAGGCTGTTGACCAGTTCGAACCCCAGCCCGCCTGCGCCGACCATGCCCAGTACGGTCGCCTGGCGCAGGTTGACTTCGAAACGGTAGAGCACGGTGGCGATCCAGGCCGTGGCCACCTGCGGCAGCACGCCAAAGACGATCACCTGCAAGGGCCGGGCGCCGGTGGCGCGCAGGGCCTCCAGGGGGCCCTGGTCGATTTCCTCGATGCTTTCGGCGAAGAACTTGCCGATCATCCCTACGCCATGCACGGCCAGCGCCAGTACGCCGGGGAAGGGGCCCAGGCCGACTGCCGAGACGAAGACCAGGGCCAGGATCAGTTCATTGATGCTGCGCGTGACGTTGAGGGCCTGGCGCACCACCCCATACAGCCAGCGGCTGGAATTGAGATTGCGTGCTGCCAGCAAGGCCACGGGGATGGCCCCGAGCACCCCCAGCAAGGTCCCCCACAGGGCGATCTGCACGGTCTCGATGGCCGGAGCGACCAGCTCGCCCAGCAAAGCCCAGTTGGGCGGGAAGGAGCGCGCCAGGAAGTCGCCGATCTGCGGCAGGCCATCGGCCAGCTCGTGCCAGGACAGCTCGGTGCCGCGGGCGCTCCAGGCCAGCAGCCAGCCCAGCATCACGACCAGGCCGACGCACTGCAGCCAGCCGCGCAGCGTCAGCGGGCGCGGACCGGTCCAGAGATAGCCGCCTGGCACGACCGGGGAGGAGGTGGGGGAATTCATGTCAGGGCTCCTTGCAGGGATGGCGACAGTGCCGACGCGGCGACGGCGGCAGGCGCTGGCATTGGCACAGTCGCCTGCGCCGGGTCGCCGTAGATGCGGCTGAGGTGATGCTCGTCCAGCGTAGCGCCGCTGCCATCGAAGACCAGCCGGCCACCGGCCAGGCCGACGATGCGGTCGCCGAATTCGCGGGCATAGTCCACCTGGTGCAGGTTGCAGACCACGGTGATGCCCAGCTCGCGCGAGGCCGCCCGCAGGTAGTGCAGGACCAGGCGCGAGGTCTTGGGGTCGAGGCTGGCCACCGGTTCGTCGGCCAGGATCACCTGGGGTCGCTGGGCCAGGGCGCGGGCGATGCCCACGCGCTGGCGCTGGCCACCGGAGAGCGCATCGGTACGCTGGTGGGCCTTGTGATCCAGTTCCACCCGGCGCAGGCATTCCATGGCCAGGGCCACATCCCGGTGCGAAAACAATTGCAGCAGCGACGTCAGCGTGGATACCTGTCCCAGGCGACCGGTCAGGGTGTTCTTGAGCACCGACAGACGCGGCACCACATTGTGATGCTGGAAGATCATCGCCACCTCACGGCGCAACTGGCGCACGTGCCGGGCGCGGCCATCGGTGGCATCGAAGCCGGCCACCTGCAACTGGCCCGAGCTGGGTTGCACCAGGCCGTTGATACAGCGCAGCAAGGTGGACTTGCCTGCCCCGGAGGGGCCCAGCACGACCAGGAACTGGCCGGCCGGGACGTCCAGGTCGATCCCGCGCAGCACGGCCTGGCTGCCGTACTGCTTGCAGAGGGCGCGGATCTGGATCATTTCATGGCCTTCAGATCCAGCTTGAGGATCTTGGCGGTATCGCGCACCACGTCATAGGCGGCGTCGGTGGTGGGGACGAAGCCGTTCAGCACGCCCTGGTCGCCCCATTGCACGTCCTTGATGCTGGCGAAGGCGGCGGCGATCTTCTGTTTCAGGGCCGGATCCAGGTCGCGGCGCCAGACCATGGGGGACTCGGGAATGTCGGGCGAGGTCCAGACCACGTTCAGATCGGCCTGCTGCACCACACCCCTGGCGACGGCAGCCGCCAGGATGCGGTCCGCTACGGCGGCAGCATCGACCTTCTTGTTGGTGACGGCCAGGATGCTGGCGTCATGCGAACCGGAGAAGATCACCCGCGCAAAATACTTGTTGGGGTCGATGTTGAGCTTTTGCAGGCCGGCGCTGGGGAACAGGTGGCCGGAGGCGGAGGAGGGATCGACGAAGGCCATGGTACGGCCCTTGAGCTGCTCCAGCGATTGCAGTCCGCTGTCGCGGCGGGTGATGATGAGGCTCTTGTAGTAGCTGCGCCCGCTCTTCTTGGTCTCGGCCACGGCGAAGGCTTCGACATTGGCCACCGAACTGGCCAGCACATAGGAGAAGGGGCCGAGGTAGGCGACATCCAGCTTGCGCGCGCGCAGGGCCTCGATGATGCCGTTGTAGTCAGTGGCGATGAAGGGCTTGACCGGCATGCCCAGCTGCCGTTGCAGAGTGTCGATGACAGCCTTGCTGTTTTCCAGCATGGATTGCGAATCCTCGGCCGGGATCAGGCCCACGGTCAGCGTCTGGGCCGCGAGGGCGCTCTGGCTGAGCGGGAGAGAGGCGAGGGTGGCGAGGGCGCCCAGGCAGAGGGCGAGCAGTCTACGTCGTTGCATGTCCATTCCTTGTCGAAGTGGCGTCCCGGGTCGGGGCGCGTTAGGCGGCTGCCGGCGGGGCCGGCAGCGCTGCGGGTCAGTGGGCGCACATCGCAGGGCACTGACAGGACACAGGTTAAATAGACTTTATGACGGCCCTATTATCGATATAATCGCAAAAAATAGAATTATCTATTGATAGGATCTATAGATGACCCCATCACAACTGCGTGCCTTCCTGGCTGTTGCCCGCCATCGCGGCTTTTCCGCCGCTGCCCGGGCGCTGGGCGTGAGCCAGCCGACCCTGACCACCCAGGTGCAATCGCTGGAGCGCGAACACAACGTGGAGCTGTTCTTCCGGCGCGGGCGGCGGGTGGACCTGTCCGAGACTGCGCAGCGCCTCTTGCCGATCGCCCAGAATATCGCCGAGCTGGAGCTCGATGCCCTGAACCTGCTGGTCAATTCGGGGGCGCTGCATGTCGGTCACCTGCGCATTGGCGCGGTCGGGCCGTTCCACGTGATCGAGATGGTGGATGCCTATCGCGCCCGCTATCCCAAGGTGGAGCTGTCGATCAAGCTGGGCAATTCGGCCCAGTCCCTGGCGGACCTGGACAACTACGTGACCGACGTGGCCGTGCTGGCCAGCGTCACCGACGATGCGCGTTTCCATGCGGTGCCCTATGCCGATCACGCGGTGGTGCTGTTCGTGCATCGCGATCATCCCTTCTACCAGCGCGAGTCGGTGGCGCTGGCCGAGCTGGACCAGCAGCCCATGCTGGTGCGCGAACAGGGCTCGACCACCCGCCTGGCGCTGGAAAAGGCGATGCAGCAGGCCGGCATCGCGCCGCGCGTGGTGATGGAGATCGGCAGCCGCGAGGCACTGCGCGAGGCGGTGGCGCGTGGCTTGGGGCTGGGCACGGTGTCGGAGGCCGAGTTCATTCCCGACGAACGCTTCCGCATGGTGCGCATCGAGGGCGATCCGGTGAGCACCCATACCTATGTGTATTGCCTGGCCGAGCGCCGTGAAGGGCGGCTGGTCGGCTCCTTCATGAAGATCGCGCAGCGACTGTGACGGGAGCGTCTGCGACCCGGAACGGGGCTTTGGCTTATCATTACGGTTTGCCCATTTTCCGGGTAGTGGAGAGCAACCGTGATCAAGCATATCGTGATGTGGAAGTTGAAGGACCATGCAGAAGGCGCCGACAAGGCCACCAACCTGCAAAAGATGAAGCAATTGCTGGATAGCTGCGCCAACGTCGTGCCAGGCATCCTGAAGTTCGAGGCGGTGCTGGCGCAGCCCGGCCTGGAAGCCACCTATGACGTGGTGCTGTACTCCGAATTCGCCTCCCGCGCGGCCCTGGATGCCTACCAGGACCATCCCGACCACGTTGCCATCAAGCCCTTCATCGGCGCCGTGCGCGAAGCGCGCCAGTGCATGGACTACGAAGTCTGAGGCAGGTGCAATGAGCCTGGTGCTGACTGAAGTCTTCCCGCAGGGGAACCCCTACCTGCAGGCCCTGGGTGTGGAAGTGCTGGAATACGGCGACAACCGCGCCGTCATGTCCCTGCTGCTCAAGCCCGAGTTCATGAACAGCTGGCAGGTGGCGCAGGGCGGCATCTCGATGACCATGCTCGATGTGGCCATGGGCCTGTCGGCGCGCGCCGGCGTGCCGGACGCCAAGTCCTCGGCCACCGTGGAGATGAGTACCAGCTTCCTGCAGCCGGCCGGCCATGCGGGCGACACCATCGTGGCGCGCGGCCATACCTATCACCGCTCCACCACCATGTGCTTTTGCCAGGCCGAACTCTGGAACGGCGAGCGCCTGGTGGCCAAGGCCATGGGGACCTTCAAGCTGATCCGCCGGCTGGATATCTCCAGGAAGCTGGATCACGAATGAGGCCAGCGCGGCCCGCTTTCACTTTTTCTGCAGGAACATGCACATGAACATCACCGTCGGCAACTGGGAGACCCAGCGCGCCCATGCCCAACCGATCCGTTTCGAAGTCTTTGTCGACGAGCAGAAGGTGCCGGCCGAGATCGAGCTCGACGAGATGGACGCGCTATGCATCCACGCCGTGGCCTATGACGAAGCCGGCCAGCCGCTGGCGACCGGCCGTCTGCTGCCCGACGGCCATATCGGCCGCATGGCCGTGCGCCGCGCGGGACGCGGCCAGGGTGTCGGCGGGGCGGTCTTGCAGGCCCTGATCCAGGCCGCGCGCGAGCGTGGTGATCGCGAAGTTGTCCTCAACGCCCAGACCCACGCCGCTCCCTTCTACGCCAGGCACGGTTTCGTACGTGAAGGCGAGGAGTTCATGGAGGCCGGCATCCCCCATATCACCATGCGTGCCAGCCTGGTCTGAGCTTCAGCCTCAGATTCAGCTTCAGATTCAGCCGCAGATTCAGCCGCAGATTCAGCCTCAGGATCGGGCCGCTTGGGTCGGATCGTCGGGGGCTGTTTCTTCCAGGCGGAAGTAGCAGAGCTGGGTACCCAGTTCGCGCGCACGATCGGCTACGGCCTGGGAGGTGGTCGCCAGTTCTTCCGAGGCTGCCGCGTTGCGCTGGGTGGTTTCGTTCAATTGCGCCATGGCTGCGCCGATTTCCTGGACGCCATCTTCCTGCATGCGTGAGGATTGCGTGATCTGGTTGATCTGGCGGGAAGCCTGGCGGATCCCCTGCAGCGTACCTTCGACCAGGCGCTGGCTGGTCTGCTCGGCCGTTTCCACGCTTTGCTGGGCGATCACGCTGATCTCGTGCGCGCTGCCCTGACTGCGCTCGGCCAGCTTGCGGATTTCTGCCGCCACCACCGAAAACCCCCGGCCATGTTCGCCCGCGCGGGCCGCCTCGATGGCGGCATTCAGGGCCAGCAGGTTGGTCTGGTAGGCGATGTCATCGATCACGCCGACCTGGCGGGCGATGCCGCGCATGGCCGAGACCGTGCTCTGGACGGCCGCACCGCTCTTGTCGGCATCGGCGGCGGCGGCCAGGGCGATCTGGTCGGTGCGGCGGGCATGGTCGCCGGTTTCCTGGATGGCCTGGCTCATGCTGGCGATGGCGCTGTGGACTTCTTCCACGGCGGCGGCCTGTTCGCTGGAGGCCTGGGCCAGTGCATACGCGGTGGAGTTGAGCTGGCGGGATGAATCCCCCAGCGACTGGGTCGACAGCGTGACGCTGCGCATGATCTCGGTGAGGCGCTCGCGCATGGTGTGCATGGCGTAGAGCAGACTGCTGCGGTCATTGCGGCGCAGGCGCACCTCGATACCCAGGTTGCCGTCGGCGATCTGGCGCACGATATGGGCGGCATAGGCTGGTTCACCGCCCAGCTCGCGGCGCAGGCCGATGATGATCCACAGGGCCAGCGCCACCCCGACCACCAGGGCCACGGCCGCGATCTGCAGGTTGCGCGCGCGCAGTTGTTCATACTCGCCCAGGGCTTCATCGTAGACCTGGCGGGTCTGGGTTTCCTGCAGCTTGCTCAGGCTGGCCAGTTGCGTGGCCAGGGTGGAGAGCAGGGGGGTGATCTGCGGCCACAGGCGGTTGGCCTGGCTGACCTGGGTGGTGCTGATGAGTTCGATGACCTGGGTGCGCTGGCTCAGGTAAGACTTCCAGTTTTGTTCGAAACGGCTGGCCTCGACCTGTTCGGCCGGCGACAGCACGGTGCCCTTGTAGGCGAGCCAGCCTTGCTCGAAGCGCTCGTCCAGTTCCTTGAGGCGCCCCAGCCACTGGCGCACCTGGGCTTCATTGCCGCTGCTGTCGGGCTCGGCCTGCACATTGACCAGCATCAGCGCCCGTCCCATCACATCCCGGTTGAGATAGAGGGCGTCGCGCACGCGCGAGAGATCGATCAGGGCCATGGTACAGTCTTCGTAGACATGCTTGAGCTTGTCGTTGCTGGAGGCCATGCCCAGCATGTCCCGCCAGGCCAGCAGCACCACGCTGGCGCACAGCACCACCACCAGGATCCCCAGCCGGGCGGTGACCGTCAGTTTTCGTTGCACGATGTTTTCCTTGTCATTGCTTTCCCCAACTGTTCACTATATCGTGGATTTTGTTGCTGCGCAGAATGCGATACAGATCATATTTATGCTTTGTAAGCTGCATGAATGTGGTTTCCCACAATACCAGCCCGCAGGTGCCTGAGAGATACTTGCGCCCGAACCGGGGAGGGGGAGTTCTCCCGGACTAACAAAAAGGCCCTAACGGACGACGATCCGACCAAGGCAGGCGGCTGGTACACATGGACCAGCTGGTATTTGATGTTTAAGGAGAAACCAACATGACGGCACAAAAACCGCCCATCTATAAGTCGCTGTATTTCCAGGTCCTGGTTGCCATCGTGATCGGCATCGCGCTGGGCCATTTCTATCCCTCCACGGGTGAAGCCATGAAGCCCCTGGGCGAAGGCTTCGTCAAGCTGATCAAGATGATCATCGCGCCTGTGATCTTCTGCACCGTCGTCATCGGCATTGCCGGTATGGAAGACATGAAAAAGGTCGGCAAGACCGGCGGCCTGGCGCTGCTGTACTTCGAAGTGGTCAGCACCGTGGCGCTCATCATCGGCCTGTTGCTGGTGAACTTCCTGCAACCGGGCGTGGGCATGAACGTCGACCCGGCCACGCTGGATACCAAGAGCATCGCCTCTTACACCGCCCCTGGCAAGCTGGGTTCGGTCACCGACTTCGTCATGAGCATCATCCCTTCGAGCATGTTCGATGCGTTTGCCAAGGGTGACGTGCTGCAGGTGCTGCTGGTGGCGGTACTGTTCGGCTTCGCGCTGCACAAGTTCGGTGGCCGCGGCACCCTGGTGTTCGACTTCATCGAGAAGATCTCGCATGTGCTGTTCTCGGTGGTGGGCGCGATCATGAAGGTCGCACCGATCGGTGCCTTCGGCGCCATGTCCTTCACCATCGGCAAGTACGGCGTGGGTTCGCTGTTCTCCCTGGCCAAGCTGATGGGTACCTTCTACCTGACCTGCCTGCTGTTCATCTTCGTGGTGCTGGGTATCATCACCCGCCTGCACGGCTTCTCGGTGTGGAAGTTCGTCAAGTACATCAAGGAAGAACTGCTGATCGTGCTGGGCACCTCCTCCTCGGAATCGGTGCTGCCGCGCATGCTGGCCAAGATGGAAAACGCCGGCGCCAAGAAGACCGTGGTCGGCCTGGTGATCCCTACCGGCTACTCGTTCAACCTGGACGGCACCGCGATCTACCTGACCATGGCCGCCGTGTTCATCGCCCAGGCGACCAACACGCCCATGACCTTCGTGCAGGAACTGACGCTCCTGGGCGTGCTGCTGCTGACCTCCAAGGGCGCAGCCGGCATCACCGGTTCCGGCTTCATCGTGCTGGCCGCGACCCTGTCGGCGGTGGGTCACGTGCCGGTCGCGGGCCTGGCGCTGATCCTGGGTATCGACCGCTTCATGTCCGAAGCACGCGCCCTGACCAATACCATCGGTAACGGCGTGGCGACCCTGGTCGTGGCCAAGTGGAGCGGTGAGCTCGATACCGAACGCCTGCACAAGGTGCTCAACAACGAGACCGTGGACGACGCGCAAGCGCCGGAAGCCATCCTGGACCGTTCCGACGCCAAGATGCACCACTAAGCCCAATCCTGGCTGTTGCCTGAGGCTTTCATCGGCCCCATCCCCGTGCTGTCCCGCAGCCCGGCGATGGGGCCGATGGCTTTTCAGGGCTGGCGCACGGCCTGGGTGAGGAAGTCGACGAAAGCGCGCACCCGCGCCGACAGGTGGCGGTTATGCGGATAGAGCAGGGAAAAGTGTCGGGTGCGGTGACCGGCGGCCTGCAGCACCTCGACCAGCTCTCCGCGCTGCACGGCGGCCTCGGCCACGAAGTGATAGATCTGGAACAGCCCGCCACCGGCGATGGCCCAGTTCACGCAGCCCAGCACGTCGTCATGGATGCGCTGGCGGCTCTGGAAATGAAAGTCGAGATCGCATCCCTGAAGATCCAGGGCATGGCGCGTCCGCTGCTGGGCAGGATGAACTGGATGCAGTCGTGCTGCTCCAGCTCAGCCACGGTCTGCGGCGCGCCGCGTCGTTGCAGGTAGGCCGGGGCGGCAAAGACGCCCAGCGTGGGATCCTCCAGCGGCACGGCGATGAGCCGGGAATCCGGTGGCACACCCAGGCGGATGGCCAGGTCGAAGCCTTCTTCCACGAAATCCACCACCCGGTTGGCAACGCTGAGTTCCACTTCGATCTGCGGATAGGCCTGCTGGAAGCGCGGCAGCAGCGGTAGCAGCCGGAAATGGGCGTAGGGCGTCCCCACGCTGATGCGCAAGGGGCCGGCCGGCGCCTTTTGGCGGCCGGTGAGGATGCGCTCGGCGTCGGCGATCTGCTCCAGTGCCTGCTGGCATTGCTGGTGGTACAGGCTGCCCTCGGGCGTGAGCCGGATCTGGCGGGTGGTCCGCACGAACAGGCGCACGCCCAGGCGCGACTCCAGGCGGCTGATGGAGCGGCTTACCGAGGCCGGTGTCAGGCCCAGGGCCTCGGCGGCGGCGGTGAAGCCGCCCAGTTCGGCGGCCTTGCAGAAGAGTTCGATACTACCGAGCTGGACGGGGTCGAAGCTTCTCATTTGTTCAATGATGTAATGAATGAATTGATTCGGAGGCAGTTTATCGTCGTTTTAATCCTGAATATAGTGTCGTCCATGCCGGCTGACCGGATGGGGCGCGATCCCTTCCGCTTGCCGCTACCCCGCACACCGAATGAAAGGAAACGCCATGACCGTACCGAATATCCTGATGATCGTCACCTCCAGCAGCCGCATGGGTGACACCGACAAGCCCACCGGCCTGTGGGCCGAGGAACTGGCCGCGCCTTACTACGCGCTGGTCGATGCCGGTGCCACAGTGACGATTGCCTCCACCGCCGGCGGACCTGCCCCCATCGATCCCGGCAGTATCAAGGCGGTGGGCGAGAACGATGCCATCGTCGAGCGCATGCTGGCCGATGTTGACCTGCAGGACCGCATCGCCCACACCCAGGCCCTGGCTGGCGTACAGGTGGCGGGTTTCGACGCGGTGTTCTTCCCCGGTGGTCACGGCACCATGTGGGACTTGCCCACCGATGCCAATGTGAAAGCGACTGTTGAAGCGGCCTACGGCGCGGGCAAGTTCATCGCCTCGGTCTGCCACGGTGCCGCCGGCCTGGTCTCGGCAGTGCGTGCGGATGGCAAGCCGATGGTCGAGGGCAAGCGCGTGAACTCCTTCACCGATGCCGAAGAGCGCGAAGTCGGCCTGGCCGAGGTGGTGCCATTCCTGCTGGAGAGCCGCTTGCGCGCGCTGGGCGGGGTGTTTGAAGGGGCGGGCAACTGGCAGGTATTTGGCATTCGCGATGGCCAGTTGATTACCGGCCAGAATCCGCAATCGTCGGAGCGGGTCGCACAGATCCTGCTGGAGGCGCTGGGTATCCAGGCCTGATGGGTGAGGGACGGCCTGCCGGATGCGGGCCGTACTGCATGGCGGCCTGAAACAGGCAAAAAAAAGCCCACGACCTTGCGGCGTGGGCTTGAATCCAATTCTTTAGGAGGAAATTGGAGGAGACAGGTGTAACTTTACTGCTCCGCATCAAATCAGGCCAATTTATCTTCCAAATATCAGATATACGTTTTGGTTATTTCATGCGAGCAGACCTGTTGCTCGCCAGTTCAGGCCTGGCGGGCATCTCCGCCATGCAGGGGAGGGTCCTGTGGCGCTTCCTCCACCTTGGGCTTGCAAGGGATCTTGCAAGCTTTGTCGGTCGCCGGCTCGGCGCAATATTGCATTGCCATAGGATCAACCACATGTTCGGTCAGGACCGGCTCGCCAACGATGGGCACGCGCAGGACCGTCGAGCAGCGGGTGCCATAGTCGGGCGAGCGGATGAAGATGGGGGAGAGCATCCTCTCCCTTTCCAGGCCCACGCCGGTATCGGGCAGGCGGCAGTCATTGGCGCGGGTGGCGTCGGTGAGCATCTCGAAGAAGGTCTCTTCCGGCGCTCCCTGGCACAGCAGGCTGGCGAACTGCGCCTTGGCGCGGGTGACCTTGGGCCAGGGCGTGTCCAGCAGGGCGTTGGAGAGGCCATAGACGCCGTAGTCCAGCGGCTGGCCGTTGCGGGCGTCCTCGTCGCCCCGGTTGGAGTACCACAGCATGGTCTCGCGGTCGCCCAGCAGCAGGTTGAAACCGTTGAATTCCTGCGCACGCGGGGCGATCTGGCGCAGGTAGCTAGCCGGATCCATCGTGCCACCCAGGTAGTCGGCCACCAGTTGCCCACGACTGGGGGCCTCCGCTCGTCGCTCCGAGGGCGAACGTACATTGGTCAGCGCGGCGAAACGGCCTTCGCGCGTCACGCCCAGCCAGGTGCCACCACCTTGCAGGTCGCGTCCGGCAAAGACTTGTCCGTGATCCCGCCACCAGGCGGCATCGGCAGCCGGGCGGGCATAGAATTCGTCGCGATTGGCCGCCAGGATCAATGGCATGCCGGGGATGACTTTCCAGGCGAAGATGATCAGGCACATGAGGCGACATCCTCGAACTGTTCGACATGACGCGGCCCGCTGATGAGCGCCGGGATGCCGGCGTCCTCCAGGGCAAGCTCCAGGGCGCGGGTGAATTCGGTCGCGCGTGGTGCGGCAATGTGTTCGTAGACTTCCATCCAGGTCTGCAAGCCGTCCTGCTCGCCGGGGCGTCGCTTGAGGCCGCCGGCGATGCCGAAGCGGGCCTGCAGCACCGTCTGCACGGCCTTGAGCCTGCCGTGCAGCGCCTGGGCCTGGGTGGGGGCGACGCGATAATAAATGTAGAGATCCATGGCCTGTCCTTGCCTGATGCCCGGGTATCCGCTTATTGCGGATCGGCCAGCTCGTAGGGCAGGTCGTGGAAGTGCAGCGCCGGTCCGTCGGCGGCACCGAGGTGGATGGCCTCTTCGGCGGCTGCCAGTTTCAGCTCGACCAGCGCCAGTGCGCGGCCTTCACCCAGGGGTTCGGCATTGACCACCATGCCGCAGGGCTGGCCGGGATCGGTCACTGCAAAGACTTCATTGCCCGCCTGCGCGGTGTCGCTGTCGATGGTGGCCAGCAGGGTGCGGCGCTTGAGCTTGCCCAGGTACTGGCTGCGCGCCACGATTTCCTGGCCGGGATAGCAACCCTTCTTGAAATTGACGCCACCGATGAGCTCGAAATTGATCATCTGCGGTACGAACTGCTCCTGCGTGCTGGCGGTGATGCTGGGCACGCCGGCGCGGATCTCGGTCAGGCGCCAGGCCTGCGAGGCCGTCGGGGCAAGGTGCTGGACCAGACGCGGCCAGGCTGCCACCAGGGTCTCGGGCGCAGCGATCCACTGGTAGCGGGGGCTGCCGGCGGCATCGGCCAGGCGGATCAGGGTGCCGTTGCCATTGCTGGTCTTGTCATAGGCTTGCTGCGGCAGCACCGGGAACCATTCGGTCAGGGCATTGGCGGCGGCCGGACCGGCCAGGCCCAGCGCGGCGTGGCTGGTGCCAGCGTCGGCCAGCTTGGCCTTGGCGCGCAGGATGAACATCTGCAGGCGTTTCTGGATGGCCGGCTGCAGGCTGCGCGGCAGCTGCAGGAAGACGGTTTGCCCGTCGCGCCACATCAGGAGCGTGGCCAGCAGGCGGCCCTTGGCCGTGCAATAGCCGGCCAGGCGCGCACTGTTCTCGTCGAGCTTTTGCACATCATTGGTGAGCTGGCCGTGCAGGAAGGTGGCGGCTTCTTCGCCGCTGGCGGCGATCAGGCCCAGGCCGGTGAGCGGGGCCATGAAGCTTTCCAGGCTCTGCGGTGAGGGCGTGGCGGGGCCAAAACCCAGTACCTCGGTGCCATCGGCGTCGAAACGGGCGCCTTGTTGCGCCAGGAAGTCACGCCAGACGGAGGGCGATGCGGTCAATTCTGTCATAGGAAATCTTTTACGGATTACGGCTGGCCAGGGCATCTCTGCCCGGCAAATTAGGCAACTGTCGTGCCAGCGATTATCATTGATGCCTCGATTATAGTGATCTCCGAAAAAACGCGTCGGAGCAACAGGGATTTTGCATCTGGTATGAAGAAGTTATTTGCGACATTGATCATTCTGGCGGGGCTGGTGGCAGCAGCCGGGGTCTATTGGTCCAAGCAGCCCATCGTGGATCCGAGCGGCCAGGTCATCGCCTTTACCATTACGCCTGGCGCCGGTGTGTCCGGCGCTGCCCAGCAGATCGCCGCGGCTGGCGTGCCGGTCAACCCGGACCTGTTCGCCCTGTATGCACGCCTGTCGGGCGAGGGGACCCGGATCAAGGCCGGCAGCTACGAGATCAAGCCCGGCTACACGCCGCAGCGCCTGCTGCTGCAGCTGGTGCGCGGCGAATTCGCCCAGGAAGCCCTGACCGTCATCGAGGGCTGGACCTTCAGGCAGATGCGCCGCGCCATCGCCGACCAGCCGGCCCTGAAGCACGATACCGCCGGCTGGACCGACCAGCAGATCCTGGCCAAACTGACCACCGAATATACCTATCCGGAAGGCCTGTTCTTCCCCGATACCTATCTCTTCGCCAAGGGCGCCAGCGACATGCAGGTCTACCGCCAGGCCTTTGCGCTGATGAGCAAGAAACTCAATGAAGCCTGGGCCCAGCGCGACCTGTCGCTGCCTTACCGCACGCCCTACGAGGCGCTGACCATGGCCTCCATCGTCGAAAAGGAAACCGGGCAGAAGTCCGAGCGTGGCATGGTCGCCGGGGTCTTCGTGAACCGCCTGCGCACCGGCATGCTGCTGCAGACCGACCCGACCGTGATCTATGGCATGGGCGATCGCTACCAGGGCAAGATCCGCAAGGTCGACCTGCTGACCGACACGCCCTACAACACCTATACCCGGGCCGGCCTGCCGCCCACGCCCATCGCCTTGCCCGGCGCAGCCTCGCTGGCAGCGGCGCTGAACCCGGACAAGACCGAGGCCTTATACTTCGTGGCGCGTGGAGATGGCACCAGCCATTTTTCCAGCAGCCTGACCGAGCACAACCAGGCCGTCAACCGCTACCAGCGTTGATCCTGGCGATTTTTACCGTTTTTATTTACCGTTTTTTCACCGTTTTCTTTGAGTAGCGATCCCTTCATGGCATCAGGCAAATTCATCACCTTCGAAGGCATCGACGGCGCCGGCAAGTCGACCCATATTCCTTTCGTCACCGAGCTCTTGCGCGCACGCGGCCTGTCCGTGGTCGCCACCCGCGAGCCGGGCGGCACCGAACTGGGCGAGCGCCTGCGCGAGCTGGTCCTGCACCACAAGATGCACCTGGAAACCGAGGCCCTGCTGATGTTCGCCTCGCGCCGCGAACACCTGGCGCAAGTGATCGAGCCGGCCCTGGCACGCGGCGACTGGGTGATCTCGGACCGCTTCACCGATGCCACCTTCGCCTACCAAGGCGGTGGTCGCAAGCTGGCACTGGACAAGCTGGAGCGCCTGGAAGACTGGGTCCACCCGCACTTGCAGCCGGACCTGACCCTGCTCTTCGACGTCCCGCTGGAAGTGGCGCGCGCACGCCTGGATGCCGAGCGCACCCTGGACAAGTTCGAACAGGAAAAGGCCGATTTCTTCGCCAACACCCGCGCCGAATACCTGCGCCGGGCGCAGCAGTTCCCGCAGCGCTTCCGTATCGTCGATTCGACCCGTCCGATTCCTGTGATCCAGGAGGAACTGCGCGCCATCGTGGCGGCCTTGTGATGGGGGCACAGCGATGAGCGTTTCTTCCGCCGACGTTTTGTTGCCCTGGCAGGGCGAGAGCTGGCGCCAGCTCCAGCAATTGCGCGAGCGCCTGCCGCATGCGCTGTTGTTCTATGGCGCCGCCGGCACCGGCAAGACCCGCTTCGTGGAAGCCTTTGCCAAGTCGCTGCTGTGCGAGTCGCCCACGCCCGAGGCGCATGCCTGCGGGGTCTGTGCCTCCTGCAACTGGTTCTCGCAATCCAACCACCCCGACTATCGGCGCGTGCGCCCGGAGGCACTGGAAGACGAGATCGCCGATGACGACAGTGGCGAGGAAAAGAAGAGCGCCAAGGCCAGCAAGACCCCCTCCAAGGAAATCAAGATCGACCAGATCCGCGCCCTGGCCGATTTCATGAACGTCTCCACCCACCGCTCCGGCCTGCGGGTGGTGATGCTGTATCCGGCCGAGGCGCTCAATACGGCCGCCGCCAATGCCTTGCTCAAGACGCTGGAAGAGCCGCCGCCAGGCACCATGTTCCTGCTGCTGTCGAACCGCCTGGACCGGCTCTTGCCGACCATCCTGTCACGTTGTCGCAAGTTTGCCCTGAATGCACCGGGACACGACGAAGCCCTGGCCTGGCTCAAGCAGCAGGGCGTCAAGGATGCCGACGCCTGGCTGGCCGAGCAGGGCGGCGCCCCGCTGGCCGCGCAGGAAGCCGCCCAGGGCGAGGGCCGCGAGGCACTGGACGAATTGCTGCGCCATCTGGCCCAGCCTGGCGTGGACGGCGCCCTGCGCGCCGCCGACAAGCTGCAGAAGACGCCGGTGCCGGAACTGGTCGGCTGGCTGCAGCGCTGGCTCTACGACTTGCTGTCGCTGAAGTCGGCCGGCGTGGTGCGCTACTACCCGCGCTACGGCAAGGAGCTGGGACGACTGGCCGAGCGCGTCGATGCCCTGGCGATTGCGGCGGCCATCCGTGGCATGGGCGAACGTCGCGCCATTGCCGACCATCCGCTGTCGGCCAAGCTGTTCATCGAGGAAATGCTGATCGCCTACGCCGGCCTGTTTGACTGACCGGCCGTCGTGGCTGCTGGCCTGGCCAGCATGAAAAACGCCTGCTTCCATCGATGGACGCAGGCGTTTTGCTTGTTGCAGCCTGCAGGGCGCAGGCTGCGTGCGGAGCAGGCTTAGAAGGCCACCGACACCGAGGTGCTGAAGGTGCGCGGATTGGCCAGGACCAGGTAGCCCGAGTTGGAGGCCCCACCCGCCGATTCCCAGTAGTTGCGGTTGGCCAGGTTCTCGATGGACGCGCGGAAGGTCACGGCGCGGCCACCGATATCGGTCAGGTAGCGGGCGCCGATGTCATAGCGCACCCACGACGGTACTTCCAGCTTGTTGGCGGCATCGGCGTACTGGGTCGAGGTGTAGGTGGCACGGCCATTGACGGTCAGTCCACGCACACCCGGGATATCGTATTCCAGGCCGGCATTGGCTTGCAGCTTGGGTACCCCGATCGCGTAGTTGCCGTTGTTGCTGCTGCCGCTGGTCTGCAGCTGCTTGGCGTTGAGGAAGGTGATGCCGGAGAGCAGGCGCATGTTCTTCGTCAGTTCGCCAAAGGCGGTCAGCTCCACGCCGCGATTGCGCTGCAGGCCGTTGGTGGATTCGATATTGGTGACCGAATCCTTGTAGGACAGCGGCCGATCGGTGGTGAAGAAGGCCGCGCCCAGGCCCAGGCCGCCCAGCTCATACTTCACGCCCACTTCCTTTTGCTTGGACTTGTACGGTGCCAGCACCTGGCCGTAGTTGGCGGCGGTGGTGTCGGTGATCTGCTTGCCCTGCTGCAGTCCCTCGATGTAATTGCCATACAGCGACAGGTTCTTCATCAGCTTGAACACCACGCCGCCCATGGGCGAGGTCGCGCTCTGGTCGTAGTGGGCCGAGTTGAGGTGGGTGTTGTAGGCGTAGGTGTCGGACTTGAGCTGTTGCTGGCGCACACCCACGGTGACCAGCAGACGGTCGTCGTAGAAGCCCAGGGTGTCGGACAGTACCGCGCTGGCCAGGTTGGTGCGGGTGGTGGTCTGCGGATCGCTGAGGCTGTTGCCCAGCGTGCTCAGGGCCGGCTGGCTATAGGTGGTCGGGCTGTAGATGTTGGTGCCCAGCGCATAGAAGGACGAATAGCCATAGGCGTTGCGCGAGTTCAGCGAGTACAGCGAGGCCGCCGCCACCAGCTTGTGCGAGACCGGGCCGGTAGTGAGGTGCGTGCGCACGCCCACTTCGCCGGTGGCGACGTCATCCTGGCGCGCATTGTCGAAGCGGTAGGTGGACGCGTCGCCCGTGCTGGCATTGTTCACGCGCACGCCCGAGAGCGAGTTGTTTTCCGTCCCCTGGCGGGCACCGAAGGCGGCCCAGGCCGTGGTGGTGTCGGAGAGATCCCATTCGCCACGGACGGTGCCGAAGATGTCGCGCTCATTGGAGTAGGACCAGGGCTGGGAATAGTTGGCCGAGCCGCTGGGCGCCGACGGCAGCGAGGTCAGGCCCGAGGCCAGCGATACGCTGGAGCGAATGTTGTTGAGATTGTTTTCCTGCACGCCCAGATCGGCCGAGAGGCGGAAATTGTTGCCGCGATAGTCGGCGCCCAGCGAGAACACGTTGGTTTCGCGCTTTTCACCCGAGACACCGGTGCCGCCCGCATGGCGCGCCGCGTTGATGCGGATGCCCAGACGGTCTTCCGGACCCAGGCGGCGCGAGAAATCGATGGCGCCATACTTGGTGTTGCCCGATTCGTAACCCAGCGTGACTTCGGTCAGCGGCTCATTGGAGGCGCGCTTGGGCAGGATGTTGATGGTACCGCCCAGGCCGGCATCGCCCGGTGTGGCGCCGTTGAGGAAGGCGCTGGCGCCATAGAGCACCTCGACCCGTTCCATCATCTCGGAGGCCACATACTGGCGCGGCAGGATGCCGAACAGGCCGTTGTACATCAGGTCGTCGGAGTTGGCGATGAAGCCACGGATCATGTACGACTCCTGGAAGTTGCCATAGCCGCGCGTGGTGCGCACCACCGGATCGTTCTTGAGCACGTCGCCCACGCCATGGGCCTGCTGGTCGGCGATCAACTGCTGGGTATAGGCCACCGAGCGCACCGGGCTATCGAGGTTGTCGACGTTGCCCAGCACCCCCAGGCGGCTGCCGCGCGCCACCTGGCCACCGGCAAACTCCTTGGGCAAGCCATCGGCCGAGGCGTCGGCGGAGGCATTGACGGTCACGGTGGGCAGCACCTGGGCGTCTTTCGGGTCGACGGCGGCACTGTTGCCGGTGGTCTGGGCCAGCGCCGGCAAGGGGGCCAGGAAGGCCAGGGTGAGTGCGGCGGCGAGCGGGGTGAGGCGATGGGTGGGGCGGGGTGACATGAGAATTCTTTCAGGAATTACAGTAAAAGATAGAGAAACCGCGAGAAACCGCGATAAAAACTTCTGTAAGTATAAGTAATAATCGTTCGCATTTGCATTTATTTCGAGAATTTTGCATCTGTAATGAGAATCTGGTGGCCCACGGTACCGGCTCGGCGGCTCATGCTGGTCATGAGATGACGGGGCTACCGCTGGCATCGCCCGTATAATCGCGTCCATGACTTCTGCTGCCTCCCGCCTCAGCCCGGCGCCGCCCCCGGCCGGCCCTTCCTTGCCCCAGCATCCCTTGCTGTCGCGCCTGTTCTGGCTGCGCTGGGCCATGGTGGCGGGCGAGCTGCTGGTGTTGGCGGGGGCCCAGGCCTGGTTGCATATCACGCTGCCGCTGACCGAGCTGGTGGCCCTGATCGCCTTGCAGGCCCTGATCAACGGCGCCACCTGGCTGCGCATGCGCTGGCCGCGGCCGGCCGAGCAGGGCGAGCTGCTGCTGCAACTGCTGCTGGATGTGGCGGTGCTGACAGCCTTGCTCTACTTTTCGGGCGGGTCGACCAATCCCTTCGTGTCCTTCTACCTGCCGGCGCTGGCGGCGGGTGCGGCCAGCCTGGCCTGGCCTTATGCGCTGCTGCTGGCGGCCTGCGCACTGGGGGCGTATTCGGGGCTGGTCTATTTCTACCAGCCGCTGCACATCCACGACCATGACCAGGCCATGGCCTACCACCTGGCGGGGATGTGGATCAATTTCTCGATCTCGGCCTTGCTCATCACCTGGTTCGTCAGCCGTATCGCCGCTGCCGTGCGCTCGCGTGATGGCCAGCTGGCACAGGCGCGTGAGCGGCAGCTGCAAAGCCAGCGCATCCTGGCGCTGGGCACGCAGGCAGCTGGCGCGGCCCATGCGCTCAACACGCCGCTGTCGACGGTGGCGGTGATCGCCGGGGAGCTGCGTCGGGAGATGGCCGATAATCCTGCCCTGGCTCCCTATGACGAGGACTTGCGCATCGTCGAAGAGCAGATCGCCGCCTGCAAGACCGCCCTGGAGAGCATGCGCCTGGATGCCGATGCCCAGGCCCGCAACGAGGGCAGCGCGCCGCTGGCGCCCTGGCTCAGGAGCCTGCTGGAAGGCTGGCGCCTGCGCCATCCGGCGGTGCTGCTGGTGGCCGAAGTGCATCAGCCGCAATGGCGGGCCAGCCAGTTGCAGGACCTCTCGCAGATCGTGCTGACGCTGCTGGACAATGCCGCCCATGCGGTCCGGGAGCGCGGTCAGCAGGGCGAGATCCGCATCAGCCTGACGGCAGCTGACGCGCCATCCAGGGATGGTCGTGCGCGCGCTATCATCGGCATTGTCGATAATGGTTGCGGCATTGCGCCCGAGCTGTTGCAGCGCCTGGGACGCGGGCCGGTGGCCAGTAGCAGCGGCGGTTCCGGCATTGGCCTGATGCTGGCCTTCGCCAGTGCCGCGCACCTGGGAGGCAAGCTGCATCTGCGCTCCACGCCGGGCCAGGGCAGCGAGGCCGAACTGTGGTTCCCGCTGGCTTGAGCCGGGGATTGGCCGCTTCATTTCGTTTATTTTATTTATCTGATTTATTTCATTTGCAGATTTCCCGATGAGTGCAGCTTTCCTGATTCTCGACGACAACGATGTCTTTGCCGGCACCCTGGCCAGGTCGCTGGCGCGGCGCGGCTTCCGGCCGACCGTGGCGCATAGCGGCGAAGAGGCGCTGGAGGCGGCGCGCCGGCAGAGCTTCGACTACGCCACCATCGACCTGCAACTGGAGAAGGATTCCGGCCTGCAATGGGTGGCGCCGCTGCGCCAGGCGCTGCCCCGGGCGCGCCTGCTGGTGCTGACCGGCTACGCCAGCATTGCCACCACGGTGCAAGCGATCAAGTCGGGGGCCGACAATTACCTGGCCAAGCCGGCCAATGTCGACTCCATCCTCTCGGCGCTGGCCCATGCCAGCGAGGGGGACGCCGCGGGCGAACCGGCGCTGCCGGTGGAGGAGGCCTCGCCGCTGTCGCTGGAACGGCTGGAATGGGAGCATATCCAGCGCGTGCTGGCCGAGCACGAGGGCAATATTTCCTCGACGGCGCGGGCGCTGAACATGCACCGGCGTACCCTGCAGCGCAAGCTTTCCAAGCGGCCGGTGGCGCGCTGATGGATGGCGTCATGGATGGGCCTGTCAGCAAAGGTAAGCAGGGGCGACACGTTCGGCGCATCGCTTTACAATAGCGCCCATGTATATCGATTCCCATTGCCACATCAATTTTCCCGACCTGGCGGCGCGTTTGCCCGAGATCTTCGGCAAGATGACCGAAAACCAGGTCAGCCACGCCCTGTGCGTGTCGGTGGACCTGCCCGATTTCCCGCAAGTGTTGGCGCTGGCCGAGCAATATCCCAATGTCTACGCCTCGGTGGGTGTGCATCCCGACTACGAGGACACGCCCGAACCCTCCGTGGATGAGCTGATCCGCCTGGCCGACCATCCGCGCATCATCGCCATCGGCGAGACCGGTCTGGACTACTACCGCCTGCAGGGCGACCTGGAATGGCAGCGCGAGCGCTTCCGTGTCCATATCCGCGCCTCGCGCGCGACCGGCAAGCCGCTCATCATCCATACCCGCGCGGCCTCCGAGGACACCATCCGCATCCTGCGCGAGGAAGGCGCCAGCCCGGACGCGGGCGGGGTGGCCGGTGTCATGCACTGCTTCACCGAGTCGCAGGAAGTGGCCGATGCGGCCATCGAACTGGGGTTCTACATCTCCTTCTCGGGCATCGTCACCTTCAAGTCGGCCAAGGATCTGCAGCAGGTGGCACGTACCATCCCGCTGGAGCGCATGCTGATCGAAACCGATTCTCCCTACCTGGCGCCGGTACCCTTCCGGGGCAAGACCAACGAGCCCGGCTATGTGCGCCATGTGGGCGAGTTCATCGCCGACCTGCGCGGCATTCCGGCCGCCGAGGTGGCGCGCCAGACCTCTGACAATTTCTTCAAGCTGTTCGGAATCAAGCCATGACCCTGCTGGAAAAGCTGCGCGCCCGCTTCGGCGGTATCGGCCGCATCGTGCTCTATACGTCGCTGCTCTTGCCGGGCGCCGCCCGTGCCGGTGCCTACGAGGAATACTTCCAGGCCATCCGCATGGATAACGTGTATTTCCTCAAGCAACTGATGCAGCGGGGCATGGGCCCCAACCTGATCGAGCCCAAGCGCGGCTATACCGGCCTGATGCTGTCCATCCGCGAGGATTCGATGAAGGCCTTCGACCTGCTGGTCAACGCCCCCGATGTCAACCTGGAAGCCCAGGCCACCAACGGCGACACGCCGCTGATGCTGGCGGCCTTCTACGGCAACGTCCCGGTGGTCAAGCTGCTGCTGGGGCGTGAGGTGGAAGTCAACCGTCCCGGCTGGACGGCCCTGCATTACGCCGCCATCAACGGCAGTTCGGACATCGTCAAGCTGCTGCTCGATGCCTCGGCGTATGTGGATGCGGAGTCGCCCGACGAGCAGATGACGCCGGTGATGCTGGCAGCCATGCGTGGCCGGGTAGCGGCGGTGGCAGCGCTGCGCGACGGCGGCGCCGATCTCAGCCTGAAGAACAAGGAAGGCCTGACCGCGATGGACCTGGCGCGCCGCTATGGCCAGGACGAGGTCATCGATGTGCTCAAGGAAAAGCCCCATCAGTAAGCCTTAAGCCCCGACGGGCTGCCAGCAGGAAAAAATCCCGGCCACCTCGCGGTGGGCCGGGATTTTTTGCGACTGCGAGATCGGGATGGGGCTCAGGGCACCAGGATCTGGCGGCCGACGTCCTTGATGTCCTTGGTACCGGTCAGGGCCATGCTGACATCGAGTTCCTTGCGCATGATTTCCAGCATCTGCGAGACGCCATCGCCACCCAGCGCACCCAGGCTGTAGAGGAAGGCGCGGCCGATCATGGTGCCACGGGCGCCCAGCGCCACCGCCTTGAGCACATCCTGGCCGGAGCGGATGCCGCCGTCGAACCAGACCTCGATCTGGTCACCCACCGCCTCGGCAATGGCCGGCAGGGCTTCGATGGAAGACATGGCGCCATCGAGCTGGCGGCCGCCGTGGTTGGAGACGACGATGGCGTCGGCGCCGCTCTGCACGGCCAGCTTGGCATCTTCGACATCGAGGATGCCCTTGAGGATCAGCTTGCCGCCCCATTGTTGCTTGATCCAGGCCACGTCATCCCAGTTCAGGGTCGGGTCGAACTGGCTGGCGGTCCACTTGGAGAGGGTCTGCACGCCACCGGCGCCTTCGCCGCCCTTGATGTGGCCGGCCAGGTTGCCGAAGGTCTTGCGTCCGCCCAGTGCGCGCAGCGCCCAGCCGGGCTTGCTGGCGAGGTCCAGCAGGGTGTCCAGGGTCAGCTTGGGCGGCACCGACATGCCGTTCTTGAGATCCTTGTGGCGCTGGCCGAGGATCTGCAGGTCCAGCGTGAGCACCAGCGCCGAGCACTTGGCGGCCTTGGCGCGTTCGATCAGCGACTTCACGAAGCCACGGTCGCGCATCACGTAGAGCTGGAACCAGAAAGGCTTGGTGGTCACGCTGGCCACGTCCTCGATGGAGCAGATGCTCATGGTCGAGAGCGTGAAGGGGATGCCGAACTTCTCGGCCGCGATCGCGCCCAGCATCTCGCCATTGGCCCACTGCATGCCGGTCAGGCCGGTGGGCGCGATGGCCACCGGCATGGTGACGTCATGGCCGATCATGGTGGTGCGGGTGCTGCGTTCGTCGACGTTGATGGCGACGCGCTGGCGCAGCTTCAGGGCGGCCAGATCCTTGGTGTTGGCGCGATAGGTGCCTTCGGTGTAGGAACCGCTGTCGGCGTAGTCGTAGAAGGCCTTGGGCACGCGCTTCTTGGCCAGCAGGCGGAAGTCTTCGACACAGGTCATGACCGGCATATTATTTTCTCCGTAGGTATCAAACGCGGCTTTGTGCCGCCGGGCGATGGTGGTGCAGACACGAAGCGGAATCGGGACTGCTCAATGGGGACTGCAGATGGTTCGCTATCCTAGTGCATCGCCGCGATGGATGGGGTGAATCCCTTTGCCGGTATCCATGAAAATTTTATATCGGCAAGAGCGATAGGCTCCCTGTGGCGACCGCCGGATCAGGCCGCCAGCAGCCTGGCCGCGGCCTGTCCGCTGCGCACGGCGCCCTCCAGGGTGGCCGGATAGTCGCCGGCCACATAGTCGCCGGCCAGCGCCAGCCCGGCGGGCAGGCCGGTATTGTCGGGCCGTGCCAGTCCCGGGGTGCAGGAGAAGGTGGCGCGCTTTTCGGTGACCACCCGGGTCCACTGCGGGCTGGCCAGCGCCGGCAAGCCAAAGTCGGCGGCCAGCTGGCGGGTGATGCCCTCGGCCAGGGCCGCATGGCCGTCGGCGATGGCCTGGCCGGCGGCGCTGACCACCACAGCCAGCAGGCCGGCGTCGCCGCCCAGTTGGCCCCGGTCGAAGACGAACTGGCCCCAGGCCTGGCGCTCGGGCGCATCGGCCAGCGCGTAGAAGGGCGCGGGCAGGCGCAGCGGGTGCGGATACTGCAGGTAGCAGGTGGTGATCGGTTCGTAGTCCAGGGCGCGCAGCGTACTGGTGTCGTGCAGGCCTTCCAGCAACGGGGCGGCGGCCTCCGGACCGGTGGCCAGCACCACGCCGGAGAATTCACCCAGGCGCTCGCCCTGGCGATTCTCCAGAGACCAGCTGCCGGGGTGGTTGCCGGGGTTATTGCCCGGTACCAGGCGACCCACGGCGACACCGGACCGCACCAGTCCACCGCGTCGGGTGACATAGTCGGCCGCGGCATCGGGCAGCAGGGCGCTCAGGTCCAGGCGCGGGATCAGCATGTCGGAGGCGGCGCGGCGTGCGCCCAGGCTGTCGCGCAAGACATTCAGGAAAACTTGTGCCGACGCGCGTTCAGGCGGGGTGTTGAGTGCGGCGATGCACAGTGGCACCCACATCAGCCGGATCAGGCGCGGGGTCTGTTCGTAGCGCTCCAGCAGCTCGGCCACGCTGCAATCCTGGTGCAGCTGCCAGCCCATCCAGCGCGCCGTGGTCGAAAAGCGGGCCAGCGCCAGCTTGTCCTCGCGCGCCAGTCCCTTGGCCCGTAGCAGGGCCACGGCCACATGCCAGGGGGCCGGCAGGCGCGGTGCCACGAAATCCATGCCCTCGGCGCCCGCCTGTAGCGGATAGCGCATCTGCAGGGGCAGTCGCAGCAGCGCCTTGGCCGGATCGACGCCGACCTGCTTCATCAGCGCCAGGGTGGCGCGATAGGCGCCCAGCAGGATGTGCTGGCCATTGTCCAGCGTGCGCCCATCCAGTTCGATGCGGCGCGCCCGCCCTCCGAGGGTACGTGCGGCCTCGAACAGGCTGACCCGGTGGCCGGCGGCGGCCAGGGTCACGGCGGCAGCGCAACCGGACCAGCCGGCGCCGATCACGGCATGGTGGCGGGGAGCGTTCTTCATGACGGGCAGGGTAGGGGAATGAGCCGAAATCAGCCGGAAATCAGCCGAAGACGTAGGTCTTCCACGCCAGCCACAGCTTGCGGATGGGTGTGAGCGAGATGCGCTGGTTGAGCACGTGGTAGCCGTCGCGGGTGATCTCGTCGAGCAGGGTGCGGTAGATGGCCGCCATCATCAGGCCCGGACGCTGGGCGCGCCGGTCTTCCCGGGGCAGCAGGGCAAAGGCTTCTTCATAGACCGCCTGGGCGCGTTCGACCTGGAACTTCATCAGGGCCTCGAAGCGCTCGCTATGGCGGGCATTGAGGATGTCGGCGGCGGTCACATTGAATTGCTGCAATTCATTGACGGGCAGGTAGATACGGCCCTTGCGGCCATCCTCGCCAACGTCGCGGATGATATTGGTGAGCTGGAAAGCCAGCCCCAGCTTCTCGGCAAATTGCAGCGTAGCCGGCTGGGTATGGCCGAAGATGCTGGCCGAAAGCACGCCCACCACGCCGGCGACATGCCAGCAATAGCGCTGCAGGCCGGGATAGTCGAGGTAGCGGCTCTGGTCGAGGTCCATCTCCATGCCGTCGATGATGGCCTGCAGGTGCTCGCCCTTGAGCTGGTAGGTGGCCATGTGCGGATGCAAGGCCTTGGTGACCGGGTGGGTCGGCTGGCCTTCCAGCATGGCGGCGATTTCCTTGCGCCACCACATCAGCTTGGTGCGAGCCACCATGGAATCCTCGATTTCATCGACGGTATCGTCGACTTCGCGGCAAAAGGCGTACAGCGCCGTGATCGCCAGCCGGCGTTGCGGCGGCAGGAACAGGAAGCTGTAATAAAAGCTGGAACCGCTGGCGGCGGCCTTCTGCTGGCAGTATTCGTCTGGAGACATGGGTGGCGTGGCGGCGGTTGATACGTCTACGGTGCTGCGCCGGAACGGGCAAGTCCCGGCAAAGGCGCTATGCTAGCCGAGTGCGCACGCCAGAGCAAATATCAGGGCAAATGCGGCGCGCGGATGTTATTGCGGGCCGCTGCGTTGTCCATTAAGCTCAGGGCAGTCAGTCGTCCGGGGAAAACAAATGCGCCAATGCGCAAAATAGCAAAACCGGATGAAGTTTGCCGTCAGTTTTGATGCGAGGCAGCACAACGTCGGGGAAGTCAGGGATCAACAGGAGTGTGGAGACATCATGGACAGACTTGAAATCTTTCGCAACATCGCATCGCAGGCCGGACGCGGGGAATTGGTGTTTCCCGCCAACGTCAGCGCATCGATCAAGCTGCAAAAAGCCCTGGCCGATCCCGATTGCCATCTGGAGCTGGCTGCCAAGCTGGTGACTGCCGAGCCGCTGGTGGCGGCGCGTACGGTGGCCATCGCCAACTCGGCGGCCTACAACCGTTCCGGCGGCGAGATCAACAATGTGCGCGCGGCGGTGATGCGGCTGGGTTTTCGCACCCTCAACACCATCACCACCTCGGTCATCGTGCGTCAGCTGGGGCGCACCATCAACAATCCCGGCATGCGCATCAAGTCGGCGCAATTGTGGGAGCACTGCGCCCACGTGGCGGCGACGGCCTATGTCCTGACCTCCAAGCTGACCAACGGTGACCCGGAAACGGCCATGTTTGCCGGCATCGTCCATGAAGTAGGGGGCTTTTACCTGCTTTCGCGTACCGATGACTATCCGGGCCTGCTCGACGGCGGTACCGAGGACTGGATGGAATATGGCGAGAAAATGATCGGCCGCGCCGTGCTCAAGAAGCTGGGCGTGCCGCAGGCGGTCAGCGACGCCATCGAGTCGCTCTGGCATGGCGTGCGGGTGTTGCCGCCAGAGACCATCGGCGACGTGCTGTTGCTGGCCAAGGAGCTCTCGCCCGTCCCCTCACCGCTGCATCGCACGGTAGCCGAGGTCGGCGTGGGTGGCGACAACCTGGTGGACGACTACATCGGCGATCAGTCCCTGCGTGAGATGCTGGACGACTCCGAAGAACAGATCCGCACCCTGACGGCGGCCTTGCTGGTCTGACCGCATCCCCCGAAGTCCACTGTCGCGCCCGGCCAGGCGTGGCAGTGGTAACGCTTACATGGTCAGGCCGCGCCAGGCCACGACCAGCCAATCCCGCTTGCCCAGTGTCGGGCGCCGCCTGAACACATCCCCCTCTACCTGCTCGATGCGCTCCAGGATGCGCAACCCGCCTTGCACCACCAGGCGCAGCTCCCAGCCGATGCGGCCGGGCAGGCGCCGGGCCAGCGGCGCGCCGGACAGCATCAGGGCGCGCGCACGTGCCACCTCGAAGCGCATCAACTGCTGCCAGCGCTGGTCGCGGCAAGCATCTTCGATATCCTGCTCATCCAGGCCGTGCGCCTGCAAGTCTTCCAGCGGCAGGTAGATACGCGCTTTTTGCCAGTCGATGGCAACGTCTTGCCAGAAATTGATCAATTGCAGCGCGCTGCAGATGGCATCCGAGTCGCGCAGGTTTTCTTCGCTTGTCTCTTTGTACAGATGAAGCATCAAGGTGCCGACCGGATTGGCCGAGCGGCGGCAGTAGTCGAGCAGCGCGTCGTAGCGGGGATAGCGGGTGGTGACCACATCCTGTCGGAACGCTGACAGCAGGTCGCGAAACGCCTGCAACGGCAGTGCATGGGCGCTGATGTAGGGGCGCAGCCGCTGGAAGAGGGGGTGGGTGCTGGGCTGGCCGGCCTCGATCAGGTCCAGCTGCGCTTCGTAGGCCTGCAGGGCGGCCAGCCGTTCGGCGGGCTGGGCATCGCCTTCGTCGGCGATATCGTCGGCGCTGCGGGCAAAGGCGTAGATGGCGCCCACGGCCGGCCGCAGGTGGGCGGGCAGCAACAGCGAGGCAACCGGGAAATTCTCGTAGTGGTCAACGGCCATGGCAGTGGAGCGGACTGTGCCGGACTTAGTCGAACTTGTCCTTGAGCAGCGCCTCGATGGTGGCGATGCGCGTTTCCACCGTCTCCAGCAGGGCCCGGGGCATGGTGCCGCCGGCATTCAACTGGGCGGCCAGCGAGCGGGCGATGCCCATGGCACCTTCGCTGAACTGCCGGCCATCCTTGGACAGCACGGCGGCGGCCGTGAAGAGGGTGGAAAACAGGATCTGGTCGGCGGTGTTGTTTTCGATGAACTTGTTCAGGAGCGCGTTGTGGCTTTGCTTCAAGGCGTCGAATTCTTCCTGGGTGGGCATGGTGAGTCCTGGTGTGCGTGCGGACCGGCCGCGCCCCTCTGGAGCGCCAGGCAATCGTACTTGCGGATGCGAACGGCCTGCACGGAGTGATCGGGCAGGAGGAAAGGTGTTTTTTTCGTCCTGGCTTGGCAGGCGCGGATTGTAGCAGCAATAGAGGGGCTTGCGCCCCCTGCAGGAAGGGGGGGCAGGCGCCGGGCCGGTGGCGGCAGCTTCGTCACCACCGGCCGTATGGCGGCTTAGTGCGTCACGCTCAGCAACACCTGTCCGTGGCTGCGCTGGCCACTGGTCCAGCTGGTCTGCGTGGCCGAGGGCGGGGAGAAGGCGGCCATGGCCTGCACCAGTTTGGCGACGTCGGTGTCGTAGAGGGTCTTGCCGTCGGCGGTCTTGATGCGTTCGATATGGTTGTCGGTACCGCTATCGCCGCCGACATACCAGTCCTTGACCGTGACCTGGTCCTTGGAACCCATGACATCGATCCTGAGATCGTCCCCCGCCTGGCTGAACCACAGGTTGGTCTGGCTGGCGTCGCTGAATTTGAGGGTGTCGAGGTTGTCCTTGGTGGCGTCGTGGTCGTACACCACATCCTGTCCGTCGCCGCTGGCGAAGCGGTAGGTGTCGTTGCCGGCACCGCCGATGAGCAAGTCGTTGCCCTTGCCGCCGTCCAGGACATTGGCGCCGGCGTTGCCGACCAGGATGTTGTCGAGCTCGTTGCCGGTGGCGTCGAGGTCCTGGTTGCGCAGCTTGATCGGATCGTCGGTGGTGACGGTATCGGAGCCGAGCACGTCGGTGGCATCGTTCATTTGCTGCACCGTGACGAAGCGACACATGTCGCTGGCCCGGCCACGTCCCGAGTCGGCGATGTAGAAACCGATGATCTTGTCATTGGCAGCCGAACAGGCTACACCAGTGACCGTCACCACATGGTCGCTGACCGCGTCATCGTTCAGGTCTTCGCCCCATAGGTTGCCGGCACTCAGGCTCACGAGGACTCCCTTGCCGTCCTTGATGCTCTGGGCGACGGACTTGGCATCGAACCCCGACTCGATGGACGACTCGAACCCGAAGTCTTCCAGCAAGGTCTGCTGGTCGTAGCCGGAGGTGCCGCCCCGCATGTCGTCGGAATCGCTGCTGGTATCGCAAAGACTGTCCTTGATGGCGCGTTGCACGACCACCTTTTCCGATACGGGATGGTCGCCCAGCATGGTTACGTTGGCCACGCTGGCTTCGCCGCAGGTTCCCCAGTAGCCATCGACTTTGCCGCCCTGGTCATAGTTCAGCTGATACGACCGTGGCATGCCGTAGACCAGCGCATCGACACCATTGACGACAGCACTCTGGGGCTTGCTGGCGTCGAGAAGAACCAGGTTTTCCACGTTGGCCGAGAGTGTGGTGCTGACCGTGGCGTACACCGTGTCCACACCTTCACCGGCCTGTTCGATGACCTTGTCGCCGGGATTATCCACGTAGTAGCTGTCGTCCCCCTTGCCACCGGTCAGGGTGTCGGCGCCGCCCATGCCATCGAGGATATTGTTCTGGTCATTGCCGGTGAGCCGATTGGCCAGACCATTGCCGATGCCATTGAGGCTCGTGCCGAGCGACAGATCCGCGGTGTCGTCGTCCAGGCTGAGGTTTTTCGGGACACGAGGTTGCTTGCCGTTCCTGGGCATGTCTCCCTGGTCGCCGAATGGGGCCGGCGCATCGAAGGCCTCCTTGTAGCGTGCCGCATTGGCCTGGGCCACCAGATCCACCGACGGCGCGGTGACAGCGGGCTTGACGACGGCCTCAGGGGTGCTGGCACTGATCTGGGGTGTCTTGGCTGGCGTGTTGGCGGCAGGGACGGACAGGATGTCCGGCGCCACGCTGGCAGGTTTGCCAGGCGAGACCGGAGTCACGTTGACGGGCTTGCTGGGCGTGGCCGGCGCCACGCTGGCAGGTTCGGTGGGTGAGACCGGCGTCACGGTGATGGGCTTGCTGGGTGCGGGTGGCGTCACGCTGGCAGGTTTGATGGGTGAGACCGGCGTCACGGTGATGGGCTTGCTGGGTGCGGGTGGCGTCACGCTGGCAGGTTTGATGGGTGAGACCGGCGTCACGGTGACGGGCTTGCTGGGTGCGGGTGGTGTCACGCTGGCAGGTTTGTTAGGCGAGACCGGAGTCACACTGACGGGCTTGCTAGGCGTGACCGGAGTCAGGCTGACGGGTTTGCTGGGTGCGGCCGGAGTCACGCTGGCAATTACCTTTGGGAGCGAGTCGAACAATTTGATGCCCGGCCGGATAGGCGAGAAAACGACCGTGAAGACGCCGTCGTTCTGGATGCTCACGAAGCGGTCATCGATGCGCCTGATGACCGGCACGGTGGTATGGGAAGCTGACTCGGTTGGCGCTTGGTTGGTAGTAGACATGGATTCGATTTCCCCTTCAAATTCACCGATATCGGCGATGGTGTGCGGGGCAGGTCATCGTGTGCAACGACCTGCCCCGTCGGACGTGGTCTATCGGGTGGAGCCGGTCAGTGAGTGACGGTCAACAGGACTTTGCCGTTGCTGCCCGGCGTCGTGGGCCAACTGGTCTGCGTCGCTGACGGCGTGGAGAAACTGGCCATGGCCTGCACCAGTTTGGCGACGTCGGTGTCGTAGAGAGTCTTGCCGTCGGCGGTCTTGATGCGTTCGATGTGGTTGTCGGTACCGCTGTCGCCGCCCACATACCAGTCCTTGACCGTCACCTGGTCCTTGGAACCCATGACATTGATCTTGAGATCGTCCCCGGCCTGGCTGAACCACAGGTTGGTCTGCTTGGCGTCGCTGAACTGCAGGGTGTCGAGGTTGCCTTTGGTGGCGTCGTGGTCGTAGACCACGTCCTGTCCATCGCCGCTGGCGAAGCGGTAGGTGTCGTTGCCGGCGCCGCCGATGAGCATATCGTTGCCCTTGCCGCCGGTGATGACGTTGTCGCCACGGTTGCCGACCAGGATGTTGTCCAGCTCGTTACCGGTGGCGTCGAGGTTCTGGTCGCGCAGCTTGATGGGGTCGTCGGTGGTGATGGTGGTGGCGCCCTGCACGTTGGTGGCATCGATCAATTGCTGTGTCGTCATGAAACGGCATATGTCGTTACCGGTGCCGCGGCCCGAGTCGGCGATATAGAAGCCGACCACCTTGTCGTGGTCGGCCGAGCAGGCCACGCCGGTCACCGTGATCACATGGTCACTGATGTTGTCGTCCTTCATGTCTATGCCCCACAGCTTGCCGGCGCTCACGCTGACTATCACGCCCTTGCCGTCCTTGATGCTCTGGGCCACGGCCTGGACGTCGAATCCTTGATCGATGGTGGAGTCCAGGCCGAAATCGTGCAGCAAGGCCTGGCGCTGAAAGGCGTTGGTGCCGCCGGGATTGTCGGGGGAGGTGCTGATGGTGTCACACTGTTCTTCCTTGATGGCACGTTCCACCACCTCCTTTTCGGAGACCGGGTGGCCCGCAATCAGGGTCAGATTGGCGATGCTGGTTTCGCCGCTGGTGTTCAAGTAGTCGGGGACCCCGTAGCCCTGGGCGTAGTCCAGCTGATACGAACGGGGCATGCCGTAGACCAGCACATCGACGCCATGGACGACCGCCGTCTGCGGTTTGCTGGAATCGAGCAGCACCAGGTTCTCCACATTGGCCGAGAGCGTGCTGCTGACCGTGGCGTACACGGTGTCCACGCCTTCATCGGCTTGTTCGATGACCTTGTCGCCGGAATTATCCACGTAGTAGCTGTCGTCCCCCTTGCCGCCGATCATGGTGTCGGCGCCGGCCATGCCATCGAGGATGTTGTTCTGGTCATTGCCGGTGAGGCGATTGGCCAGCGCATTGCCGATCCCGTTGAGGCTCTTACCCAGGTCCAGGTCCGGGGCGCTCTCATACAGGGCGATGTTCTTGCGGGCCGGGGTTCCGTTGCCGTTCCTGGACTTGGGCGGTTCGTCGCCGAACGGTGCCGGGGCATTGAAGGCATCCTGATAGCGCGCGGCATTGGCCTGGGCCACCAGATCCACGGACGGGGTGGCGGCAGGGGGCGGAAGGGTGGCCGCTGTACCGGTACTGGCAGGTTTATTGCTGGTCGGGGGGCTGGCCGTCGTCACGACAGGCGTCACAGCAGGTGTGCTGGTTGGTGTAACGCTGACGGGCTTGCTGATGCTGTGCGCAGGAGTCAGAACGGCTGTAGCGGTACTGACAGGCTTTGTAATGGCAGATGTGCTGGTCACCGGCGTGGAAGTGACCGCCGGTTTGTGGGACAGTGGCGCAGTCACGGGAACCGGTGCTGAGTTTCCAAACAGACTGATGTCCGGCCGGATGGGGGAGAAAGCGACCGTGAAGACACCGTCGTTCTGGATGCTCACGAAGCGGTCATCGATGCGCCTGATGACCGGCACGGTGGCGCGGGAAGCGGACTTGGATTGCGCTTGGTTGGAAGTAGACATGGATTCGATTTCCCTTTTCAAATTCACCGATATTGGCGATGGTGTGCGGGAGCAGGTCATCGCACTTGGCGCTTGCCCCCGGGGATCTGTCACTGGCCACTATGCACGGCCAGCGTGTTGTCGTTTTTTGATCCCGAGTCGATTTAACCGGACTGAAATATTTCGGTAAATCGAACCAAAGTGCCGTTGATCCATTGACAATCAGTGAAACTCTTTGGAAAGCCAACATCAGGCAACCGAACGTCGTTCAAACTGACGAGGCTGCCTGCTGCGGGCTCATCGAACCGTGGTGGCGTTCAACGTCGAACGTCCCATTTTCCCCACATCGGCCAGCAGCCTGAGTCGTGCAGAACGCCACTCGGAGATGGCGCGGATGCGTTCCTGCTCGGCATCACCCAAGGCCGTTTGCATGTTGAGCAACTCGGTGATGTCGGCCACGCCGCTTTCGTATTTGCGGCGAATCGTATCGACTGCCTGCTGCGCCACCTCCAGCAACTGGCGCGAGGAAGACAGGCTGGCCAGTGCCGAGCTGGCCTCAACGTAGGTGGTTGCGATCTCGCCCAGTACCTGGGCCTGGACATCCCGGAACTCGGCCTCCTTGAGATCGATCTGGGCTTGCGCGCCATCGATCTTGTAGGTACGCGCAAAGCCCTCGAAGAGGGGGATGTTCAGGTTCAGGCCGACGACGCGGTCGCGCTGGCCAGGGGCGCCGGGTGGCTGGTTGGGGCTGCCGTTGACGTACTGGCTCACGCTCAGGTCCAGCGTCGGTCGGCCTTCGGAGCGGGCAACCTGCAGCTTTTCGCGGGCTGCCTGCAGCTGTGCCTGCGCGGCCAGGATGGCGGGGTGGTATTGCCTGGCTGCGAGCAGCCAGGCGGGCAGGTTGTTGGCCAGTCCGCCGGGGTCCTCGGTGGGTTCGGTGGTCAGGACAAAGCCGGGGCCATCGCCTGCTTCTCCTTGCAAGCCCAGCGATACCGCCAGGGTGACCAGGGCTTTCTTGTACTGGCCTGCGGCCCGGATCTGCTCCATTTCAGCCCTGGCCAGGAAGGTGCGGGCCTGCAGGGTCTCCGGTTGCGAGCCCACGCCACGCCGCTCGCGCCGGATGGCGATCTCGAGCATCTGGCGTGCCAGCGCTTCGGCTTTTTCACGGGCCTGCTGGCTGGCGCGGGCACTGAGCGCCTCGAAGTACTGGCCCACCACTTTGGACAAGGTTTTCTGCACGCTGGCATCGTGACTGGCCGAGGCCGCCTGCAACAGGGCATCGGCGGCGCGCTGGTTGGCGCTGCGCCCGCCAAAATCCAGCAGGCGCCAGGTCAGCGTGGCGTAGAGCGTGTTGACGGCATTGTGGCTGCTGCCCAGGTCGGAGCGGCTGCTGGCATCCTGGCGGCCCACACTGGCATTGATGGTGGGCAGGCTGGCTGCGCGCGCTTCGCCCACCTGGGCTGCCTGTATCTTGATATTGGCCCAGGCCACCTGGACCTGCGGCTGATGGCACAAGGCCAGGTCCACTGCCTCGGCCAGCGAGAGGGTCTTGAGCGCGGCCACCGGTGCTGGCTGGCAAGGCAGGACCTGCTCGTCACCGGGCAGCAGCTTGCCATCGATCAGCTCCGGCGGACGGGCCAGCAGGGGATCGTCCAGAATCCTGCCGGGACCGGCTGCCGTCGCGCATGATGCGACCAGGTACAGCAGGATGGCGCCACAGTGCTGGCGGGACGGACGTTTAACGCTCATGCAAGGCCTCCTTCTGGTGCCGGATCAGCGGCGAGAGCACATACTCGATCACGCGCCGGCTACCGGTCTTGATTTCGACATTCACCGACAATCCGGGCGACAGCGCTACCTGCCTGCCATCGACCTGGAGACTGTTCTTGTTCAACACGATGCGGGCCGAATAGATCAGCCCCTTCTTCTCGTCCTGGATGGCATCGCGCGAGACGTGGACGACCCTGGCGGGGACGGTGCCGTACTTGCTGTAGTCGAAGGCATCGATCTTGACCTCGGCCTGCTGGCCGATCTCGACGAATCCCACGTCCTTGTTTTCCAGCATGGCCTCCACCTCGACTTCGCTGTCTTGCGGCACGATCTGCATCAGTGGCTGGGCGGCCGGAACCACGCCACCCACGGTGTGTACCGTCAACTGCTGCACCGTCCCGTCAACCGGCGAGACCAGCTTGAGCAGCCGGCTGTGTTCGGTGGCGCGACGCTGGTCCTGTTGTGCGCCCTCGATGATCTTCTCGGCCTCGACGCGGCTGTCATGCGCCTCCTTGCGGCTTTGTGCGATCAGTCCGATGCGCTGGTTGCGGGCATCGGCCAGCTGTCCTTGCAGATCGACCCTGGCCTGTTCCTTCTCCATCCAGGCGTGGCGCGAGACGGTATGGTCTTCCATGAGCACGTGGTAGTCGCTGGCACGCAGGGCGGCCAGTTGCAGGGCGCTGCGGTAGCGCAGGATCTCGTCGTCAAAGCGGCCCAGCCTGGCGCGCAGGTCTTCGAACTGGCCCAGCAACTGGCTGCGTACCGATTGCCACTGTGCCGGCGACACGTCGGCAACCGGAGGCAGTTCCGGTGGACGCAGGGTGTCCAGCGCCTGCATCATGGCGGCCGCGCGCGCGGCTTGCAGACGCGCCTGGGCCACGGCGTCGCTGGCCTTGTCGCGTTCGGCGTCGCTGCTGCTGGCATCCAGTTCGACCAGCACATCGCCGGCCTTCACCGATTGCCCCTCCGATACCAGGATGGTCTTGACGCTGGCCACATCCACCGAGGCGATGGTCTTGGTGTGCGACGACACGATGATCTTGCCAGCGGCACCGACCACGATGTCCATGCGCCCGATCAGGGACCAGGCCAGCGCAAACACCACGATGGCCACCAGGATGCGCGCAGTCCAGCGCAGGCTACGCGACGCCGGCGCCTCTTGCAGCGACAGTGCGGCCGGCAGGAATTCGGCTTCCTCCTTGTTGAAATAGTCGCTCCTGAGCGTCTTGCGACTCCCCCAGGCGTGCAGGAACACCTTCAGGTAGCGGCGCCACAGATCCATCCAGGCCATGGAACGATGATGCAGACTCATGATGCCTCCGGCAGTGCTTGTTCGCCCGCATGGCCGGCCTGCAGTCGATGCAGGTGCGCGTAGATGCCGCCGGGCAGCTTGAGCAGTTCCTCATGGCGACCGCTTTCGGCCACGCGACCGCGCTCCATGACGATGATGCGATCGGCGTCGCGCACCGCCGAAAGACGGTGGGCGATGATGAGCACGGTGCGGCCGGCGCAGATCTGGCGCATGTTGTCCTGGATGATCTTTTCCGATTCGTAGTCCAGGGCGCTGGTGGCTTCGTCGAAGATGAGCACACCGGGGTTGCCGATCAATGCCCGGGCAATCGCGATGCGCTGGCGCTGGCCGCCGGAAAGGCCGCTGCCTTGTTCACCGACCAGGGTGTCATAGCCTTCGGGCAGTTCGCAGATGAAATCGTGGGCGCCCGCCAGCTTGGCCGCGGCGATGATGGGTTCGATGGGCAGGGCCGGGTCGGCCAGGGCGATGTTGTCCCGGATCGAGCGCGAGAAGAGGGTGTTTTCCTGCAGCACCACACCGATCTGCTGGCGCAGGGAAGCGGTATCGATGATGGCGAGATCCTGGCCATCCACGGTGACGCGCCCGGACTCGCACAGATAGAGCCGTTGCACCAGCTTGGTCAGAGTGCTCTTGCCTGAGCCCGAGCGGCCGACGATGCCGATGATCTCGCCGGGCTGGATCTGCAGCGTCAGGTCGCGGATCACTTCCGGGGTGTCCGGTCGATAGCGGAAGGACACCCGCTCGAAGCCGATCGCGCCCCGTACGCGCGGCAGGCGGGTACGGTTGCCGGCCACTTCGGTGCGGGCATCGAGCACATCGGCCAGCCGGCTCATGGAAATGCCGACTTGCTGGAAGTCGTTCCACAGTTGCGCCAGACGCAGGATGGGGGCCGCCACCTGGCCTGCCAGCATGTCGAAGGCCACCAGCTCGCCCACCGACATCTCGTTCTTGACCACTTGCAGCGCACCCAGCCACATGATGCCTGCCGTCACCAGCTTGCTGACCAGGGTGACGCCGCCGCTGGCCACCAGGCTGATGTTGGTGGTGGTCAGGCCGGCGGCGACATAGGCGGCCAGTTGCTGGTCCCACTTCTGCTGCCAGCGCGGCTCCACGGCCATGGCCTTGACGGTGTCCATGCCGGTCAGGGTCTCGACCAGGAAGGACTGGTTTTCGGCGCTCTTGTTGAACTTGTCGTTGAGGCGCTGGCGCAGCACGGGCGTAAAGATCAACGACAGCATCAGATAGACCGGGATGGAGGCCAGCACGATCAGGGTCAGGGGGACGCTGTACCAGAGCATCACGGCCAGGAAGATGAAGGAGAAGAGGATATCCAGCACCAGGGTCATGGCATTGCTGGTGAGGAAGCTGCGGATGTTCTCCAGCTCGCGCACCCGGGCGATGGAGTCGCCTGCGCGGCGTGCCTGGAAGTAGCTCAACGGCAGGCTGAGCAGGTGGGCGAAGAGCCGCGAGCCCAGCTCGACGTCGATCTTGCTGCTGGCATTGGCGAAAATGGCGGTGCGGATACCCGAGAGCAGCGCCTCGAACACGGTGGCCACGATCAGGCCGATGGCGATCACATCGAGGGTCATCATGGCGTGATTGACCAGCACCTTGTCCATCACGACCTGGAAGAACATCGGCGTGATCAGCCCGATGATCTGCAGCACCAGCGAGATCAGCAAGACCTCACCCAGTACCTTGCGGTACTTGACCACCGCCGGGATGAACCAGGTGAAGTCGAAGCGCGAGGACTCGCCGGCATAGCTGGCCTTGCTGGTCACCAGGATCACCTGTCCGGACCAGAAGGAGGCGAAGTCCTGACGCGACATGACCTGCGGCGGCTGTCCCGCTTGCTGGATCAGGATGCGCCATTCCCTGGGGGCATCGCTCCCGGCCTGATCGATCTTGGCGAGCATGAAGAAGCGCCCGCTGCGATCGATGCCGATGGCCGGCAAGGGAGTGCGCTCCAGTCGCGTGGGTTTCTGGCGGATGCATCTGGCCTTCATGCCCAGCGAGCGCGCCGCCAGCAGGATGGTTTGCACGCCGAAGTGCGCGCTCCCGTAGCGGTGTTGCAGTTGCATGGCATCGGCGGCCACGCCATGCAATCTGGCCATCATCATCAGGCAGAGCAGGCCGCTATCTACGTCTGTCTGGTCGGTGTCCTTGTCAGCTGGTCTCATACTTTCCCGATTGTGTGGAGGAGAGGGGTAGGAAGAGAGAACAAGGAACGGCTGCCGGCCCGTCATCCTCAGCATGCTGCCCGCAGCGTTAGACGCAGGCGAGCACAGGCCTGGCGCACGGCCAGCACTGGCCCGAGCGACGCCTTGGTGAGGATGGAGGTAGCGATGAAAAACTCCCTGAGCATTGCGACGCATCGGCCTTGACGAGGAGGGCGCTTCAAGTGGCGCTTTTTGTCTCGTTCAGAAGCCAATCCGTTTCTTCCCGCGGTCATTGAACCGAAGCCGGGAGACGGGGGCAATTGCACCATGGGGGTGGCCGCCCGGGGCCGGGAGCTTGCCGCTGCAAGCTGGTTTTGCCGGGAAGTGAAGATTTGTTCGTGAGATGCCGTCTGGATCGCTAGCTGGCAAGGTGTGACAGGTAGCGGGAGGGAGAGGTGAAGCGTTCTATGTGAACGAATGCGCAGATAGGCGGCGCAGAAAAAACTTCATGCGCCCAGCGTCGTGCTTGCATCCTGAAGGTAGAAACTGCACCCACCCACGTCATTCAGGGGGGGGGCGATACCAGGAAGCTTGCCGGGACGCGCCGGCCGTCGGTGCGTGGGCCGTCTGGAAGGGGCATATCGTCAGGGCAGTGGCACTGTCGTGCCAACACCTCCCGACGAATTGCGGATCAATGACAGTCCTGTTTCAATAAGTGATTGATTTAAAACGGATTGTCTGGTGCGAGGAGGGGGACTCGAACCCCCACACCATTGCTGGCGTCAGGACCTAAACCTGGTGCGTCTACCAATTTCGCCATCCTCGCTGAAGGTGTCGGGCATCGGTGCGATAGCAGTCTGGAAGCGGGTACGCTACAGAGTTGCCGCTACCGATGCAGGTAGCATTTTGTCAAAGCCCGCAATTGTACTGCAAGCCGTTGCCCGTGTCTGCGTTTTTCTGCAGGGCTATTTTCCTGTGTCCCGGCATCGGTAGTACCATGCGGCCTTGATCATTTCACACACTACACATCGGGGTTGCATGACACGCTATCGACACTACAAGGGCGGCATCTATGACTATGTCGACGAGGCCATCCTGGAGGCCGACCTTACGCCCATGATCGTCTATCGCGCCGCCGATGGCCGCCTGTGGCTGCGCCCGCGTGCGGTCTTCTTCGAGATGGTCGAGGTCGACGGCAGGCAGGTGCCGCGCTTCGAGAAGATCGACGACTGAGGCCAGCCAGACCGGCTGCCTAGCCCCGGGTCTTGTGCCCACGCCCCGTCCGGCGCGTAGCGGCCGGTGTGCTGTCGGTCGCCTCGGGAGAGATGTCCGCCAGCTGCGCCGCAATGAAATCGACAAAGGCCCGTATCCGGTTGGACATCTGGTGACGTTGCGAATAGACGGCATAGATGTCTGCATTGGGCGTCTGCCAGCCAGGCAGGACCTGGACCAGGCGGCCATCCCGCAGATAGGGGCGGACATCCCATTCCGCGCGCATCAGGATGCCATGTCCCTCCAGGGCCCACTTCACGGCAATCTCGCCATCATTGGTGGTCAGGTTGCCGCGAATCTTGACGGTCTCCGTCTTGGGAGCCGTACCACTCCCCGCAGTCAGACGCCATACCCCATAGGCTTCGTCGCCCTGGCGGATACCCACGCAATTGTGTTTGGTCAGGTCGTGAGGTGTCACCGGCATGCCCCGCCGCGCCAGGTACTCGGGCGTGGCGCAGAGCAGCCGGGAGTTCGAGGCCAGGCGTCGGGCCACGACACGGGTGTCGGGCGGCTCACCAAAACGGATGCAGACATCGAAGCTGTCTTCGGTGAGTGGCGGAGGCGTGACCGATAGCTGCAGCTGTACCGACACCTGCGGATATTCGGCGACGAATTTCGAGATGATGGGGGCGACGTGGCTGCGCCCGAAGCCCAGCGTGGCATTGACGCGCAGCAAACCTTCCGGGCGGCGCTTGGAGCTACCCAGCAGCTCCGACAGCTCGTCGATTTCATCCAGGATGCGCCGTGCGTGCTCCAGGTAGAGCTCACCTTCCGGGGTCAGCATCATGCGACGCGTCGTGCGATTGATCAGCGGCACGCCGGCACGGCTCTCCATCTGGGTCAGGTGCTTGCTGACCGCTGCGGTCGTCAGGCCCAGTTCGCGCGCGGCAGCGGAGAGGCTGCCCGCCATGGCAAGGACCGAGAAAAAGCGCAAATCGGAAGGAAGGACGACGTCCTGCATGATCGATAGTTGAATTCAAGTTAAGGATGCTTTGAGTTTAGCACCGGTTTTTGTAAAAAAAACTGCGTAGAGTACGCCTCCACCACAACATTTTTCTGAAAGGCGGAGACATGAATACTTATCGCATCGCAACGATCCCGGGTGACGGCATCGGCAAGGAAGTCGTTCCTGCCGGCCAGCGGGTGCTGGAAGCACTGGCGGCCACCAGCAGTAAATTCAAGTTCGAGTTCGAGAATTTCGATTGGGGTGGCGACTACTACCGCAAGACCGGCGCCATGATGCCGGCCGATGGCCTGGATGCGCTGCGCAACAAGGACGCCATCCTGTTCGGCTCCGCTGGCGACCCGCACATCCCTGACCACATCACGCTGTGGGGCCTGCGCCTGAAGATCTGCCAGGGCTTCGACCAATACGCCAATGTGCGCCCGACCCGCATCCTGCCGGGCATCGATGCGCCCCTGAAGCGCTGCAAGCAGGAAGACCTGAACTGGGTCATCGTGCGCGAGAACTCGGAAGGCGAATACGCCGGTGTCGGCGGCCGTGTCCACCAGGGGCACCCGATTGAAGCTGCTACGGACGTGTCGATGATGACCCGCGCCGGCGTTGAGCGCATCATGCGCTTCGCCTTCAAGCTGGCCCAGTCGCGCCCCCGCAAGCTGCTGACCGTGATCACCAAGAGCAATGCCCAGCGTCATGCGATGGTGATGTGGGATGAAATTGCCGTCCAGATTTCCAAGGAATTCCCGGACGTGAAATGGGACAAGGAACTGGTCGATGCCGCCACCGCGCGCATGGTCAACCGTCCGGCCACGCTGGATACCATCGTCGCCACCAACTTGCATGCCGACATCCTGTCCGACCTGGCCGCCGCCCTGGCAGGCAGCCTGGGCATCGCGCCCACGGGCAACATTGATCCCGAGCGTCGTTATCCCTCGATGTTCGAGCCTATCCACGGTTCGGCCTTCGACATCATGGGCAAGGGTCTGGCCAATCCGGTGGGCACCTTCTGGTCCGTCGTGATGATGCTGGAACACCTGGGCGAACATGAAGCTGCCGCGCAGGTGATGCAGGCCGTGGAAGCCGTGACCGCAGACCCGTCGCTGCATACCGGCGATCTGGGCGGCAAGGCTACGACGGTCCAGGTGACCGATGCCGTCTGTGCCTTCGTCACCAAGGCGGCAAACACCCAGAAGGCGGCTTAAGCCCTTCCTTGGCGGCCCACTGGGGCCGCATTCAAGACCACAGCTCTCCACCAGCGCCGTTTCGGGCGCTGGTCGGGATGCTGCGCACTAAAAAAACATAGACGAAGACGGGGTAATCAACCCTGCCGTTGCTGGAGACGCAATGCCCATTGCAAAATCACCGTCGGACCGGCTCGACATCGACGCCCTGTTGAAGGGCATGTTCGATGCAGCGATTGCCATCGCACAGCCGGCTGCACGCATTCCCCAATTCCTGCCTGAGCCGCCGCGCGGGCGCCTGATCGTGATCGGCGCCGGCAAGGCCTCGGCCGCCATGGCGCGGGCGTTCGAAGACCACTGGCCGGGCAGGATCGAGGGGCTGGTCGTGACGCGCTACGGCTATGCCGTGCCGTGCGAGCGTATCGAGATTGTCGAGGCGGCCCACCCTGTGCCTGACGAGAATGGCCTGGTGGCAGCCACGCGCATCATGGACATGGTGCGTGGTCTCACCGAAGACGATCTGGTGGTGTGCCTCATCTCAGGGGGCGGTTCCGCTTTGCTGCCTTTGCCGATGGCCGGTTTGACGCTGGCCGACAAGCAGCGTATCAACCAGGCGCTGCTGGATTGCGGCGCCTCCATTTCCGAGATGAATTGCGTGCGCCGGCATCTTTCCGCGATCAAGGGCGGACGGCTCGCCGCCGCCTGCTACCCGGCGCGGGTCGTGAACCTGCTCATTTCCGATGTGCCTGCCGATGGCGTCCATGACATCGCATCCGGACCCACAGTGGCCGACCCGACCAGCTGTGCCGATGCGCTGGCGATCGTGGCGCGCTACGGTATCGACTTGCCACCCCAGGCGCATGCCATTCTCTCGGATAGCCATACCGAGACCCCCAAGCCCGGCGACCCGCGCCTGGCCCGGGTGCAAACGCACCTGATCGCCACGCCGCAGATGGCGCTGGAAGCCGCCGCTGACTATGCGGCCAGGCTGGATGTGCCGGCGCACATCCTTTCCGACGCAGTGGAAGGCGAAGCCCGCGATGTGGGCAAGGTGATGGCCGCCATCGCGCGCCAGGTGGCGCGGGGCGACAAGCCATTCAGCGCGCCCTGCGTCATCCTCTCCGGCGGTGAAACGACCGTGACCGTGCGTGGCACGGGGCGCGGTGGACGCAACGTGGAATTCCTCCTCTCCCTGGGCATCGCCTTGAACGGCGAGAAACGCGTCCATGCGCTCGCCGGTGACACCGACGGCGTCGATGGCCGGGAAGAAATCGCCGGCGCCCTGCTGCGTCCGGACACCCTGGAGCGGGCGCGTATCAAGGGCCGCCCGCCGATGACCTGCCTGGAAAACAACGACGCCCATGGCTTCTTCCAGGTGCTGGGTGACTCCGTCATCACCGGCCCGACGATGACCAATGTGAATGACTTCCGCGCCATCTATATCGGCGCCTCCGAGAACAAACAACCAACAGGAAATGGAGAACCCCATGCGCCGTCTGCGTAACGCCAAGATCGTCGCCACCCTCGGCCCCGCCAGCAGCGACCGCTCGACCATCAAGGCGCTGTTCGAAGCGGGCGTCGATGTGTTCCGCCTGAATTTCAGCCATGGCAGCCATGAAGACCATCGCAAACGTCTTCAGTTGATCCGGGATATCGAAGCGGAAGTGCAGCGGCCCATTGGCGTGCTGCTCGATCTGCAGGGGCCGAAGCTGCGTATCGCCACGTTTCCCGCAGGCCCGGTACGACTAGACGAAGGGGCGGCATTTGGCCTGGACCTGGATGCGGCAACGCCGGGAACGGTCAAGCGGGTCGCGCTGCCGCATCCGGAAATCTTCGCCGCCCTGAAGCCGGGTACCTGCCTGCTGCTCGACGATGGCCGCATTCGGCTCAGGGTTCAGCGCTGCGGGGCGGACTTCGCCGAGACGATCGTCGAGATAGGCGGGTTGCTGTCTGAACGCAAGGGTGTGAATGTGCCGGACGTGGTGCTGCCCGTCTCGGCCATGACCGCCAAGGACCGCCGCGACCTCGACTTCGGGCTGGAACTGGGGATCGACTGGGTCGCCTTGTCCTTCGTGCAGCGGCCTGAAGACATCCGCGAGGTGCGCGCCATTGTGGGGGAGCGTGCGGCCATCGTGGCCAAGCTTGAAAAGCCCGCCGCCATCGCGCTGCTGGACGATATTGTCGATGCCTCCGATGCCGTGATGGTGGCGCGCGGCGACCTCGGCGTGGAGCTCCCTGCCGAGCAGGTGCCGGCGCTGCAAAAGCGCATCGTACGTGCCTGCCGCAAGGCCGGAAAGCCGGTGATCGTGGCCACGCAGATGCTGGAATCCATGGTCACCGCACCGGTCCCCACGCGCGCTGAAGCCTCCGACGTTGCCACGGCCATCTATGACGGTGCCGATGCCGTGATGCTGTCGGCCGAGTCGGCCAGCGGTGCCTGGCCGGTCGAGGCCGTGCGTACGATGGACCTCATCATCGGCCGGACCGAGGCCGACCCTTACTACCGCGAAGCGATTGCCGTATCGCATTCGGCGCCACGTGCCGAGTTCTCCGACGCCATCGGCTATGCCATGCGCCATGTGGCGGCGCTGCTCAGCGCGGCGGCCACGGTGGCCTATACGACCTCCGGCTATTCGGCGCTGCGCATGGCGCGGGAGCGTCCGGGCACCCCTATCCTCGGCATGACCCCCAGCCGCGATATCGCACGGCGCCTGGCGCTTGTCTGGGGCGTGCATGCGGTGCTCTGTCACGAGATCGTGGATGCGGGTGAGGTCAGTGAACTGGCCTGCAGGACCGTCCGCGACGAAGGTTTTGGCAGCAGCGGCCAGACGGTGGTCATTTCAGCTGGCATGCCTTTTGGCGCGCCAGGAACAACGAATTTGCTGCGACTCGCACAAATCGCCTGAGCCAGGCTCAGGCAGTCAAACGGCAGTACCGGACCAGAACAGAAGCCGTCGGCCGCCTTGCAAGGGGCCAGAGGGCAGAACAACCCCGGCAGAACAACACCATTTAGCAACCGGACTCAAGCTCGAAGGAGGAGACAATGACAACCGATATCGAAACACGCGTTTCCCGCAAACTCATGTGGCGCATCATCCCATTCGTGATGCTGCTTTATTTCATCAGCTTTCTTGACCGGGTCAATGTTGGCTTCGCCGCCATCACGATGAACAAGGAGCTGGGCCTGTCGCCGACCGCTTTCGGCCTGGGAGGAGGGCTGTTCTTCATCGGCTATTTCCTCTTTGAAGTGCCATCCAACCTGATCCTGCACAAGGTCGGCGCGCGCATCTGGATCGCGCGGGTGATGGTGACCTGGGGGCTGATCTCGGCCATTTCGGCCTTTGCCGTCGGTCCGAACAGCTTCTATGTCCTGCGCTTCATGCTGGGCGTGGCGGAGGCGGGCTTCTTCCCGGGCATCATCCTCTACCTGTCGCTGTGGTTCCCGGCCAAGCAGCGGGCAGTCGCGGCAGCCTGGTTCATGGCCGCCGCCCCCATTTCCGTTGCGCTGGGCTCGCCCCTGTCGGGCGCCATCATGCAATTGCCAGGCGTCTTTGGTCTGGCGGACTGGCAGATGCTCTACATCATCGAGGCAGCACCGGCCATCGTCCTGGGTTTCGTGGTGTTGAAGTACATGACCGACAAGCCGGAGCAGGCCGAATGGTTGCAGCAGGATGAGCGAGAGTGGCTGATCGCGCGCCTGAAGGTCGAGTCCGATGCCAAGAAGGGCGGTCATGGGCATACGGCCAGCGCCTGGAGCGCATTGAAAGACCTGCGCGTCCTGGCCCTGGCGCTGATCTATTTCGGTACCTCCGCTGGCCTCTACACCCTGGGCCTGTGGGCGCCGCTGATGATCCGCGAATTCGGTTTCAGCCCGTTTGAGACCGGTTTGCTGGCGGGTGTGCCAAGCGTCGTGGCGGTGGTCGCCATGGTTCTTTGGGCGCGTCATTCGGACCGTACCGGCGAGCGTACCTGGCATGTGGTCTTGCCTTGCGTGTTGGCATGCGCCGGCTTCCTCCTGGCGGGCAATGCCTCGACCGCGCTGTTCGTGGTGCTGTCGCTGGTCATCGTGAACGTGGGGATCAGTTCGGCCAAGGCACCCCTGTGGGCCATGCCCAGCACCTTCCTCTCCGGTGCGGGCGCAGCTGCCGGCATTGCGATGATCAACTCGCTGGGCAACCTGGGCGGTTTCGTGGGGCCGTTTGCCATCGGCTGGCTCAAGAACACGACGGGCAGCTATACGGCCGGCTTGTACGTGGTGGCCGCATCGCTGGCACTGTCCGCAGTCGTGACCCTGATGCTGAGCCGCCAGACGCGCCGCCACGACGGGGTGGTCAAGGCCAGCCACGGTCATTGATCGGGCGACAGGGTAGCTGTTGAAGAGGTGCCAATTCATCCAAGGTACTGGATAATTGCGCGAATGGAGGGGGAGGTGGCGGCACCGGACTTCCCGGTGCGATGCGCCCAACCCCATCCGGCAGCTCATCATTCGCCTCTATCTCAACAGGTATCCCATGATTCATACAGCACGCGCCCTGGTTGGCGCGATATTGGCGGCCAGCGCGGTCGCCGCCACTTTCCCGCAGGCGGCAGCGGCCGAGAACCTGGCCGAGGTCAGTACGGCCTTCCGCTGGCTGGGCAAGAACGACCGCGTGGTCATCGAGGCCTATGACGATCCCAAGGTCGCCGGGGTGACCTGTTATGTCTCCCGCGCGCGTACCGGTGGCGTCAAGGGCACGGTGGGGCTGGCCGAGGACAAGTCCGAGGCCTCCATCGCCTGCCGCCAGGTGGCGCCCACGGTGCAGTTCAAGGAAAAGCTGCCGGTCCAGGAGGACGTCTTCAGCGAGCGCATGTCTATCCTCTTCAAGCGCCTGCATGTGGTGCGGGTGGTCGATGCCAAACGCAATACCCTGGTCTACCTGACCTATTCCGACAAGCTCATCGATGGCAGCCCGATGAACGCCGTGACAGCTGTGCCCATGTCCGCGGCCACGCCGATTCCCGTCAAATGAATGAAATTCACTAAATTCTTTTCGGTTTGCTTTTGCTGACGGGCAATCAAGGGGGCGGGCTGAATCCCCCGCAGCCCGCGCCAGGCCTGGCTGGGCGGCCTTCTGCAGGCTTTTGCGGCTGTTTGCAATGCGGCAAGGCCAATTTTGGACTATCGGCGCTTTTTGCGTATAGAATAGCGAGCTTTAGCGCGGCCGGGCAGGGCGCTTGACGTCTGCAATCCATCAATCAGGTCTGATTGGGACGCAGGAAAAATGCTCCGGCTTACGGAATTCTTAACATTTGGACGATTTAAATGGCAACTGCAGTCGAAACCCTGAGCAAACTCGAACGTCGTATGACCCTGACTTTCCCGCTGGCCGATGTTCAGGCTGAAGTGGAAAAGCGCCTGAAGGTGCGCGCCCGTACCGCCAAGGCACCGGGTTTCCGTCCGGGTAAAGTGCCGATGAAGATGGTTGCCGCCCAGTTCGGCTACCAGGTCGAAACCGAAGTCTTGAACGACAAGGTCGGCCGCGCATTCAATGACGCCGCCGTCGAGAACGACCTGCGCGTGGCAGGCTTCCCCCGTATCGAACCCAAGACCAGCGAAGAAGCCGGTGAAGGTCAACTGGCCTTCGACGCGACCTTCGAAATCTATCCGGAAGTCGCCGTGGGCGAGCTGGCCGGTGCCGACGTCGAGAAGACCGTTGCCTCGGTCTCCGACGCTGAAATCGACAAGACCATCGACATCCTGCGCAAGCAGCGCGTGCACTACCACGTCAAGGGCGAGCAAGGCGCGCACGGCGACGGCGGTGCTGACCAGTCGGCCCAGAACGGCGACCGCGTGACCGTCGACTTCGTCGGCAAGATCGACGGCGTGGAATTCCAGGGCGGCAAGGCGGATGCCTTCCCGTTCGTATTGGGCGAAGGCCGCATGCTGCCGGAATTCGAAGCTGCGACCATCGGCCTGAAGGTGGGCGAGTCCAAGTCCTTCCCGCTGGCTTTCCCCGAGGATTACCACGGCAAGGATGTGGCCGGCAAGACCGCCGAGTTCACCATCACCGTCAAGAAGATCGAATGGGCGCACATGCCTGAAGTCGATGCAGTCTTCGCTCAGTCCCTGGGCATCGAAGACGGCGATCTGGCCAAGATGCGCGAAGACATCAAGAAGAACCTGGAGCGCGAAGTCACCGCCCGCACCAAGGCCAAGACCAAGGACAGCGTCATGAATGCCCTGATCAAGGCATCCGACCTGGAAGTCCCCAAGGCCCTGATCGAGCAGGACGTCGAGCGCCTGGCCGAAATGGCTCGCCAGGACATGGCACAGCGCGGCATGGACCCCAAGGGCATGCAACTGCCCAAGGAACTGTTCACCGCCCAGGCCGAGCGCCGCGTGCG